>DATBSP010000097.1:0-20635 GCA_036559705.1 Hyphomicrobium sp.
GCCGGCGGTGCCCTCGCGGTCGATCGCGACAACTTCTCCGCCGAGGTAACCCAGCGCCTGCAAGCGCATCCGCTCGTCAGCATCGAGCGCGACGAGATTGCCGGCCTGCCGCCAGCCGAGTGGGACAGCGTCGTCATCGCCACTGGCCCCCTCACCTCGCCGGCCTTGAGCGAGGCGGTACGCGCCGTCACCGGAGAAGGCGACCTCGCCTTCTTCGATGCCATCGCGCCGGTCATCCATCGCGAGTCGATCGACACGTCCGTCGCCTGGTTCCAGTCGCGCTACAACAAGGCGGGGCCGGCCGGCACCGGTGCCGACTATCTCAACTGCCCGATGACGCGCGAGAAGTACGACGCCTTCGTCGATGCGCTGCTTGCCGGCGACAAGACGACGTTCAAGGAATGGGAAGCCTCGACGCCCTACTTCGACGGCTGCCTGCCCATCGAGGTGATGGCCGAGCGCGGCCGCGACACGCTGCGCTTCGGCCCGATGAAACCGGTCGGCCTCGCCGACCCCCACCGGGGCGGCGCGCGCCCCTATGCGGTGGTGCAGCTGCGCCAGGACAATGCCCTCGGCTCATTGTGGAACATGGTGGGCTTCCAAACCAAGCTGAAGCATGCCGAGCAAGTGCGCATCTTCCGCATGATCCCCGGGCTCGGCGAAGCGGACTTCGCGCGGCTCGGCGGTCTACACCGCAACACGTTCCTCAACAGTCCGAAGCTGCTCGATCGATCGCTGCGCCTGAAGGCGATGCCGCGCCTGCGCTTTGCGGGGCAGATAACCGGCGTCGAAGGCTACGTCGAGAGCGCCGCCATTGGCTTGCTGGCGGGGCGCTTCGCGGCCGCTGAGCGGCTGGCACGCTGCCTCACCGCGCCGCCGGCGACGACGGCACTCGGGGCACTCATCGGGCACATCACGGGCGGACATCTTTCTGCCGACGACGAGGCAAGCAGCGCAGCGCGCGCGCCCTCGTTCCAGCCGATGAACATCAACTATGGGCTGCTGCCGGAGATCGAGACGCCCGCGCAGGAAGCCGAGGGGCGGCGTCTCAAGGGCAAGGACCGGGGCCGGGCAAAAAAGCGGGTGATGTCCGTGCGCGCGCTCGCCGACATCGATCGCTGGCTCGCCGCGGGGGCCACACAGGCAGCGGCGGAATAGGCAAGCGCCTACTGCAATCCGACGGAAGTCGACGGCGCCGCGATGCCGGCGGCCGGCTGTGCCTGCTCCGGCCCCTGCCCGTACTTTGCCAGCACGCCACGCGCTTTGTGCACGACCGCGTCCGCGATCGCCGCCTGACCTTCAGCAGTGGGATGGAAGGCGCCGGAGTACGTGGCTGCCAGAACGAGCTGGAACCACGCGAGGGCGTCGAGCTTCAAAACCTTCTGCAGCAGCGATGTGGCAACGTGAAAGTTGCCGGTCATGAAGGCATCGTTGGGCGTGCGGAACCAGCGCTGGCGCGAGGCGTAGGCCTTGAAGTCGGCCGGATTGTAGGGGCGCCAGCCTTCCGCGGTTTTACGCGGCAGACGCAGCTCGTCGGCGATATTGGCTCCGTCGTATTCCGTCCCCGCGCATAGGCCGCGACCCAAGAAGTCGCGCCGGTGTGAATCGACGAACGTCCATTGGTAGTGCGCGGCCGCTTCGCCCATGGACGTGTTCAGCTCGTCGGCGATCCACGTGCCGACACGCGCCTTCTGCTGACTCAGTGCGAAGTCGGGGAGCACGTCCATGCCGGCACTCCCGTCAGGGCAGGTGCTGATACCGTCGCCCTGCAGGGCCAGTCCGGGGTACGCCGTGAGTAGGACACGGTCGGACTGCTCCCAGGGGATGTGCAGCAGATAATGGATGGCACGATTGAGCGACTTGTAGCGCAGGATCAGGGCTTCGAGCCCGATGCTGGCGTCGTCGAGATCGTGCACTTGGCCGAACCAGCCACCGAGCTTGCGCAGCGTCGATGCGTCGGAGAGCACCGAGTTTGCCAACAGACGCGAGAAGCCCACGTCGTTGCCGCCGACGGAGACGAGCATTAGGTCGATCTTGCGCGCGTTGATCGGGTCGCACTTGCGCAATACGAGACCGCCCTTCAGCTCCGGGATGGTGCCGTCCATGTGATAGGCCTCGGGCAGGTCCTGGAACGGCGCCTCGTGATCGTCGCACTGCGCCGATGCGATGGCGGAGATCTGCGACATGTCGCTGGGGTTGGGCACCCATTCGTTGCCGGCGTACTGCAGGAACAGCCCGAACGTCACTTCCGATCCCGAGCAGGCGACGCCGACATAGGTAACGGCGCGATGGTCATCCTCGAGGCCGAGTTGCAGCGCCGCGCGCAGCTGGTGGGAATAGAGCGAGCGGTGGCAGCCCTGATCGGTCCAGCGGGCGTTCTCTTGGATGAAGGCCTTGTCACCGATCTGCTTCCACGGACCGATGCGTGCGGGGTAGCCGGTGAGGTCGACATCGGCGGAGCGCTTGCCGTAGTCGGCCGAGCGGTCGCGCGAGAAGCGCACCGGTACGTCCGGGTTGCCTTCCCCAGACGCGAAGCTGTCGCCCATGCCGACAATGAGAAGATCGCGCACGAGGACTTTCTCGGTCGCCACTTCGCGCCCGCCAATCTCGACGCTCACGGTTGCCCCGGCGGGATAGGGGATGTCGAAGCGCGCGTCCTCGCTGCACGGCTGCGTCACGACCTCGCCGCGCAACGCACCGCCGTGCGGCGCCGTGAGCCACGTGCAGCTGAGGCCGGTCGCTTCGTCCACATTGTGGATCTTTAGGACGACGCGGTGCGACTGAGGATTGATGTAGTTGCTGCCGTCCTTGCACGCGAAGCGATTGGTGCGCGCGTCCCAGCACGTGTGACGGAACATGGTCTCCGCCCAGCCGTCCTCGTGGCGCACGCTCAGCGCCTGCTCGGCGGCGAGGATAGGATGCTGCAGCTGATCCTCGGGAGGCAGGGCGACGAATGTCGCGCGGTGCACCTCGGTGTCGGCGGCATCGCTGAAGAAGCGGAACGAATTGTCGACGCGCCAGGTGATCTTCGCCGCGGGCAGCGGTGCGACCTGCGCGAGGCTAGACGAGCCCAGCGCCGCGGAGACTACGAGCAGCGCCATCAGGAGGGCTGCCGTTCGCGACATATGCCAACCTCCGCTCGTCACCCAATCTCGCGGGACTAGACCCGCCCGAGCGCGCTCGCCTTCAACAGCCGCCAAATGCGCATGAGCGGAGAGATTTCCGCCCGTTGGTCGGCGACGTGAGAGCCGACCCCCTCCAAAGCCGCCAAATAGGGCTCAACAAGGGCGAGCGGGAGGATTGCAGGCAGGATGGTTGCCGGCGCGGCTGTGGCGAGTTGGCGCGCCTTCACGAGCTCGGCTTTGGCTTGCGTCAGCAACGGCTGCACGGATGCGGCCATGTCTGCGTCACCGAATGGGTTGCGCCCCTTGCTCACCAACAACGGCAACACGCACAGCAATTGCGCGCGTCCATAGCATTGGGCGGCGGCGGCGAGCAAAGACGCGACGGGCGCGGCGCCGGTGCTTCCCAAGATTTGCGCGGCGGCGCGGAACACGGTGCCTTGCGTCGCCTCGATATGTGCCTCGATTGCGGCTGTGGTCGTAGTTGTGCCGGCTTCGAGCATGTCGGCGTAGGCATCGATAATCTTGATGAGCATTTCACTCGGAAGCGCGTGCTCGCGCATGGTTGCCCGCATGGCGTCGGCGATAGGATTGCCTGTCGCCGAGCCGGCTGGCGTTAGCAACGCGTCGCGCCACCATTGCAGACGGATGTCGCCGATCGCCGACTCGCGAACCGTGAGCGGAATGCGGGCGATCTCGCCGTGAAAAGCGGCGAGTGCCATGAGCCCGTCCCGGGCGCGTCGCGGGGCCAGAAGAGCCGCGAGATAGCGGTCGCGATCGAGCTGGCGCGCCGCCGCCCGCACCGATGCTGCGCCGCCTCCCTGCTCCGTTTCCTGCGTGACCATCGGCGCCCTCACGCATTCAGTCGACGGCGATCAGCCCGGCGCCGAAATCGCGCCCCTCCGCCAGGAGCACATTATACGTGCGCGCGGCGGCGCCCGTGCTCATCGGTTCGAGCCCGATGCCAGCGTCGGCGAATTGTCGGCGCACGGGCTCGGGAGGCATGCGATGCTCCGGCCCCGTGCCGAGCAGCACGAACGCTGGCCGCTTGAGCTCGGCCAAGAATTGAGCACAGCGTTCCGGCGTGAGGTCGGGAAGATCGGCGACGTCCCAAGCGTAGATACCGCTCGGCACGATCAGCAGCGAGCCGCGGTGGCTCATCTCCGCGAAGCGGAAACCGCCATTGCCGTAGGCGTCGATTGGCGCGCGTCCGGGATAGTAGCCGGAATAGGGAGCGGGAGCCGAAGGCATTACGCGTGCTCCTCGCCGAACGCGCCGCGGCTACCTGCGACGCGTGGCCGCCTTGGCACGGTCGGCACCCGCGGTGCTGGCCGGAGCGATAACCGGCGCCGCTTCCTTCGCCCTTGCCGCGGCGCCGACGGTATCTCGCTTGACGCCGAGGTAGCCGAGCAGCGGGGCGGCGATGAAGATCGAGGAATATGTGCCGATCAGAATGCCGAACAGCATGGCAAAGCTGAAATTGCGAAGCACCTCGCCGCCGAAAATCAGCAGCGCCGTGATGCCCGCGATCGCCGTCACGCCAGTGAGGATCGTGCGCGACAAGGTCTCGTTGATCGAGATGTTCAGCAACTCGTTCAATTCCATGCGTTTGAACTTGCGCAAGTTCTCACGGATGCGGTCGGAGACGACGACGCTATCGTTCACCGAGTAGCCGAGAATTGTCAGCAACGCGGCGACGATAGACAGGTCGAAGTCGAGCTGGAACAGCGAAAAAACTCCCACCGTCACGAGTACGTCGTGCAGCAGCGCCATGACGCAACCCACCGCAAACTGCCATTCGAAGCGGAACCACACGTAGATGGAGATGGCAACGAGCGAGGCCAGCACCGCGATGATGCCGGTGCGTCGCAGCTCGCTCGATATCGCCGGTCCGACGACCTCGATGCGGCGTTGCGTAAAGCCGTCGCCGAGCGTGTCGACGACTTTCTTCATCGCCACCTGCTGCTCGGCGTCGCCGCCCGGCTGCTGCTCGACGCGGATGAGAACGTCGGTGTCGGCGCCGAAGCTCTGGATCTGCACATCGCCAACACCCAGCGCGTTGAGCTTGTTACGCATGTCGGCGAGATCGGCAGGGCCGCTCTTGGACTGCACCTCGATGAGCGAGCCGCCCTTGAAGTCAACGCCATAGTTGAGGCCGCGCGTAAAGTAGAGGCCAAGCGATATCGCCATGGCGATGATCGACAGCGCAAGGCAGATGCCTTTGAAGCGCATGAAGGGCAACCGCAAATTATGCGGAAAAAAGTCGAAGCCCTTGAAGTCGGGAACGGGGAAGAACATCGCTTCTCTCTCTAAACGGGGACTTCGAGGACGCGGCCCTTGCTCTTGGCGCTCTTCAGCCACAGCGAAACCAAGAGACGGGTCACGGTCACAGCGGCGAACACCGACGTCAGAATGCCGATGGTGAGCGTCACGGCGAAGCCGCGGATGGGGCCGGAGCCGAGCCAGAACATGATGACCGCGGCAGCGAGCGTCGTGAGCTGGCTGTCGAGGATGGTTATGAATGCGCGCTGGAAGCCCTGATCGATCGCGGCGATCGGCGACTTGCCGTTGCGCAACTCCTCGCGGATGCGCTCGTAGATGAGCACGTTGGCGTCGACCGCCATGCCGATGGTCAGCACGAAGCCGGCGATGCCCGGCAGGGTCAGAGTCGTGCCGATGACGGTCATCAACGCGATGATCAGGAAGCCGTGGACCAGAAGGCCGATCACGGCGAAGACGCCGAACGTGCCGTAGGCGACGATGGTCAGGATGGCGGTGGCCAGACAACCGACGAGGCCGGCGAGCTTGCCGGCTTCGATCGAGTCGGCGCCGAGCGAAGGCCCAACAGTGCGCTCCTCGACGATGGTCAGTTTGGTGGGCAGCGAGCCTGAGCGGAGCTGAACGGCGAGCGTGTTGGCCGTCTCGACGGTGAAGCTTCCCGATATCTGCCCCGAGCCGCCGAGGATGGGCTCGCGGATGGCCGGCGCCGACAGCACTTTGTTGTCGAGCACGATGGCAAATGGCGAGCCGACGTTGTCCTTCGTGTAGCTGCCGAACTTGCGGGCGCCGGACTGATTGAAGCGGAAGGAGATGATCGGCTCATTGGTGCGCGAGTCAAAGCCCGGCTGCGCGTCAACGAGGTCCTCGCCCGACACGATGGGAGATTCCTGCAGCACATAACTGCGCGCGGCTTCGCCCTCGGCGGAGGGATAGATCTTGTAGCCGACGGGAACGCGCGTCTGCTTGGCCTCTTCCGCCGAGATGTCCGGGTGCACGGCGTGGAAGCTCAGCTTCGCCGTCTGGCCGATGAGATCTTTGAGCTGCTTGGTGTCCTGCAGGCCAGGGAACTGCACGAGAATGCGGTCGGAGCCCTGACGCACGACCGTGGATTCCGCCGTGCCCATGGCATTGACGCGGCGGTTGACGGTTTCGATCGCGGCCGTCGAGGCACTGGAGATGCGGTGCTGCATGCCCTGCGCGGTTGGCGCCAGCGTAATGGTGTCGGCGCCGGACTTTTCGACCGTGATGTCGTTGCCGCCCGAGCTGAGAATGGCATTGCCGATCGGCGTGATCAGCTTCTTTAACGCCGTCAACGCCTTGTCCATATCCTCGGGCTTGGTGACTTTCACCTGCACCGAGTTGCCGACCATGCCGAGGCCGGTGAAGCCGACCTTCGCCTCACGCAACGCCTTGCGCGTGTCATCGCGCAAAGTGTTGAGCCAGTCCTTCTCCAGCTCCTTGGTGTCCATGGCGAGCAGCAGATGCGCCCCGCCGCGCAGATCGAGTCCGAGCGGCAGCTGCTTATGCGGCAGCCATCTCGGCCAGCCGTCGATCGTCTCCTTGGAGAAGAAGTTCGGCAAGGTGAAGAGCACGCCCGCCAGACAGGTCAGGACGATGGCGATGATCTTCCAGCGTTCGAAGTGCAGCATCTGTCGACCGATCTCGTTTGGTGCTTCGCCGAGGGGCGCCTAGCAGCGTCTCACGTTGTCTCTTTCGCCGCGTCCTTGCTGCGCACATCGAGCAGCGTCGACTTCAGGACGCGAACGCGCAGAGCGTCGGACAACTCAACCTCGACCTCGTCGGAGGTGTCGGAAGCCTTCGTCACTTTGCCCACGAATCCGCCCGAAGTGATGACGGTGTCGCCGCGGCGCACCTGATTGACGAGCTCGCGGTGCGCCTTGGTGCGCTGCTGCTGCGGGCGGATGACAAGGAAATAGAAGATGAGGATCATGGCCAGCATGGGGATCAGCAGCCCCGTGAACGGATCGCTGCCGCCGCCCGGCATTTGGGCATACGCTGGAGTGCTGAACATGCTTCCGTCCCCTTGCGGATATTGGGCAACAGCAGGCCAAGTCTGCGCGAGCGCAGCCTAGCGCGTCTGCTCTGCTTGAAAAGTGCCGCGACTATAGTGTCCGGCGGCGCCTTTGCAACAGACCAAGCCAATTGTGCGACGCCACACAATTAGTGTGACTTCGCGCTTGGCGGCGCTATAGAAGCAGCCGCCCCGCCACCGCAAGTAAAAAGCGCTCGGGCGCCCGAAAATACGAGACATGAGATGAACGACGAAGCCGTCCTCCTGCAGCGCCTGGAGCGCCTTGCCGCCGCTCTCGAACGGCTGGCGCGGCCGGCTCCGGCGCCGGTGGACTTTGAGGCGGCAGAGGCGTTCGTATGGCACGCCGACGAGGAGCGCTTCGAGCCGGTCGCGCAGGTCAATCGGGTGCCGCTGAAGCTTTTGAAGGGCATTGAGTACGTTGCCCAGCAGCTCGCCGAGAACACCGAGCGCTTCGCCCGCCGCCTGCCCGCCAACAACGCCCTGTTGTGGGGCGCGCGCGGCATGGGTAAGTCGTCGCTGGTCAAGGCCGTGCATGCCGATGTGCGGGCGCGTCTCGCCCGGGAGCTCCGCGCGGCCAGCGTCGACTTGAAGCTCGTCGAGATCCACCGCGAGGACATCGCCTCGCTGCCGCGCTGCCTCGCGGCCATGCGCAATAGTCCGCACCGCTTTATCGTATTTTGCGACGACCTCTCCTTCGACAAAGACGATACGAGCTACAAATCGCTCAAAGCCGTGCTCGAGGGCGGCATCGAGGGCCGGCCCGAGAACGTCATTTTCTATGCCACATCCAACCGGCGCCACCTGATGCCGCGGGAGATGGTGGACAACGAGCGCTCCACTGCCATCAACCCTTCCGAAGCGGTGGAGGAGAAGGTCTCGCTGTCCGATCGCTTCGGGCTCTGGCTCGGCTTTCACAACTGCAGCCAGGATCAGTATCTCGACATGGTGCGCGGCTACGCGGCCCACTACAAGCTGAAGCTGCCCGACGACCAGCTCGTACGCGAGGCGCTGGAATGGAGCGTCACGCGCGGCGCGCGCTCGGGCCGTGTTGCCTGGCAGTTCACGCAGCATCTTGCCGGCACCCTTGGCACGCGGCTCGAGCCGTAAGCCGCGCTGGCGCGCTTGACACCTCCGGCCGGAACCGCTTGCGTCTGCCGTTCAACAAAGGGGGGACGTCGTCTCATGCGTACTTTGCTCGCCAGCGCCTCGGCTCTGCTCATCGCCGCCCTCCTCGGCTCCGGCGGTGCGCGCGCCGATGACCCGCCGTTCGTCGGCAAGTGGTCGCTCGATCCGAACTATTGCAGCACCGGCCAGGAGGACCAGAATGCGCCGCTCATCATCGCCAATGACCGCTACGACCAGCACGAGAGCCACTGCATTTTCAAGTCGGTCGAAGGCAAGGACAACGACTGGAAGATAGCGTCCGACTGCACGGTCGAAGGCAGCTCCATGCCGTACAACTTCACGCTGACGGTGTCGGGCGACACGCTGACTTTCACCGACAGCGGCGGCGCCCGCGATTTCCTGCGTTGCAAGTAGGCGACCGGAGACTAGCCGGCGGCGAGGCTGCGCCTGCGCATCCAGGCGATCAGCTCGACGATGATCCAAACGGCGATGACGGCCACGACGCCCGGCATGGTGACGAATAGGAAGTAGCCCATCATACCGAGAGTCAGCAGGTCCTGGCCGATGTCCCTCCCACCGACGATACACGGGTGCACCGAGGCGAGATCGAGCTTGCAGCCGTAGAGCTGGGCAATGAACTCCGCCACCGCCATGCTCATCATTGGCAGCAGGCAGAGAAACAGCAGCACGGCCATCAACGCGCGAAACGCTCGCATGCGCGGCTCTCCATCCGGATTTGAGCGCCTTTCCCCCAGCGATCCTAGCGCATGCCGCATTTGCACTAAATGCGCATAAGCCGGCTTACGAGACTTTTTCTTTCCTATGGTCGGTTGGCCGGCGCCAGCAGTCGAGGTTCGCCATGTCGTCGAAGCCAGAGAAGTGGTCGAAAGAAGTCACCGAGCACGACCATCCTTTTGCCCTCCCGCCGGGCATCTTCAAGTCGGCCGACCCGGAAGTGATCGCCGCCGCCCTTCAGCACTCGGCGGAGGATCCAAAGCGCGGCTCGGGTGACGCCTATCGAACGGCGATGTCCATGCTGGACTTCTATATCAACCGCGCCGGCCAGAACCTCTCCGCCTGCGACCGCGCGGCGCTCGACAAAGCCAAGACGGCGCTGCGCAAGCGTTTCGGCCGGAGCACGAGCTAACGGCGCAATCTTCTGATCCGCGGAGGCGCTAGCGGACGGCGACGTTGACCGTCTGCGCGGCGCCCGACGTCGCGCCCGCACGGTCGGCGACGACTACGGCAAAACTCGCGCGCGGTTCGTCCGTGCCGTCATGCCGGAAGAGCACGGTGCCCTGCTCGAGGTCCGCCTGCGTGAAAGCGTCGACGGGGCGCGCTGGATCGGTCGCCAGCGCGACAAAACCGTTCCTCACCTGCGAGACGGTGAAGGTGAGATGCTCGGCGGTGTCGTCCGGATCGAGCGCAGAGAGATCCTGCAGCGTGATGCGCACGGCACGGCCCTTATCGACCGACAGATCGAGGTCGCCGGATATCGACGGCGGGATGTTGCGCATCTCGGCGGTGAGCAGCCCTCCCAGCTCCATGGAGAGGCGGCCGTACTTGACGTTGCCGGTGACCTCGCCGGTGCCGCGGATGCTGATCAGCTGGCGCACGAGGACGTCACCTTGCAGCTGGCCACGGACATCGGCGCTATCGACCTTCACCTTGCCGAAACAGCGGCCGCCTGGTTGCACGATGAGCAAGTCGGCGGCGATGTCGCCTTCGACGTAGCCGAAGACCTCGATGCGGCCGGCGTTGCGGATTTCGCCCTTGAGGAAGGTGTCTTCTCTGATGATGAGGACGCGAGACTTGTCTTCCACTGACCTGACCTATGCTCAAAAAGTGCCGGCAACACTGGTGGGCCAGGATTAAGCCAGCTTGGTGACAGTGCCGAGTGCGAAAAGTGCACGAGGTAAATGCGATAAACCAGGCCCGTTTGCGGAGGGCGACCGCGCGGACACAGTAGTCCGACAATCCACAATTCCTGGACCACGATGCCTTGAGAATGACCTGCAGGAGGGGCAGCTTAGCCCCGCTTTAGACCTGTGGTTCAGGAGAGGTTCAATGTCCAAGTTGAGATCATGCGTCATGGCGGTTGCCGCCGCCGGGCTGTTTGCCCTGACGCCGTCTGTCGCCTCTGCAGCCGCGCCTAAGGACTGCAAGGCTTTCGCCGCCGTCGGAAGCGGTCTCAGCACAGACATCGCCACGCTGATGGCCAAGCAAGGCGCGGTGAATGTCGCCGAAGGCCGCGGCTATTCGGTGCAGGGCGAGGCAAAGCTCGTTTCGTGCGCGTCAGCGGGCATCTTCGGCACCGAATGCACCGCAAAGTCTTACGCCTGCAAGATGCCTCACTAGGCTATTTCAACGGCCTGGCTTGCGTCTGCGGCTTGACCTGCGTCTCCCAGGCGCCGGTCTGCTCGGCGGCAGCGGCTCTTTCCATCGAGCCGACAGGAAGTTTCCTGGCGGCCGCCGATAATCGCCCGAGTGTGCTCCTGTTGGCGGCGGGGGCGCGATTTTCCTTCAGCCACGTGCGCCCTGTCTTTCGATCGACCTCGAGATGATATCCGGGCTGCGGCTCCGGACACGCATCGAACGTGTGCTCGGAGCACGCTGCCGCGCACGCGGGCACGAAGGATGCAGTGGCGCAGAGCGCTAGGGCGGCGCGTTTTGCATGGCGCGACATGGACTGGCCTTTCGACACCCACTGCGATGAGGGTGTCGGCGCAAACGCGTCGTCATCGAAGGACGTTCCGACGTTGCAGCAGCACATGCGTTGCGAATCACGCCATTCCTCCGTGTCGAGCGCAAATCCACGTTGCCAACAAAAAACCTCTTGATTGTTGTAATGTAGCCACATATCGTGAAGCATTGCATGAAGTCAGAGCACCCCCGCCGCCATGCTCACGACATTAGATCCCCCGAATGTAGCCGCGCGTACCGCAGACACCACGGATGCGGACAATGGTTTCCGCACGCTCGCCGCCGGTGAGATGCTGTTTCGCGAGGGCGAGGCACGTAGCCACGTCTATCGCGTCGAGAAGGGGTCAATCTGCCTCTTCAAGCAGCGCGCCGACGGCTCGCAGGATGTGATCGAGTTCGCGTTTCCGGGCGATCTCGTCGGCCTCGGCTATCTCGACAATCACGTTTCCGGCGCCCAGGCGACGATGGAGACATCTCTACGCTGCCTGCCACGTTCGGCGCTCGATCCGGCGCTAGAGAAGAGCCCTGCGATTACGTCGCGTCTTACAGCAGCGATTGAGCGCGAGGTTGCGTTCCTCAAGCAGACCTACGCTCGCTCGCAGCGGTCGGAGCCGCTCGAGCGCGTTGCCGCGCTGTTCGTGACGCTCTCCCGCTGCAATGCCTATGAGGGCCGCGACCCGAGCCTTATCACCGACTCGTTGAGCTGTGGCGTCGTCGCCGGCTACCTCAACATGAACCTCGACGATCTCGCGCACTGTCTGACGGAGTTGGAAGCGCTGAACCTCGTCGAGGCTTCGGCGCGGGGTCTGCGACTAAAGAATCTCGACGAGTTGGAGCGGCTCGCCGACGCTGGCGACTGAGCTCGATGCACGCTTCTATAATCGACGCCATCGACGGATGGCGTTTTTTCCATGCCCGCATCAACGAATGACGACGGCCGCGGTCTGCAGCCGGGACGGCTCGGCAGCGCTTCGCTGATCGTCGCCGAGGAGCATACCGCGCCGCGGCTCGGCAGTGGGCAGGCACCGGTATTCGGCAGCCCGGCCATGGTCGCACTTATCGAGGCAGCGGCCGTCGCCTGCGTCGAGGACCAGCTCGCTGACAGCCAGGAGACGCTCGGCATTCATCTCGATGTGGAGCATATCGCGGCAACCCCCGTCGGGCTTTCTGTGACAGCGACGGCGCAGCTAATCGAGGTCACTGGGCGCAAACTGATTTTCAATGTCGAGGCGCGCGATGTGCGCGAACTCATCGGCCGCGGACGCCATACACGCATCGTCGTTGACCGCGCGCGCTTTCGCGCGAAAGTGGCGGACAAGCTGCGCGACTGAGCAAAACGCCCGCCTCACCACACCTGCCGCGAAATCCGCCCTATTGCAGGCAAACCCCTTGCACGGGGCCGGCAAATCTCCGCACAATGACGGGGAATCAAGCAATAAGCCTGCGATGCAGCCTCGGGGAGGTCACCATGCGCACAACTCTCAAGACTACATTCATCGCCGGTGCCGCGCTGTGCGGCTTGTTGGCATTCAGCGCCTCCGCGAGCGCAGAAGACGTCAAGTCGGTGGGGCCCCCGTCGGTGGGGCCCCCGTCGATGGGACCGGCTTCGCCGGTCACCAAGCAGACCGAGTGCCCTGGCAATCCCAATCCGCTCGGCGTCTCGCGTGTCGTCGAGATCGACACCACGGGCGGCCCCGGCTTCGGCTTCCAGCACTACAAGTCGTATGACTTTCTCAACCCAAAGGAAGTCGTGTTGACGTTCGACGACGGACCGCTTCCCAATCGCACGACGGCGGTGCTTGCCGCGCTGAACGCGGAGTGCACACGGGCGATCTTCTTCTCCGTCGGCAAGGTTGCGGCCGGCTATCCGGAAATCCTGCGCGACGTGGCGAAGGCCGGCAACACCATCGGCACGCACACCATGGACCACAAAGATCTTTCCAAGATGCCGTTCAACGAGGCCAAGGACGACATCGAGAAATCGATCAGCGTCGTGCACCGCGCGGTCGGCGGCCCGACAGCGCCGTTTTTCCGCTTTCCGTTCCTGCGCCACTCGCCCGAGACCTTGAAGTATCTCGCCGATCGCAACGTCGCTGTCTTTTCCACCGACATCGACAGCTTCGACTTCAAGGGCGGCAAGCCGGAGGCCCTCGTCAAGCGCATCATGGCGGGGCTCGAGAAGCGCGGTAAAGGCATCATCCTGATGCACGACATCCAGCCGCACACGGCGGCCGCCATGCCGGAGCTTTTGAAGCAGCTTAAGGCTGGCGGCTACAAAGTCGTGCAGATGACGGCGAAGGCGCCTATTCAAACGCTGCCCGAGTACGATGAGCTCATCATAAAGGACATGCAGGGCATGCCGACGGCACTGTCCGATCGTCCGATGAATTCCGTCGTCAAAACGATCAGCGGTCAATAATTCGCCGCATCGCTTTGGTCGTTCGCGCTCGGTGCTACCGGAAATTGGGTAAGCCGCGATAGGGCTTAAGGCGTCTACATGCGTCGATCGATGCCGTCGGGTCTCCTGGCCGTATTGGCCTTCTTCCTCGTGCAGGGCGCCGCGCATGCCGCGACCTGCACGGCGGAAGATTTTGCCGCCGGCGTCGACAAGTCGGGGGCCTCGCTGCGTGCCTTCAACGCCGAGGCGTTGCCAAAGCTGCAGGACAAGCTGAAGCAGCTCAAAGACAAGAAGGGCTGGGACGAGGAGAAATCGCTCGGCACCGTGCGCGACGCGCGCACCACCAAGCTCGACGCCGACGCCGAGGATCTGATCCTCAAGATCGACACGCTCGGGCGGACGCCTGATAAGGGGCCGCCTGATTGCAACAAGCTCGCCGAACTCGAGGCAGCCGGACTCGAGCTGCTGGCGGTGATGAAGGCGAAGTCGACCTATACGCTGTCGATGCTCGATGCCGAGCTCGCCGGAGGAGGCAAGCAGACGACGGCTGAGGCAAAGTCCGCCGCGCCAGTGCCGCCAGCCAACGCTAGTCCGCCCAAGCCGGTGGCCAAGTCTACTGCGCAGAAGTGGGCGACGCAGACGAAGCCGGACCCCGGCGCGCAAACTGACATGCCGACGCTGGAGCCTGGGCCTTCCGTCGCCATGCTGGAGCCGCTGCCACCTGAGGAGGCCGGCTACACCATTGACGAGATCCGTGAAATCTCGCGCGGCTTCTTCGGCACCATCTCGACCGAGCTCGGCAGCGTCATCGAATACGCCTTCTCGAGCGCTGGACGCCCCGACGGTTACGTGCTCGGCACCGAAGGCGGCGGCGCCTTCCTTGCCGGAGTGCGCTACGGCAGCGGCACGTACTACATGCGCTCCGGCGGCAGCGGCAATATCTACTGGCACGGACCGTCGATCGGCACCGACTTCGGCGCCTCGGGCTCGCGCACGATGTTCCTGATTTACCGACTGCACCAGCCGGAGGAGCTGTACCGGCAGTTCACCGGCGTCGACGGCTCGGCCTACTTCATCGGCGGCGTCGGCATCACCTTCCTCAAGGGCGGTCAGGTGACCATGGCGCCGATCCGTACCGGCCTCGGCCTCCGGCTAGGCGCCAACATCGGCTACATCCGCTTCACGCCGCGACCGACCTGGAACCCGTTCTGACGCAGCCCGTCGGGTTGGCGCCCGCTACCAGGTGTTATAGCCGCCGCCGTATTGCTTCTTCTTGGCTTTCCTCACCTTCGGCTGATACGCGGACTGGCTGTAGCCGAAGAACCCGCCCCACTGCTGCGAGGGCTGCTGCTGCGCATAGCGGCGACGGCGTCCCTCTGCGACGACGGGCGAGTACGGCGGTTTGCCGCGCACGGTTACGCGGGTGAGCTGCATTCCGTGCTTCTGCACGAGGTCATAAAAGATCTTTGCGTTCTTCGGATGAGAGCGCACGCAACCGTGCGAAGCGGGGCGGCCGAGATTGCCGAGGTCCCGCGTCCCATGCACCGCCACGCCCTCGCTGAAGAACACTGAATAGGGCATCGGCGAGAAGTGGTACTGCTTTGAGTAGTGCATGCGCGACGCATAATGGGGAGTGTAGGTGCCTGTTGGTGTGCGGTAACCGCCGCGCGCCGAGGAGATCTTCCAGCTGGCGATCTGGCCGTTCTTGTCGGAAACGGTCATCGTCTGCGTGCTGAGATCGATGACGGCAAAGAGCGTTGGCTCTGGCGGCTCGATCGGCGCGACCTGTTCGGCTGCGGCCGGAGTTGCATCGGCGGCTGCTGGTGGCAGAGCGACGTCAGTCGCCTGTGGTCCTGAGAGCGAGGGGGCTTCCGCGGCCGGGTCGGCGGCGGCGAGCACCATGGGCGTCTCCGCGGAAGCCGACGAGACGAAGACGACTGCGGCAATGGCCGCACACAACACCCCAACCGAACGCATCGCTGTAAACTCTCCCCTGACCGAACGCGGGTCTGAGCCTCCCACATTACTTGGTGAACGATGCGGAAAGCTTAACGGCAGTGCTAATTTAGCTCAACGCGTGGGCGGCGCCATCGCAACTCGTCCGCCAGCTTCCCACCAAGGCAGCGATGGCTGCAACTGCCAAATGGCCATGCCGCCGCCGGGACGCGTTTCTCGTTCGCCGTGTAACTCCGCGGCAGCACCCGCCGTCTAGTTGAAGAGCAGCTGGAAGATCGTCTTGGGCTTCCGCCGGCGCGAGCGCCGATCTTCCTGGGCCGAGGAATCGAGCTGCCCCCAGGGCATCCAGCCGCCTCCGGAATCGGTGCTCGTATAGCGACGCGGGTCCGCGTCGCGCTGCCGGCCGGCACGCAGGATGAACTCGTCGGTCGCGCCGTCCACGCTCGCCACCACCACGCGGTCGTCCTGCCAGGTCCAGGTAGCGACCTTCTTGCCTTCCCGATGCGGCTCAATGCCGATCACCGAGTTGTTATTGAGGTCGAGGATGGCCACCTGCTCGACCTCCTCCGGGCCCATGGCGCCCGGCACGACACCGCCGGTAAAGCGCAAAGTTGCGATGCCGCCCAGCGGAGGCTTCTTTGCTTCCCACTCGACCAACCGCGGCTGCCCGTCGCCGGCCATCTCCAGCGGAATGCGCAGGCGGCGGAACTGATCGCTAACGGCGTAGAAATTGCCGCCCTGCTGCACGACGCGCCAAGTGTCGATGCCAGCTCCCGGGATCTCGCGGTCCTCGAGGTTGGCGGTATTGGCGGCGAGCCGTTGCAGGCCGTCTGCCGCCAGCTTCAGGCGCGGCTGCAAAGCGACGGCCTTCTTGTAGTCGGCGATCGCCTGCTCGGTGCGCCCCTGCGCCTCCTCGATCTCGCCCTTGGCCCAGAGCACCTCGGCACCGTCGGGATCGAGCTTTTCGGCCGTTTCGGCGTCTTTGACGCCGACATCCGTCTGACCACTCAGCTTATAGACAACAGCGCGGTAGGCGAAAGCGACGCCGGAGCGCGGGTCGAGCTCGATGGCGCGATTGAGGTCGGCGAAAGCCTCCTCGTAGGTTTGCGTGATGCCGTTGGCGAGCCCGCGCGCTGCAAAGCCGCGCGCCGAGCGCGGATCCAGCGTCGTCACGTGCGTGAAGTCCTTCATCGCCGCCGAGACGTTGTCGGAGGCGAGGTAAGCCTGCCCGCGCAATAGGTAAAGTTCCGGATTGTCGGCATCGAAGGCGACGGCGCGCGACAGATCCTCGATGGCGTCCGGCAGCCGCATAATGTCGAATTTGGCCTCGGCCCGATTGCGGTAGGCGGCAGCGAAGCGCGGGTCGGCGGTGACCGCGCGCGTGAAATCGCGGATGGCAGCATGCGGACGGCCGGCCGCGAGGTGCACGCGGCCGCGCCCAGCGAGCGGGGCCGCCGACTGCGGCATCAGCCGTACGGCGGCGGTGTAGTCGCGGATTGCCTGATCGTTATGACCTACCTTGGCGTAGGCTCCGGCGCGGTTCGATAGCGCTGCCGCATAGCCCGGCGCCAGCACGACGGCGCGGTTGAAGTCTTTGATCGCCTCTTCGGGGTAGCCGAGAGCAAGCAGCAGGTTGCCGCGGTTGTTGTAGATCGCCGCGTACTCGGGAAAGAGCTGGGCGGCGCGATTGAAGTCATCGATGGCGAGCTTGGTCTGGCCGAGGCGGGCGTAAGCGACGGCGCGGTCGTTGAGGATGGTGGCGCGACGATCGTTGGGCAGCGCCGAGTCCTTCAGCGCGTCTGTATAGCCGGCGACCGCCTGGTTCGCGTCACCACGCACTAAGGCTGTGGCGGCGTCCTGCGCCTTGAGGGCCGCATCCGCCGCCGCCGCAAAGGCGCCGGCAGTGGGCAGCGAAATCAGGGCGATGGTCAGAGCAGCCCGTCGAAGCATTCGCGTCTCGTGCATTGCGTTGACCGCAGCGGCGTCGCGCCGCCACTCCGAATCCAGCATAGGCCATTAGCCGCCGATTGTGGCGCCCAATCGTTACGGCGCTCCCTCGGCGGCAAGCGCCCGCAAAACCTCGGGAAGTTGCTCGGGGAGATCCTCGGCAACCAGCCCGGGGCCGAACGCAGCCGCCGCCGCGCCGTGCAGCCATACGCCGGCGCAAGCAGCCTCAAAGGCTGGCATGCCCTGCGCCAGCAGGCCCGCAATGAAGCCGCCGAGCACGTCGCCGGCGCCGGCGGTCGCCAACCAGGGCGGCGCGTTGTCGTTGATGGCGGCGCGACCGTCGGGGGCGGCGATCACCGTATCGGAACCCTTCAACACCAGTATCGCCCCGGAGCGCTGCGCCGCCGCGCGGGCACGATCAAGCTTCGATCCCTCGCCCGAGCCCGGAAACAGACGCTGAAACTCACCGTCATGCGGCGTCAGGACGACAGGGCGGCCAGAGACGCCGGCGACCGCCTGGAAAAGCTCATCGGCGCCGTCGGCAAACGAGGTGATCGCATCCGCGTCGAGCACCGCCGCTGCGCCAGAGGCGAGCGCGACGCGCACGAGGCGCCGTGTCGGCTCGCCGACGCCCAAGGCCGGCCCGAGCAGGACCGCGTTCTTGCGCCGGTCGGCAAGAATGCGCGTGAGGCCGTCGGGTCCCTCGAACGCCAACAGCATGATGGCTGTGAGGTGCGCCGCGTTGACCTTGAGCGCATCGGGAGGACTAGCGACGGTCACGAGACCGGCGCCGACGCGTAACGCACCGCGGGCGCCCATGCGCGCGGCGCCCGTATGCGCTGCCGGCCCTGACACCGCGACGGCATGGCCGCGGTCGTACTTATGCCCGTCGAGCTTCGGCCAGGGGAAGTGGGCCCGCCACAGGTCCGGGGCGTTGGCCCGTGTCCTTGAGCCGATGTCGGCGAGCACGCCGGGCGGAATTCCAATGTCGGCCACAGTGACCTCCCCGCATAGCGACCGTCCCGGCATGAGCAGGTGACCCGGCTTGCGCCGAAAGAACGTGACGGTGCGCGCAGCTTCGATCACCGGACCATGCGCTTGCCCGGTTGTGCCGTCGACCCCGCTCGGGACGTCGACGGCAAGCACCGGCACGTCCGAGGCGTTCAGCGCGGCGATGACGTCAGCCGCTTCGCCCGAGATCGGCCGCGCAATGCCGGCGCCGAACAGAGCGTCGATAACGAGCTGCGCGCCGTCCATCGCCTCACGCGTCAGCGGGACGATCGATCGTCCCCAGCTCTGCGCCATGGCGGCGGCATCGCCCTTGAGACAGTCGGCGGCGCCGAGCAGCGCTACCTGCACACCAAGTCCGGCGTCGCGCAGATGGCGCGCGGCGACGAAGCCGTCGCCACCGTTGTTGCCGGGCCCGCACAGGACGGCAACGCGCGCGCTCGTGGTGGTCATCTGCAATGCCGCGTGCGCCACTGCTCGCCCGGCGTTCTCCATGAGCGTAAGGCTCGGCACCCCGGCGGCTACGGCCAGGCGGTCGGCGCGTCCCATTTCGCCCGATGTCAGAAGCTCCAAGCCGCCACCATATGTGCCAGAGGGATTAGCTAACTGATTGACCATCAGGACGCCCGCCGATTGCGCGTGATGTGTTTATGTGCAAATTGCCCAACTCTTAGGCATTAGTTGTGCCGAAACCAGCCGGGTGGCGCGCAAGACCGCAAATAACACGCTGAATTTGCAGCAGCTTATTTGAGCCGAGAAGTTGGCATGGGCCATGCTAACTTCTGGCCGTCCACGCAAGTCGCCCTTGTAGAAACCAGATAAACGCGGAGGGGCCAGGGGTCATGAAGAAAATCGAAGCCATCATCAAGCCATTCAAGCTCGACGAAGTGAAAGAGGCCCTGCAGGAAATCGGCCTGCAAGGCATTACAGTGCTCGAGGCGAAGGGGTTCGGCCGTCAGAAGGGGCACACCGAACTCTACCGGGGCGCAGAGTACGTCGTGGATTTCCTCCCGAAGGTGAAGATCGAAGTGGTGCTCGCCGATGAGATGCTCGACAAAGCCGTCGATGCGATCCAAAAGGCCGCCAAGACCGGACGCATCGGCGACGGCAAGATATTCATTTCTGCCATCGATGACGCGATCCGCATTCGCACCGGTGAGACCGGCGCAGACGCGATCTAAAAGAAGAACTGAAGGGGGCTGCGACGGCCCCTTTTTCAGGGGAAACGCCGCGTAGGCTAGAACAGTCAATGGGGAGTCTCATGAAGAGCGCTAGCGATGTCCTGAAGATGGTCAAAGACAAGGACGTCAAGTTCGTCGATTTCCGCTTCACCGATACCAAAGGCAAGATGCAGCACGTGACCGCGCATGCGAGCACGGTTGGCGAAGACACGTTCCAGGAGGGATACGCTTTCGACGGCTCCTCGATCGCCGGCTGGAAGGGCATCGAGTCCTCCGACATGCTGCTGATGCCGGACGCCACCACGGCTCACCTCGATCCATTCTTCGCCCAGTCGACCGTCGCGCTGTTCTGCGACGTCCTGGAGCCCACCACCGGCCAGTTCTACGAGCGCGACCCCCGCGGCATCGCCAAGAAGGCCGAGGCCTACATGAAGTCGACCGGCATCGGCGACACCATCTTCATGGGTCCGGAAGCCGAGTTCTTCATTTTCGACGACGTGCGCTTCTCCGCCGATCCGTACAACACCGGCTTCCGCATCGACTCCATCGAGCTGCCGACCAACACCGGCACCGAGTACGAGATGGGCAACCTCGGCCACCGTCCGCGCACCAAGGGCGGCTACTTCCCCGTCCCGCCGATCGACAGCTGCCAGGACATCCGCTCCGAGATGATCTCGGTAATGGCCGAGATGGGCGTCGCCGTCGAGAAGCACCACCACGAAGTCGCCGCCGCGCAGCACGAGCTCGGCATCAAGTTCGGCCCCATGGTCACCATGGCCGACCACATGCAGATCTATAAGTACGTCGTCCACATGGTCGCGCAGGCCTACGGCAAAACGGCCTGCTTCATGCCCAAGCCAAT
>DATBSP010000098.1:0-4213 GCA_036559705.1 Hyphomicrobium sp.
GTGTTCGTCAACGAACCGAGCGTCGAGGACACGATCTCGATCCTGCGCGGCCTGAAAGAGAAGTACGAGCTGCACCACGGCGTGCGTATCACTGATAGCGCACTCGTCGCGGCGGCGACGCTGTCGAACCGTTACATCTCCGACCGTTTCCTGCCGGACAAGGCCATCGACCTCGTCGACGAAGCCGCTTCGCGTCTCAAGATGCAGATCGATTCCAAGCCGGAGGAGCTCGACCGTATCGACCGCGAGCTTATGCAGCTCAAGATCGAGCGTGAGGCGCTGCGCAAGGAGAACGATGTGGCGTCGAAGGATCGTCTCGCCAACATCGAAAAGGAAATCGCCGATCTCGAAGAGGAGAGCAAAATTCTGACGCAGAACTGGGAGGCCGAGAAAGAGAAGCTCGGTAGTGCCCAGAAACTGAAGGAGGAACTCGACCGCGCGCGCACCGAACTCGAGAAGGCGCAACGCCGTGGCGACCTCGCTCGTGCCGGCGAGCTGGCCTACGGCAAGATCCCCGAGCTCGAGAAGAAACTGGCAACGATCGAGGCGCAGGAAGCCAAAGGCACAATGGTCGAGGAGGCGGTGACGCCCGATCAGATCGCTGCTGTCGTTTCACGCTGGACCGGCATTCCGGTCGACCGCATGCTCGAGGGAGAGCGCGAGAAGCTGTTGAAAATGGAGGACGCGCTGTCAAAGCGCGTTGTCGGTCAACGCGAGGCGGTGGATGCGGTGTCGACGGCCGTACGGCGTGCGCGAGCCGGCTTGCAGGACCCGAACCGCCCGATCGGCTCGTTCATGTTCCTAGGCCCCACGGGTGTCGGCAAGACCGAGCTTGCGAAAGCGCTCGCCGCGTTCCTCTTCGACGACGAGTCGGCGCTCTTTCGCATCGACATGAGCGAATACATGGAGAAGCACTCGGTCGCACGCCTGATCGGCGCGCCGCCGGGCTACGTCGGCTATGAGGAGGGCGGCTCTCTTACGGAGGCGGTGCGCCGCCGCCCCTACCAAGTGATCCTGTTCGACGAGATCGAAAAGGCGCACCCCGACGTGTTCAACGTGCTTTTGCAGGTACTCGATGACGGACGCCTCACCGATGGACAGGGTCGCACGGTCGACTTCCGCAACACCATCATCATCCTGACGTCGAACATCGGCGCCGAGTATCTCGTCAACCAGAAGGAAGGCGAGGATACGGACCTGGTGCGCGACCTCGTCATGGGCGAAGTGCGGCAGAAGTTCCGTCCCGAGTTCCTCAACCGTCTCGACGACATCATCCTGTTCCACCGCTTGCAGCGGGCGGAGATGACCAAAATCGTCGATATTCAGATGCAGCGCCTGCGCAAGCTGCTGGTCGACCGCAAGATTAAGATCGAACTGGACGATGCGGCCCGCACCTGGATTGCCAACCGTGGCTATGATCCCGCCTATGGCGCGCGTCCCTTGAAGCGCGTCATACAGCGGCATGTGCAGGATCCGCTCGCCGAGCAGATCATCGCCGGGCGCATCAAGGACGGGGATACCGTGCGTATCGGCGTGCGCGATGGCAACCTGGTGCTCAACGGTGAGCTGGTAAAGGTCGCCGCCTAAGCGCGAACGAAACGGCGTCAGATCCGTGAGGGTCTGACGCCGCTCCTCTAAATCAGAATTATTTGCTGGCCGTCATGACCGGCGCCAGATGGCGCAGGTCATCGATGCGCGCGCGCTCCTTCTGGAACTCTGCGAGCTGGCGACCGGTGAGCTCGCGCTCGCGCGGTACCTGAATGGCTAGAGGATCGACAAAGCGGGAGTTGATTAGCACCTCGTAGTGTAGGTGCGGGCCGGACGCGAGGCCGGTCGATCCAACATAGCCGATGATCTCGCCCTGGCGCACCTTGGTGCCTGCGGCCACGCCCTTGCGGAAGCGCAGCAAGTGACCGTAGGCGGTGTGATAGCCGTTAGGGTGGCGGATGCGGACGTAGTTGCCGTACTGGCCCTTTCGCCCCGCCTCTTCGATAACGCCGGTACCGGCGGCGAGGATGGGCGTGCCTGGCGACGTTGCCCAGTCGACGCCGGTGTGCATGCGCCGCTCGTTCAAGAGCGGATGGAAGCGCATGCCGAAGCCGGAGGCGAGGCGCACGTCGCCGCGCACCGGGCGGCGCATGAGGAACTGCTTCGAGTTGTTGCCCTTCTCGTCGTAGTAGTCGACGAGCCCGTCGGGCGTGCGGAAGCGATAGAAGCGATACGTCTCGCCGCCGCTGGTGATGGACGTGTAGAGCAGCTCGCCAGGCGGAGAATCGGGCCGCGGATCGTCCTTCATGTCGAAGAAGAACTCGACGGCATCGCCAGGACGCAGGCGGCGCCGGAAATCGGTCTGCGAGGCGTGGACCTTCATCACCTTCATGATGGAATCTTCGGGCACTTTCTGCAGCAGCCCGGCGTAATAGACGCTGGCGTAGACACTCGAGGTCGAGGCTTTGTCGTTGTCGCCGAGTGCGGCGTTGGCGATTTCCTCGCCGATAGCCGGCGACTTGCTGGCGACGAACTCGCCGGCAGCGTTGCGCGTCACGGTGACGAGATGGTCGTGGCCGTCGGAGAAGATGCTGAAGCGCGCCGGCTCCTTCTTGTCCCGGCGGGTGAGCGAGGGAACCAATGTAATGCGCACTTCCTGGCCGGCGGCGAGGCTCGCCTCCGGGAAGATGTTGCGCGCCGATTCGATCATGCCGCGGGCCGTCCAAGTATCGGCGCCCGCTCGTTGCAGGATCTTGCGCAGGGTATCGCCTTCGCCGACGCGGAAGACCTGCGTCTCGCGCCCCTCGAGATCGGCGAGCGTGTCCTCCTCGTCCTGCGCCGGCTTGATGAGAACGGTGGTGTTAGGCGGCGCGGTACCTTCCGCACTCTCGGCACCGAGCGGCATGCCGTCCTCGCCGGGGACGCGGTTGCCTTCCGCCTCGGCGCCGGCACGAATCATTTCCGCCTCGATCTCGGCTTCCTTGGCTTCGGCGACGTGCTGCAAGATCTCGGCGTCGTCGAGCTCTTGGCCATCGTCGTCGGGAAGGATGCCGCCGAGGAGCTCGATGACGGTGACGGTGACGCTGCCGTTCTCCGGCGCGTCGGACTCGTTGTCCTCGCCGGGGTTTACCGTCTGCGTCGCGTAGAGGCTGAGCGGATTGAATGGCGGGACCTTTTGTTGGTAATCGGGCGGCACCGGCGCCAAACGCGCGACGATGCGCGCGTACGGCTTGGGGTGGATGTATTCGCGCCCCAAGCGCCGCTGCTTCACCTGCTCGTTGACGGTGTAGCGAGTGGTAACGGAGCCGCTGGTAATGTTCAGCCGGTCGCTCTTGGGCGCCGCCCACTTGAGGCCTTCGCTGTTGCGTACGAAGGGTACGTCGCGGCCGGCAAGACTGGCTTCACTGAGCTCGGTGAGACCGGGCAGGAAGCCCCCGTGGGACTCGCGCTTGTCGGCCGAGCCATAGAGAACAACGAGAATGGAAATGGCGCCGACGGTGCCTGCAAGGCAGGTGCTGATCAGCCAGCGGAAGCGACCGAACTGGCGGCTCTCGGCGTGGTCGGTCTCGTAGAGGTCCTTGAACGAACTCGCGGCGCGCCCGCGATAGAGCTGCGGCAGCCCGTTCTCCCGCTTCGCGGCAGCGAGCGCTCCAAAGCGTCCGTGCGGAGAATAGCGGCGCCGATCGACCACTTGGCTAAGGACCTTCCCCCAGTACGAATGGCCGCGGCGCTTGGGAGCGCGGCGGTTGGGCTCGCCTTTTCCCGGCAACGAGTCCCAATCGAGAAGCGCGAACCCGGCGCAGAATACAGCAAACCGCCGGAGCCGACGCGTTCGAATTCACTGTTCCCTGACAAGCGAACAAGGTCGATCGAGCGGTACAAAGCGGGCGGCCTGATGGCGGCCCGCTGGCACGCCAAGGTTAAGAACAGCGTTAGCGGACAGCCAATCAAAATTTGCAAAATTGGGACTTGCAAGTTCGGAACAAGGAACATAGATACACCCCGGCCTGAGACGACAAGCCGGTCGGGCCGGTCTGAAAAGCGCGAAAACGCTGGAAGATCGAAGCGGCCGGGGCTGGAGTTCGCAGGAATATTTGAGCCGAGGAGTTGACAACGCTAACGCGTTGGTATTAATTCAGCGGCTGGGCGGGGCACACGATGCTTCGCCGCCCAAATCGTCTCACGACACCTCGGGTTCTCCAACCGGGACTAGCCGGTAGAGGCC
>DATBSP010000099.1:0-12401 GCA_036559705.1 Hyphomicrobium sp.
GTCGAGAAGGCGACGAAGATCGCCGAGAAGATGAAGAAGGGCGTCTTCGATCTCGACGACATGGCCGAGCAGCTGAAGCAGATGCAGCGCATCGGCGGCATGTCGGGCGTGCTCGGCATGATGCCCGGCATGGGCAAGATCCGCTCGCAGATCGCCGATGCCAATCTCGACGACGGCATCCTCAAGCGCCAGCACGCCATCATCACCTCGATGACGCCGCACGAGCGGCGCAACCCCAAGGTGCTCGACGCGCGCCGCAAGCGCCGCATCGCAGCCGGCTCCGGTACCAAGGTCGAGGAGATCAACCGGCTGGTCAAAATGCACCGCCAGATGGCCGACATGATGAAAACGCTCGGCCGCAACAAGGGCATGCTCAACAAGCTCGTCGGCGGTGGGCGCGGTGCCGCGCCGAGCGAAGCCGAGATGGCGGCGATGCAAGACGAGCTGTCGAAGCTCGACCCCAAGGCGCTCGAGCAGTTGCCGCAAGAACTGAAGCATGCGCTGCCCAAAGGCATGCCGGGTCTCGGGGGCGGCATGCTGCCGAAGCTCCCCGGCCTCGGCGCAGGGCTCCCCGGATTGGGCGGTGGCCTGCCGAAATTCCCCGGCTTGCCGGGAAAGAAGAAGTAACACTGATCAACCACTCATGAAGGAAGTAGACCAATGTCCGTGAAAATCCGTCTGTCGCGCGGCGGCGCCAAGAAGCGCCCCTACTACTACGTCGTCGTCGCCAACACGACCTCGCCCCGCGATGGCCGCTACATCGAGCAGATCGGCACCTTCAACCCGATGCTCAAGAAGGATGACGAGACGCGCGTAAAGCTCGAACTCGAGCGTTGCAAGTACTGGCTCAGCGTCGGCGCCCAGCCGACCGACCGCGTCGCGCGTCTGCTCGATGCGGCTGGCCTGATGAAGCGCACGGCCTCGAACAACCCCGAGAAAGCGAAGCCGAAGAAAAAGCGCCTGGAACGCGAGGCGGCGCAAGCTGAGAAGGCGAAGAAGGCCGCCGAGGCCGCTGCCGCTGCCTCGGCCGAGCCCGCCGCTTAAGCTGCAATCGGTGCGTGCCGCTAACCGGCCGTTCAATCTTGCCGTGTCAATGATCTCCTCGTGCGAGGCGGCGATTTTCGCTCCTCGCCGAGGGGGAACATCGGATGCTCGAGGACGGGATCTACGGCCTGTGGTTCGCCGCGTCACAGGACGGCAAGCCAGCAGCGGCCTAGCCGTGCTGCGCGAGGGCAAGGTGCTAGGCTCTGACCCCTTGGGAGCCGTATTCACCGGCACTTACGAGTTCGGTACGGCGCGCCAGCTCAACAAAGTCCGCCTGCGCCTCGACGTCCCGGCCGACGGCGTGTTGGTCACCGGCTTTTCCGCTGGCCCGTCGGGCGCCACCTTGGATATCGTCGGCGCCTTCGCGGGTACGTCGGGGGAGACCCCCGCATTCATTCAGATTGCCGGCGCGCCGGTCGGTGTGCAGATCAGGTATCTGGGGCCGATTCCCAACTAGGATGAGCAGGTCAACGGCGGGCGATGACTGAAAAGGCGCAGCGCATTCTCCTCGGACGCATAGTCGCCGCGCACGGCATTCGCGGCGACGTAGTCATCGACAGCTATGCCGGCGAGCCAGCCGATATCGGCGCTTATGGCCCCCTATCTTCCGAGGATGGAGCGAAGCGCTTTGAAATCAACGTTGTGCGCGTGACGTCGAAGGGCGTTGTCGCGCGCGTCGCCGGCGTCGACGATCGCAATGGGGCGGAGGCCCTCAAGGGTACCGCGCTCTATGCGCCGCGCGAGCGGTTCCCCGAAGTCGCCGAGGACGAATACTACTACGCCGATCTCGCGGGATTGCGCGCCGACAACGTGGCGGGGAGCCGCATCGGCGTCGTTGTCGCGGTGCAGAACTACGGCGCCGGCGACTTGCTGGAGGTGCGCCTCGAGGGTCAGAGCGTCACGGAACTCATCCCCTTCACCGACGCTTTCGTACCCGTTGTCGACATTGCGGCCGGGCGCGTGGTGGTGGTCATGCCGGTGTCGGCGCCCGCCGATGGAGATGAAGGCGACGCCGGTTAGACCGCCTCGCCTTTCAGCAAGCGCGGCACCTCGCCAGTAAGCCCCGCCGCTTCGCTGACAAAGAAACGCTTGAGCGCGGGAATGCGGTCAACGACGCCGAGGCCGACCTCGCGCGCAGACCGCAGCAGTGTTGCGTCGCTGGCAAAAAGTCGGTTGATCCCGTCGAACGTCGCTGCCGATACCGCCGAATCGAAGCGGCGCCAGCGCTCGTATCGGGTCAACGCTTGCGCGTCGCCGGCGTCGAAGCCGAGCCGCACCGCCTCGACGACCACCTCGGCCAGGGCGGCGACATCGCGGAAAGCGAGGTTCAGCCCCTGCCCGGCCAGCGGATGGACCCCGTGCGCCGCGTCGCCGACCAGCGCGAACCGCGGGCCGACATAGCGGCGGGCAAGATGCAGCTCCAGTGGCCACGACTGGCGCGGGCCATCGAGGGCGATGCCGCCAAGCTTGCCGCCGAAGCGCTTCTCGACCTCGGCGAGAAAGCCGGCATCGTCGAGCGCCAGGATGCGCGCTGCCTCGCGTGTGTCCTCGGTCCAGGTCACGCAGGCGCGGTTGCCGGTCAGTGGCAGGATGGCGAACGGACCGGCGGGGAGAAAGTGCTGCACGGCGCGGCCGGCGTGCGGGCGGTCATGGCGGACGGTCGTGACGATGCCGGTTTGTGCGTAATTCCAGCCTATGACCTTGATGCCGGATGACTCGCGCAGAGGCGACTTGCGGCCATCGGCGGCGACCACGAGCGAGGCAAGTATCTCTTTTCCATCGGCGAGGCGCACCCGGGCACCTGTCTCGTCGGCGGCGAAGCCCGTCGCCTCGGCGGGAGCCAGCAGCTCGATGGGTGGACAAGCTTCGGCTTTCGCCCGCAATGCGGCGGTTAGCGGGCCAACTGGCACGATGTACGTCGCCGGTTCTCCCGTTTGCGTGCTGTTGTCATAGGTCAGCAACACGGGCCGTACGCCCGCCTCGAGGCTCGAGTCGGTGATCTCGATGTCCGCCACCGGCTGCGCGAAAGTGGAGATTGCCGCCCAGACGTCAATCGCCTCGAGCAGGTGCTTGGAGGCCGCCGACAGTGCGAAGGCGCGCGCGTCGGGTCGCGTGGATGTGCTGGCGGTGCGATCGATGAGCGCCATCTTGAAGCTGGGCCCGAGCGCGTCGCTCAGCGCGCACGCCAGGGCGAGCCCTGCGAAGCTTGCGCCCGAGATTGCGACATCGAAGCGGATGGCCTCTTGAGACATGTCGCATCCAGTCATCTGCGCTTAAGTTCCAATGCCGAGTGCACCTACTTGGCCGCTAACCTATGCCAGCGTCGCCAAGCCTTCCACCACCTGCGAGGCCCAATGACCGCCGACGATGCCGAGCCCCAGGGCGCGCTCAACGCGTTGCTCGCCAACCTCGACCTCGAGCCGCTCGAGGACAACTTGTTCCGCGGCGCCCGCGGCAACGAAGGATGGCAGCGGGTTTACGGCGGTCAGGTGCTCGGGCAGGCGCTGATGGCGGCGGCGCGCACCGTAGACCCGAGCCGTCCGGTGCACTCCCTGCATGGGTATTTCCTGCTGGCCGGCGATCCTTCGCGGACCATCATCTACGATGTCGAGCGCATCCGCGACGGCGGCAGCTTCACCACGCGCCGCGTCAAGGCGATCCAGCATGGACGCCCAATCTTCTCGATGAGCTGCTCGTTCCACACGGCGGAGGCGGGCTTTGACCATCAATCGCCGATGCCCGACTTGCCACCCCCTGAGGATCTGCCGAATCCCAAGGACATCATCGGCCAGCTTATCGAGGCACTGCCCCAGAGCATGCGCAGCTACTGGAGCCGCGAGCGGTCCATCGACATGCGCGTTGTCGACGTGTCGCGCTATCTTACCCGCGATAAAAAGGCGCCCCTGCAGCACATCTGGATCAGGGCGAACGGACGCCTGCCCGACGATCCCGCCGTGCATCAGG
This sequence comes from Hyphomicrobium sp., assembly GCA_036559705.1. Classification (GTDB taxonomy): domain Bacteria; phylum Pseudomonadota; class Alphaproteobacteria; order Rhizobiales; family Hyphomicrobiaceae; genus Hyphomicrobium_A. The sequence goes on from DATBSP010000099.1 coordinate 4,009, forward strand.
CGGTGCTTGCCTATGCATCCGACTTCACTTTGCTGGACACGGCGCTCATCGCCCACGGCAAGCTCCTGTTCGACGCCGACGTGCAGCTCGCCAGCCTCGATCACGCGCTCTGGTACCACCGGCCGTTTCGCGCCGATGAGTGGCTGCTCTATGTGCAGGACAGCCCCAATGCCTACGGAGCGCGCGGCTTCTGCCGCGGCAGCATCTTTGCGCGCGATGGCACGTTGATCGCCTCGGTCGTGCAAGAGGGCCTGATGCGGCAGCGTCGGTTCGTGCCTAATTGTTAGGCACTCCTTTCAAATTGCACAATCCAAAGGCAATTGTGACCCCTAATTTGCCGGAGCGCTCGATTCGGTGACAGCATTTCTTCAGCGAATCCAAATTGTTGCGTAAGCATCACCGGATTGGCACGCGTCTTGACTCCGTTCTACTCGGCGCCTGCTGCCTGCCCAAGGAGGCCCGGAGCCAAAAACGACGGCGAATTGTCCGCTGCCTTATCGGGCGGATGCGTCACGGGGAGAGAGGGACCGCATGAAGTTGATCACGGCAATCATCAAACCCTTCAAGCTCGAGGAGGTCCGCACTGCGCTGACCGATCTCGGCCTGCAGGGAATGACGGTCACGGAGGTAAAGGGTTACGGACGACAGAAGGGACACACTGAGATCTATCGCGGCGCTGAGTATGCCGTGAGCTTTCTCCCGAAGATCAAGGTGGAGGTCGTCGTTTCGTCGGCTCAAGTCGACAAGGCGCTGGAAGCTATTCAGCGCGCCGCCAAGACTGGCCAGATCGGCGACGGCAAGATCTTCGTTTCACCCATCGAGCATACGGTTCGCATCCGAACCGGCGAGGCAGACGACAACGCGCTTTAGCGGGCTTAGTCCGGAAGGGCGAGGTCCAAGTACTACTGGAAGGGAAGGGGAGTTTGAAATGAGCTTCAACGGACTAAAAAGACTGGCAGCCTCCGCTTGTGCGGCTGCTGTACTCTACGCCGGATCCGCTGTGCCGAGCTTGGCGCAGGACGCGGCCCCGACGCTGAACTCGGGCGACACGGCGTGGATGCTGGTCTCCACGGCTCTTGTTCTCATGATGTCCGTTCCCGGCCTGGCGCTGTTCTACGGCGGCATGGTGCGCAAGAAGAACGTCCTGTCGGTTCTCATGGCGACGTTTGCCACAATCTGCCTCCTGTCGGTCCTCTGGGTGGTAGCCGGCTACTCGCTCGCCTTCACCGATGGCGGCGAATACCAGCCCTACATCGGCGGTCTCAGCAAGGCGCTGCTCGCCGGCGTCGGCAAGGACAGCCTTCAGGGCACCATCCCTGAGCTGGTCTTCATGACCTTCCAGATGACCTTTGCCATCATCACCCCGGCGCTGATCATCGGCTCGATCGTCGACCGCATGAAGTTCTCCTCGCTCCTAATCTTCATGTCCATCTGGCTGTTTGCTGTCTACGTCCCGGTGTGCCACTGGGTCTGGGGCGGCGGCTTCCTCGGCGGCGATGGCGTTCTCGACTTCGCCGGCGGTACGGTCGTTCACATCAACGCCGGCATCGCCGGTCTCGTGGCCTGCCTCGTCCTCGGACGTCGCACCGGCTACGGTACCGAGAGCATGGCGCCGTTCAACCTCGTCCTGACGCTCATCGGCGCCTCGCTGCTGTGGGTCGGCTGGTTCGGCTTCAACGCCGGCTCGGCGGTTGCGGCCAACGGCACTGCCGGCGTGGCCATGGCCACGACGCAGATCGCCACTGCCATGGCGGCCCTCGCTTGGATGTTCTCCGAGTGGCTCGTCCACGGTAAGCCGAGCCTGCTCGGCATCGCCTCGGGCGCGATTGCTGGCCTCGTCGCCATCACTCCTGCTTGCGGCTTCGTTGATCCCAAGGGCGCGCTGGTCATCGGTGCGGCAGCCGGCGTCGGCTGCTACATCGCCTCGACCGGCTTGAAGAAGATGCTGGGCTATGACGACAGCCTCGACGTCTTCGGCGTTCACGCCGTTGGCGGCATCATCGGCGCCATCCTGACGGGCGTGTTCGCGGTGGAGGCTTTCGGTGGCAAGGCCGGTCTCCTCGAGGGCAACTTCGCCCAGGTGCCGATCCAGGTGTACGGCGTATTGGCAACGATCGCGTGGAGCGGTCTCGCCACCTTCGTCATCCTGATGGTCCTGCGCTTCACGATCGGCATTCGCGTCAGCGAGTCTGCCGAGGTCGAAGGCCTCGACGTCGCGCTGCACGGGGAGTCCGTCCAGTAGTCACTTCCGCGAGTCGCGGGCCGGTTATCCGGTCCGCGGCTCGTGAACTTCTCCCGAGCGTGCGCCTTCCCCTAGGCGCGCTCTAAACTCGGCTCGGTGCTTCGGCATTTCGGGCCGTTTTTTTGGGGTGTCCGGTGCATGTCAGCCGCTCACTTCGACAACGGTCTGCGGCGAGACCGCCTGCAGCAGCCGGAGGAGATGCGGTCGCGCCAGCGCAATGCATCCCTCGGTCGGCTCTAGACCGACGCCGGCGACATGCATGAACACTGCGCTGCCCCGCCCGCTGATCCGCGGCCGGTCATTGTAGCCCATGACCACCACGAGATCGTAGAGGCCGTCCTGGCGCCACATGTGCTCGGCGCTGGCCGGATATGGATGCTGGACCGGCCGGTTGTAGTTGCGATCTTCGGGGGCATCGCACCAGCCGTCGGACGCGCGGATCGGCGACATCGGCAACAGCGTCTGCGGCCGCAGCACCCGGTCTGGCCGATAGAACGCCTGGCGCAGCGCCAAAGTGCCGAGCGGGGTTGCGCCGTCTCCCTCGCGTTTGCCGGCCCGCCGCCCGCTGCGCCCGAGGGCGCACGGAAAGCTCAAGCTGCCATAGGTCAGCACCCCCCTCGACGAGTTGGCCGCTAGGCTCCTCACGACGATTTTAGGGGCCGCCTGTGGAATGTCGGTATGCGTCTTCATTGGAGCTTCCCGGCGCGCGTGCTATTCGCATCCGTCAGATAAAGCCGACAGGGGCCCCGGCCAAGGAATTTGCGGGCCACGGGCGATGTCCATGCCGGAGCAAAAAAATATGAGCACTGCCCGCCGCATCCTTATCGTCGACGATGACGAGGAGCTGCGCGAGACCCTGAAAGACCAGCTCATCCTGCACGATGAGTTTGAGGTGCTGACGTCCGGCACCGCTTCGAAGGGCATGGAGATCGCCAAAGCAGATCACTTCGACCTCGTCGTCTTCGACGTATCGCTGCCCGACATGGATGGACGCGAGGCAGTTCGCCTGTTGCGCAAGTCCGGCTTCAAGACGCCGATCGTCATGCTGACGGGCAACGTTTCCGACGCCGATCAAATCCTCGGCCTCGATGCCGGCGCCAACGACTACGTGACCAAGCCGTTCAAGTTCGCCGTGCTGCTGGCCCGCATCCGCGCGCAACTGCGTCAGCACGAGCAGAGCGAGGACGCAGTGTTTGCCATCGGGCCGTACACTTTCAAGCCGGCATCGAAGTTGCTCATCAACGACAAGGGCACCAAGATCCGGTTGACTGAGAAGGAAACGTCGATCCTCAAGTATCTCTATCGCTCGGGCGACAAGGTCGTGTCTCGCGATACGCTGTTGCACGAGGTGTGGGGCTATAACGCCGGCGTGACGACGCACACGCTCGAAACGCACATTTATCGGCTACGGCAGAAGATCGAGAAGGATCCGTCGAGCGCCGAGCTCCTCGTCACGGAGACGGGCGGGTACCGTCTGGTTCCCTGAGACTTTTCAACAGCGCCGGTGGGCAGCGTGTGGATACGCCCGGCACGTGTTGTGCGCTGGTCATAGCCCCTTGCCGCGAATCATCAGAAGTTGCCGAGCGTTAGATCGGCCCGGCACACTCGCGGCGTTGTGGGCCCCTTGGTGACAAGTTCTGCGTCCAGCTGCGCAAACAACACGAACGGGCGCCATTGGATCTCTTCGCCGGACATTTGGCGGTTCTGCCGCTGTTTCGGGGCTTGAGCCCGCTGCAGATCGCCGCAATCGCACGCCGCGCCGAGCGCGTCGCCTACAACCCCGGCGCGGTGATCATCGAGGAAAATGCGCTCTCCGATGCGGCCGTTCTGATCGTTGCAGGTGGGGCTGCCCGCGTCAGCGGGCCCGAACTCGCCTCGCGCTCCGAGCCGGTTGCGGTCGGCTCGCTGCTGGCAGAAGCGGCCATGCTGGTCGAAACATCCCATGGGTCGACGGTCGTGGCGCGCACCGCCGTGCGCAGCGTGCATATCACCCGGGACGGGATGCAGGAGCTAATGCTCACGGATCCGAGCCTCGCCGATCGGCTGGTGCAGAATCTGGCAAACAGGCTTACACAGTTCGCCGACGAGCTTCGCCGCATCGATACCCTTCTCGGGAAGGAGGCGCTGGCGGCGTCAGCCAAGGGACCGGAGGAGGCTGCACCGAAGGTCGCGGCGGCCCAGGGTGCGCTTCCGGTGCCAACGCCTTGAAGCGCTGATCGAAAACTGTTCTAGGCATGAAAAAACGCCCAACCCCGGGGGGAGGGGTTGGGCGTCGAGAGCGCTTTCGCGCGTGGTGCCGGGAGGGAAGCCGGCACCCCAGGTGATGTCTTTCGGCTAGACGGGGGGCACTACCGATACAGGGTGACACCACCTGACTAGGTTGAGTTAAGCGCAAAGGGCCGGAGTTCAATAGAGCCGGGGTCTGGGTATCACAAAAATGTTACCAGCGCGGAAGGGGTTTTCCCCAGCCCGCTGTTGCCTAGCGTCCGAACAGCCACAGGCGCCGCCGTTCAGGGGGTCCCCAGGGGCCTGCCGACAGCCTTAATCGTGAACAGCTCTCCGTCGATATCGCCGGCCTTGGTGAGGTCGGAGATCTGCACCCGGGTATCGAGGCCCTGGGCGTCCTTAGTCACCCACTCCTTCAGCTCGAATGCCGGCTTGGTCGACATGAACAGCTTGATCTGGCCTGGGGTGTCGGGGTTTTTGTCCACGAGGCCAACGACCAAAAGATCTTCCGATTCCTGTACTTCCATGATGCGGGCGTCGCGGACGAGGTCGACATCCGAGCGCAACAGCAGCCGGAACGGGGTATCATCCAACGCGACGCGGTCCTCATTGTTGAGATCGAGGTCCTGCACCGCGAGGTAACGGCCGTCGGAAACGACGATCTGGCGCGACGGACGCGCGTAGTCAAAGCGGAAGCGACCGGGACGCTTGACGTAGAACTTGCCTTTCATGCGCTTGTTGTCGGCGCTCGTCTGGATGAAGTTCCCCTGCAGCGTGTTGAGTTCGCTGAAATAGCCGGAAATCTTGTGGACCAGCTCAGTCTGGCGCGCATCGAGCGTGATGCCCTCGCCAGGCTTGGACGGAGCGACTTGGGTGCTCCAAGCGGACGCGGCGCCGGCGGCCGGAGCGGGCGCTGCTGTCGCTGGTGCGGCTGCTGGGGGTGTAGCGGGCGTTGGTGCCGGCGCGACAAGGGGTTTGTCCTCGCCCTTGGCGCCGACCGGCGGCATCAACAGACAAAATGCCACCGCTGCGATCGCGATTGCTCTCAGCTCCCGCATGGGCCCCCGACGTCTCCCGAATCGTCCGAATTGCAGGCTAGATAGAATATCCCCGTGCGCGCGGGAACTCCCAGCTAGCGCTCTTCGCCGAACAATACGTCTAGATGTGGGCGGTTGCCTATACGCTATCGGCAGGTGCGTTAAACGGCGGCGGCGCGCGCCCCGCCACCGTCGCGGCCGGTGATGAGAATATCGCGCCTGCCGGTGCTGTTGGCGGCGCCGATCAAGCCTTCTGACTCCATGCGCTCGATGAGGTCGGCGGCTCTGTTGTAGCCGATCGACAAGCGGCGCTGGATATAGCTGGTCGATGCCTTGCGATCGCGCAGCACGATGGCCACGGCCATGTCGTAGAGGTCGTCCTCGCCGGCTGTGCGGGGGTCCGTCCCGGGCGCATCGGATGCCGGGGGCGTGTCCGTGATTCCATCGACGTAGCGGGGAGTTCCCAAGCGGCGCAGCGCTTCGGTAATGCGCTCGACCTCCTCGTCGGCGACGAACGGTCCGTGCGCGCGGATGATCTGACCCATGCCGAGCGAATAGAGCATGTCGCCCTGGCCGAGCAGCTGCTCGGCACCTTGCTCGTTGAGGATCGTGCGGCTGTCGATCTTCGAGGCGACCTTGAAGCTGATGCGCGCCGGGAAGTTCGCTTTGATGGTGCCGGTGACGATGTCCACCGAGGGCCGTTGCGTCGCCATGATGAGGTGGATGCCGGAGGCACGCGCCATCTGCGCCAGCCTCTGCACAGCGGCTTCGATCTCTTTGCCGGCGACGATCATCAGGTCAGCGAACTCGTCGACGACGACGACGATGTACGGCATCGTCTCGGCCGGCATCTCCTGCTGCTCGTAGACGGCCTCGCCAGTGCGGTCGTCAAAGCCGGTCTGCACGGTGCGCGCGAGACGCTCGCCGCGACTCTGCGCCTTGCGCACGCGAGCATTGAAGGCTTCAATATTGCGCACCGAAAGAGCCGCCATGCGCTTGTAGCGTTCCTCCATCTCTGCCACGACCCAGTTGAGCGCCGCCACCGCCTTGTGCGGATCAGTGACGACCGGCGTCAGCAGGTGCGGGATGCCGTTGTAAACGGACAGCTCGAGCATCTTCGGGTCGATCATCAGGAGGCGACACTCTTCCGGCGAGCGCCGATAGAGCAGCGAAAGGATCATGGCGTTGATGCCGACCGACTTGCCTGAGCCGGTGGTACCGGCGACGAGCAGGTGCGGCATGCGTGCGAGGTCCGCGACGATCGGCTCGCCGCCGATCGACTTGCCGAGCGCCATGGGCAGTGCGGCATCGGTGGAGCGGAAGGCGTCCGCTTCGAAGATGTCGCGCAGGTAGACCGTCTCGCGGCGCACGTTCGGCAACTCGATGCCGATGACGTTGCGGCCCGGCACGATGGCGGCGCGTGCCGAGGTGACGCTTAGCGAGCGCGCGATGTCCTCGGCGAGCGCGACGACCCGCGATGACTTGGTGCCGCGTGCTGGCTCGAGTTCGAACAGTGTGACGACGGGGCCGGGCTTGATCTCGCGCACTTCGCCCTTGATGGAGTAATCGGCAAGCACTTCCTCGAGTAGGCGCGCGGTTCCGCGGAGCACTGCCTGCGTGAAGGTAGGGCCCGACTTGGTTGCGGCCGGGCGGCGCAATAGGTTGAGCGACGGCGGCCGGTAGGTGGCAGCGGCGCGCACCTGGGCGAGGCCGGCGAACAGGCTTCCGCGCTTCGGCTTCGCCTGCGGTGTCGGCTCGTCGATCGGTGGCTGGATAACCTGCGGTTCAGATGGAGGGCGCTCGACGTTGGCCGGTGCGAAACGCCGAGCGATGGCGCGACTTTCGGCGTCGGTGCTGTCATCGAAGGTTGAATCGCGACCGCCAGGGATATCGTCATGAGGGGTGGTAGCTTCGGCGCCCTTGCGGTTGGCGATGGCCTGCACAAACGCGGCTTGAACGACATGGTTTGGACGCTCGAACGCGGCCGGCCCGGGAAGGAAAGGTTCGCGGCGCGAGCCGTAGGATGCGTCGGCGTCGGTGGCATAGCGCGGACTCTGCGATTCACGTGAGGGAGCCACCGGCTCGAAGGAAACGGCAGCCTTGGCGAAGTACTGTCCCAGCCATTCCGGAACCAGGGCTCCGCGGCGGCGCGACAGGCGCCGGCTGCGCTCGAGGAGACGGTTGAGGTCATCGCGCTCCAAGCCGAGGCTGTAGCCCAGGAGGGCGAAGCCGCCGAGGAAATAGGCGAGGCCGGCGAGCGGCATAGCGCCCTCGGCACCAACAAGGTCCAAGACCGTTGCCGTGAGCTTGTTGACCCAGTCGCCGACAATGCCGCCGAAGCTGTGCCCGAACGGCCAGCCGGCCGACAAGGGGAGCGCCGCGAAGCCGCCGGCTACCAACAACACGGCGAGCGGAAAAAGGCTGGTCTTTTTTCGATTGGTGCAGATGCGCTCGGCGAGCATCAGCTCGAGGCCCCAGAACATGGGAGCAAGCAGCAGGAAAACACCGGCGAAGCCGAGGGTGTTGAGCACGATGTCGGCGAAGATGGCGCCGGGCGCGCCCAGCGCGTTGGTGGCCGCTCCGTCGGCAGCGTGCGTGAGGCTCGGGTCGGATTGCGACCAGGTGAGCAGGCTAGCCCAAGCGGCGGCCACGCTGACCAGGAGCGCGAGCCCTCCGGCGCGGATCGACCATCCAATCAGCCTCTCTTCCAACGCAGACGGAAGGAGGCGTCTCGGGTCATGAGACTCGAGCGGCATCTCGAACGTACTCTGTTACGCAAGTACTACTACTAATCGTTCGAGTGCCTCACCGACCGTCGCAGGGTCTCGGACCAAAGCCAGGCGCAGGTAGTTTGCCCCCGGATTGGTCCCATCGCGTCCGGCTTGAGC
>DATBSP010000100.1:0-52243 GCA_036559705.1 Hyphomicrobium sp.
CCAGCCGAAGAACGGCGCGTGCCGCATGTCGATGGTGATGTAGAGCACTTTGTAGAGCGCAAAGAACACTGGCAGCTGCAGGAGGATCGGCAGACAACCGGCTATCGGGTTCACCTTTTCTCGTTTGTAGAGGTCCATCAGTTCCTGCTGCTGCTTGACCTTGTCGTCCTTATAGCGCTCGCGCAGCTGCTCCATCTGCGGCTGCAGCTTCTTCATCTTGGCCATCGACGCAAATTGCTTGTTGGCGAGCGGGAAGAAGGCGAGGCGCACCAGCACCGTGAGAATGAGGATCGTCACGCCGAAGTTATGGACGACCGAGTTGATCGCCTCCATGAGCTGGAACAGCGGCTTGGTGATGAAAAAGAACCAGCCCCAATCGATCAACAGGTCGAATTGCAGGATGCCGGTGTTCTGATAGGCCTGCAGGATTTTCATCTGCTTGGCGCCGGCGAACAGCTGCGATTCGATCTTGCCCGTCTGACCTGCCGGCACCTTGAGGGTGTCGAGCTTATAAGCAGCCTGATAGGACGGCTGCTCGCTAGGCAGTTGCGGCGCCTGCGTCGTAAACTGCGCGCGATACTGCAGCTTCTGATCAGGTATCGCGGTCGCAGCCCAGTACTTGTCAGTGAAACCGAGCCAACCGCCCGTCGCCGGCTCGAAGGAGCGCACGGGCTCCTCGAGCGCGTCGGCGTACTTGCTGCGCTGCTCGCCCTGCGTGCCGATGACGCCGATCAGGCCCTCGTGCAAAATCCAGTTGTTCTCGATCTTCGGCGTACCGTAGCGGTGAACGCGTGCGTACGGCGTCAGCTCAATCTCGGCGCCCGAGCGGTTCTCGATCTCGTCGACGATTTTGAACATGTAGTCGTCGTCGACCGAGATCGTGCGTTTGAAGATTACGTTCTGCCCGTTGTCCCATGTGAGCGTCACCGGCGCCGCCGGCGTCAGCGGGCCGGAGGCTTGAGTCTGCCAGAGCGCATCGCGATCGGGGACTTTGACGGTCGATCCGCTCGGGGCGATAAAGCCGTACTCGGCAAAATAGGGATGCGGACTGTCGGTCGGCGAGAACAGGACGACGTTCGGGCTCTTGGGGTCTACGGTCTCGTGGTACTTCACCAGCAGAAGGTCGTCGATGCGGCCGCCGCGTAGTGCAATCGAACCCCTGAGCGACGGTGTTTCGATTGCAAGTCGCGGTGAGGCCTTGATGGCGTCGTCGCGCGAGATGCTGACCGCCGGCGGCGCGGTGCCGGGCACGGCTGCCTCTGGTGCGCCGGCCGGCTTGGCGGCATTTTTGGCAGCGTCCCGCTGCTGGGACAGCTCTTGCTGCGCGCGCTGACGCGCCTGCTCTTCCTTCATTTTCGGACCGGCGTAGAACAGCTGCCAGCCCAGCAAGGTCGCCATCGACAGCACGACGGCGAGCAGGAGGTTTCTCTGTTGATCGGGGTCTTGCGACTTCATTGCTGCCTCAGCGCCGTTCTCGTTGCCCCATGGAGCCGCCCGCCATCGTGCGACGTGGCGAGGACCGCGCTCATTCCGGCGCCAGAGCCAATACTCCGAGACCACCGCTTCGCAAAGCCGGAAGTCACGACTTCGCTTGCCCCCGGCGCTTTTGCCCCGGGGCTTGATGAATGCGCAGAAGCGCCAGATCGAGGTCTGCCTTGAGGTCGGCGAAGGTGCGCTCGACGGCGCCCGCACGGGCGATCAGCACGTAGTCGAAGCCCGGCTGCACGCGCGCCGGATCTAACCCGGCCGTCAGCGCCCGCAAACGCCGGCGTACACGATTGCGGACGACAGCCCCGCCGACCTTCTTGGATACGGTGTATCCGAAGCGGGCCGGCCTCCCTGCCTCCCCGGCCTTCTGGCGGACACGAGCTTCGAGCACGAACGCCGCCGCGCTCCAGCGAAGGCCGCCTTTGACCCAGAGAAATTCGCTGCGTTTTTTGAGTGTCGTCAGTGCCACGGCGCAGGTTCCCTGCCCGACTGGGGCTGCGCTCCACGGCGGCCCGCCGGAGGGTGGCGCCCACCCGCTCAGGCCGACAGGCGCTTGCGGCCCTTGGCGCGGCGACGCGTCAGAACGCGCATGCCGCCCTTGGTCAGCATCCGCTTGCGGAAGCCATGGCGACGCTTGCGGACGAGCCGGCTCGGTTGATAAGTGCGCTTCACGATACAGCTCCAGTACCCGCCGCGAAAAAAGGGCCCTAACCAACCTTGCGGTCGCCGTCGGCAGGAGCCCATGCTCTAAGGATTGCCGGGCTTATACGGGGTGGGCGTTGGCAAGTCAACGAGCCCCATTGGCGGTTAATCCACGGCCGCAGCCGCCAAGGTTGGTGCGCCCGGGCGCCGGAAATGGCAAACCCGTGGTAGCCGATTTATCGGTTTGCCGAGGGAGCCGACAAGGTGCCCTCGGTGGACTGCCGGCACAGGGGGCCAGTGGAACATGGAGCATGGCAATGTCGGCATTTAAGCCGCTTGAGGCCCTGCCGGGCGCTAGCGCAGACGCCGAAAGCGAGAACGTCACCGTCGACATCTGCGTCATCGGCGCTGGACCGGGCGGTCTCGCGGTGGCAACAGCCGCAGCCGCGTTTGGCCGCAGCGTGGTGCTTATCGAGCGACACAAGGTCGGCGGCGAGGTGCTGAACTACGGCTGCATTCCCTCCAGGGCTTTGGGAGCGGTGGCCAATCGCGCCTACGCGATGCGCACGGCAGGCATCTTCGGCCTGATCGGCAGAGACGCGGAGGCCGACCCGCGCTCGGTCAACGCGCACCTGCAAAGCGTCATCGCCGCGGTAGAGCCGAACTTCTCCGCCGAGCGTTTCGTTGGGCTCGGCGTGCGCGTCATCCGCGCGGCCGCGCGCTTCATCAATAAGAAGACAGTCGTCGCCGGCGAATATCGCATCAGGGCGCGCCGCTTCGTTATCGCCACCGGATCGGCGCCGCTGGTGCCGGCGATCCCGGGCCTCGTCAACGTGCCTTACTTCACCACAGAAACGATCTTCGACAATCAGGAGCGCCTGCATAGCCTGATCATTATCGGCGGCGGTCCCAACGCCCTGGAGCTTGCGCAGGCGCACAGCCGGCTCGGCTCTCGCGTCATTGTGCTGGCGGCCGATAAGGCGCTGCCGGATGAGGATCCGGAGCTTTCCCGCGTGGTGCTCGAGCAGCTCTCAGATGAAGGTATCAGCGTGCATGAGGGGACGCGGGTCGAGAGCGTCGAGGGCGGTCTCGGCCGTGTGCGCGTCAATGTAAGCGTCGGCGGCGAGAAGCACGTCGTCGAGGGCAGCCATCTGTTGCTCGTATTGGGAGGCAAGCCATCGACCTCCGACCTCGGCCTCGAAGCAGCCGGCATCCGGCACGACGAAGGTGGCATCAAGGTCAATGGAGGCCTAAAAACCTCCAACCGGCGGGTGTTCGCCATTGGTGAGGTGGCCGGCGGAGCGCCCTATGCGCAGGTCGCCGACTATCACGCCGGCCTCGTCATCCGGCGGGCGCTATTCCACGCGCCGACGCGCATCGATCCACGCTTAATTCCGCGCGCGACATTCACCGATCCGGAACTGGCCTACGTCGGCCTTTCCGAGGCCGAAGCCTTCAAACGTGCCGGTAAAATCAACGTCCTGCGCTGGCCTTACCGCGAGAACGACCGCGCCCAGGCGGAGCGCACGACCATCGGGCATGTCAAGGTCACCACGACACGCGACGGCAAGATCCTTGGCGCCGGCATCGTCGGTGCCCACGCCGGCGAGCTCATCCAGATGTGGTCTCTGGCAATCGCGCAGGGCCTTAATGTCAAGGCCATGACGACTTGGATTTCGCCCTATCCGACCCTCTCGGAGATCAACAAACGCGCCGCCTCCAGCTATTATGCGACGGCGCCCTCCACCCCCTACTTGCGCAAGGTGATAAACTTCCTTGCTAAGTTCGGGTAAGGGCCCGGCAGCGAGAGGAAGCGCGTGCTCCGCGATAACAAGAACGAGGCACGGCATTTAACATTGGCGGAGCGTTGGTCGCGACTGCGCATTCCCGAAAGGGCAGAGGCGTATCGCAGAACCTGGCGCGACCTCGGGCTGCCCGCCAAACTGCTGATGTTGACGGCCGTCTTCGTCCTCTTGGCCGAAGTGCTGATCTTCCTGCCTTCCGTGTCAACGTTCCGCGTCGACTGGCTGAATGAGCGCCTTACTGCCGCACAGCTCGCGACCCTTGCCGCCGAGGGCTTTCCGGGCGGCGACGTTCCGTCCGGCCTGCGCGCCGAGATGCTGCGCACCGCGCAAGTGAAGGCCATCGCCTCGCGCCGGCAGGGCGTGCGCCGGCTTGTGCTGCCGGTTGATCCGCAGATGACCGTCGATGCGCATTACGACCTGCGCAAAAAGCCGGAGAACCTGTGGGACAGCATCGGCGTGCGGCTGGAGCAGATCGGCGATGCCATCGCAGTGTTCTTCGCCCCGGATGGGCGCACCATCCGGGTGCTCGGCAGTATCGGCGACGACCCGGACGATCTGGTCGAAATCGTCATGCCGGAGGCACCCTTGAAGGCGGCCTTGACCTCCTACGCTCTCAACATCCTTGGCGTTTCCATCGTCATTTCGCTGACCACCGCCGCGCTCGTCTATTTCGCGCTGAGCCGGTTGCTGGTGCGCCCGATGATGCGCATCACGCGCGCCATGGTGCGCTTTCGCGAGGACCCCGAGGATCCGACGCGTATCGTCGTTCCGTCCAGCCGCCACGATGAGATCGGCGTGGCGGAGCGCGAGCTCAGCGAAATGCAGCGGCAGCTTTCCGGCGCTTTGCTGCAGAAGACGCGGCTCGCGCAGCTCGGGCTCGCGGTGAGCAAGATCAACCACGACCTGCGCGGCATGCTGGCCAACGCGCAACTCCTGTCGGACCGCCTAACTGCTATCCCCGATCCGACCGTGCAGCGCTTTGCCCCCAAGCTCATTGCCTCACTCGACCGGGCCATCAACTTCTGCAACGACACGCTGCGTTTCGGGCGGGCGGAAGAGGCGGCACCGCGCCGCGAGCTATTGCGTCTGAAGCCGCTGGCCGAGGAAGTCGGCGAGGCGCTGGGCCTGCCGCGCGAGGGCAGCCTCGACTGGGTCCTCGACATGGACGACACGCTGCGCATCGACGCCGACCGCGATCATCTGTTCCGCATTCTCAGCAACCTCGTGCGCAACGCCATCGAGGCGATCGAAGGCGCGCCGGGTTCGCCGCACGGCGAGATCCGCGTCAGGGCGTGGCGCGAGGGGCGGCGCGTGTTCGTCGAGGTGCGCGACACGGGTCCCGGCGTGCCGCAGAAGGCGCGCGATCACCTATTCGAGGCCTTCACCGGCTCGCAGCGCAAGGGCGGCACGGGCCTGGGCCTTGCCATCGCCGCCGAGATCATCGGCGTGCATGGCGGCCACGTGCGGCTGCTCGACACGGTCAAGGGCGCCGCATTCCAGTTCGAAATCCCCGATCGCGGCGTGCATCACAGCCACGACGAGCCCGAAGCGGCAGGCGATTCCGTGCCGGCGACACGCGATCGTGCGTAGCCTCGGCAAGGGTCTTGCGCCGCCCCGGCGGAGCCATTAGTAGTGGCGAGCTTCGGCGGGACGTTTGGCTCGCCGATCGCTTTGGCCTGTTGCGTGGCCACATAACGCAGACAAGCGCCCGTAGCTCAGCTGGATAGAGCACCAGACTACGAATCTGGGGGTCAGGAGTTCGAATCTCTTCGGGCGCGCCACTTCCTCGAGCACTAAGTCGGTTGAGATTCGCAGTCCGGCTAGCGGTGGGCGCGCTGCTGACGTGCGCATCGGTCGCTCATGCGCGGGGCGCTGAGGGCTTCCATACCGACAAGATGCCGCCGGCGGTCCGAGCCGTTTGGCCGTCGGTCTACGCATTCGTCTGCGAAGGCGACACCGGCGTCTACACGGCGACGGCGTTCCTTGTGGGCAACGCCATCCAGGGCAAGCGGGCAACCTACGCCTTCATCACCGCCGGCCATGCGATCGAAGATTGCCGATCCCCGCGGCGCTACCTCACGGAGAACGTCAATCAACCCCGCTTCGAGAGCGACGGGATAACCATCGCCAGGACGCCGCCCAGGCTCGGCGACGTGCAGACTGTTTACGTCGATGACGCCTATGACATTGCCGTCGTCAAGGTCGAGACGAGTTCCACCTTGCGGATCGGAAACCCGATTGCGGTTGATGGCAACTGCGATGGGGCGTTGCACAGGGAGATCTACGCGGTTGGGTTTCCCGGCGTCGGCAAGCGCCGATCGTTGCGTTTGGACCGCGAGATGAAGCGCTGGAGCCGGGGGGAGTTCGTCGGCTACGGCAAGGCGGAATTTCGCGGGACGGAGAAGCTCTATATCGCCTCCAGCGTCGACTCGTTGCCGGGAAACTCCGGCGGCCCAGTGGTTGATGCAAACGCTGCGTTGGTCGGGGTGATGGCGAAGGGTGCAGCGAACCCCGAGAACGGCTTTCGCTACGACGTCGATCCACAGAAACCCGACGATTGGCATTCGTTCCTGGTGCCTTGCCAGGCGGTGTCGAAGATCATCGCGCGCAGCGGCACCGTGAGATAAGCGTCCGTCGTCTCGGTCAGGCGACAGGCACGACGTCGACGCCGACGTGGACCGAATGGTCGCTGCCGCCCAACAGGATGCCGCTGATCGGGCTGACGTCGTCGTAGTCACGACCATAGGCGATGGCGATGTGTCCATCGCGTGGGCTGAGGCCGTTGGTCGGATCAAAGTCGACCCAGCCGAACCCGGGCGACCACACCGAGATCCAGGCGTGCGAGGCGTCGGCGCCGGCGAGGCGGGGAACACCCGGCGGCGGGCTTGTCAGGATGTAGCCGCTGACGTAACGCGCCGACAGGCGCATCGAACGCAGACAGGCGAGCGCCAGGTGTGAGAAATCCTGACACACGCCGCGCCGTTGCTGCAGCACTTGCGTAACGGGCGTCGACAAGTCGGTCGCGGTCGGATCGAAGGTGAAGTCCTCGTAGATGCGCTCGATGAGGTTCCAGGCGCCCTGCAATACCGGGCGCCTCGCCGGAAACGAGTGGCGCGCATAGACGGCGATCTCGGCCGTCGGGCGCGTGTGCTTGGACGCGCAGGCATAACGCGCGACCTCTAGATCGATGCCAGGCTTCGGATCAGCAATTGAGGCGGCGACGGCCTCCCAAGGCATGGTCGCGGTTAGATCGGCCGCGCTCGGCGCCGTCACCCTGATGGTGCTACGCGCTTGGACAACGAGCTCCGTGTGCTCCTGCTCGATGTCAAACATCACGACGCGGTTGCCGTAGATGTCCTCGCGCTCAGTCCTGATCGTCGGCGCCGGCTGGATAAGCAGCGTGTGTCCCTTGAGGCGCTGCCGCTCAACCGTGCGCGGCGACATGTGGACAATATGCTGGCTCTGCGCCACGGGCGTCGAGTAGCGGTAGATCGTGCGATGGCTGACATCGTAGATCATGGCTTGGGCTCTAAGCGCGTGTGTACGCGGTGCGGTTGCTCCTCGAGTAGATTGAAGTAATGCCGCTCGATGGCCGTGGTGAGCTGCGGCAACATGCGGAGCTGGTTGCGCACCGCGGCCTGCAGCTCGGAGCGCGATGAGTCCTTGGCGAAGGCTTCGACGTCGGCCAGGCGGATCGACGTCAACATCGACAGGATGAGCCGGCGCTCGTCGGTGAGACTGGCGCCGTGCTTCGATTGCGGCATGCCGGCAAGATGCTGCGAGATGCTGGCGAGCTGATAAGCGAGGCTGCGGGGGTTGGTTTCATCGAGGAGCAGCAGGTCGAGCACCAGCGCCAGCATCGGGTCGAGGCGGTAGCGCGAGCGGTAGGTGATGAAGCTGTCGGCGACCTCGAGCAGGAAGAACAGGCGCCCGGCCTCCTCCTCGCGTTCAAGCGGCTGCCCAAACAGCCACAGGATCGCTTCGCTCATGTTGCCGGCGCGCTCGACGCGGCGCCCCATGTCGAGGAACGCCCAGCCTTTGTTGCGGGTCATGTTCTCGTGCATGAGGCCGTTGAATGCGGCGAGCCAGCCGAGTCCGTCCTCGATGAGGTCGAGTAGCGCCTCCGGCGGCGCGGTGACGAGCTCGCGGCGCCAGTCGGTACCTGGACGGAAGTGGCTAAGGACGCGCCAGGCTTCGAGCGAGAGGCGGTCGCGCGTCAGGTTGGCGACGCGATAGACCTTATCGAGCGTGCCATCGAGCGTGCGCCGACCATCCTTCGCCGCGATCAAGAGGTGAACCATGTGTTCGAACGCGGTGGCGTCATCGTCGTCGCTCGGCTTCACGGTTTGCATGTCATCGCGCATGGCCAACGCTTCGAGGCAGGCGCGCGCGGCTCCTTGCACGTGTGTTGGCGCGTTGTCGCCGCGCAAGGGCTGCAACGCGCTGCGCAGGACGCGCATGATCCAGTCGGTGCGCTCGGTGTAGCGGCCGAGCCAGAAGAGATCGTCGGCGACGCGGCTCTGGATGACGCGCTGCGAGCGCTGTACGCGCGCGGTCTCGATGGTCGGCTGCCACAGGCTTCGGTGCGGCGGCATCTCGCCGTCGGCAATGATCCACACATCGCGGGTGCGCGCCTCAGGTGCGCTCAAGGCCACGGCGAGATTGGGCACGATTGCCATGGCTAGGCCGCCGGGCATCACGGTGAAACCGTCGGCGGTGGCGGCGACGAAGAGGCGAACGGCAAAGGGCTGTGGGACGAGCCCTTGCGAGGTGAACGCAGGCGTTGTGCCAAAGCCGATGCGCTCCTCGGCGACCAGCATGTTGCCATGCAGCTCGATCTCTTCTTGCAGCGCTCGTCGTTGCGCCTCGGTTAGGCTGGCGCCGAGCTGGCCGTATTGCGCTCCGCCGGGGCGACCCGTGCCCTCCTGCGCAGGACGGATGACCATGCGGTCGAGATTGTCGATGACGTGTTGGCGGTTTGCCGCGTCGCCTAGCCACCAGCGCGGCGCGTCGGCGATGAGCAGCTCCTCGCCAAACAAGCGCCGGCAGGCCGCGGGCAGGTAGGCGCTGAGGCCGCGGTTCTGCACAACAGCCGAGCCGAGCGAATTGCGCACGAGCTGTGGCGCCTTGCGGCACGCCTGCACGAGACCGGGCGGCCCGCCGTAGTAGCGCGTACTGTCGAGTTCCAGCGGATCGGATTGGCGGCCATCCACGCAGCGTACGATGAGATCGATGCGTTTCAGGCCCTCGAGCGTCTTGAGGAAGACGCGGTCGCCGGCCGTGCGCAGGTCGCCGCCCTCGACCAGCAGGTAGCCAAGATAGCGCGCGAGGTAGGCGTGACTGAAGTAGTCGTCATGGTGGGGGCCGGGCGTGAGCAGCGCGATGCGCGGATCGCGGCGCCCGGTGAGCATCGTCAGGTCGGTCTGCAGGCGCTGGAAGAAGGATACAAGGCGCACGCCGTTGCACGCTTCGAACAAGTCCCCGGCGATGTGCGTATGCACGACGCGGTTGGCTAGCGCGTAGCCGACGCCGGCCGGTGTTTCGGTGTGATTGTCGATGACGCGCCAGCTGCCATCGGTCTCCCGGGCAAGGTCGATCGCATAGAAGTGCAGGTAACCAGGCGCCGGCTTGATGCCGTGGCAAGGGCCTAGAAAAGCGGGGTCGGAGAAGACAAGCGACGGGGGGATCACGCCGTCGCGCAATAGTTGCTGCTCGCCGTAGGTGTCGGCGAGGATGGCGTTGAGCAGACGCGCGCGCTGCACCAGCGCGGCTTCGAGCGAATGCCAGTCGGCGCTGGAAAAAATGAGCGGGACGAGGTCAACCTCCCAGCGTTTCCCGGGCGAGGTCGGATCGGCGAAGATATCGTGGGCGATGCCCATCTCGCGCACGCGCCTGTTGAGGCGTTCGGCGCGTTGCGCCTGCTCGGCAGAGGGCAGCTCGGCGAGGGCGGCGAGAAAGGCATACCAGTGCGGGCGGACCGCACCGTCACTATCGACCAATTCGTCATATCCGCCGTTGCGCAGGCGGAAATAGCCAGCGAGCAGTTCCCGGTCGAGGTCGAGAGGGAGCCGCGCTTCGAGATTCATGGTGTCATGGGGCGATGCCCCGCGGATTGTGCATCGTCGGCCGGCCGGCGGTTCGGTGGTCGGCGCGAGGATAATGCTTCGCGCTGCGCCGTACCAGCGGCCTCAAGCCTCGGGAAGGACGATTCAATCCTGTTGTGACCCGCCGGGCGCGCCGGCCGAATCAGGTGCGCAGGTCGAGCGTCAGCGGGTACTCTGGGTTGATGTTCGGCGGGGTCGTCGACGCGCGTCCGGGCGTGTGGCCAAGGCGCTCGAAACGAGCCAGCCGCCGGCCTTCCGCCTCGTAGGCGTTAATCGGCGCGAGATCGAGGTTGCGGCCGCCTGGGTGCGCGGCGTGATAGCGGCACCCGCCGACCGAGCGGCCCGTCCACGTATCCATGATGTCGAAGACCAGGGGCACGTGGGGCGGAATGGTCGGATGCAGCGCCGATGCCGGCTGCCAAGTGCGATAGCGCACGCCGGCTACCTTTTCGCCGAAAGTGCCTGTGCCCGTCAGCGGCAGGCCGCGGCGGTTGCACGTGACGGCGAAGCGGCCGTTGGCCCCGTCGCGAACTAAGACCTGCACGCGGTCCAGCGAGTTGTCGACGTAACGCGCCGTGCCGCCCGCGGCGGTTTCCTCCCCAAGGACGTGCCAGGGCTCCAGCGCTTGACGAAGCTCGACGGTTACGCCCGACGCTTCCATCTCGCCAATGAGCGGGAAACGGAACTCGAAATGAGGGGCGAACCAATCGAGTTCTATCGGAAGCCCCGCTTCCCGAAGGTTGTCGATCACCTCGGTGAAGTCCGCCCACAGGAAGTGGGGGAGCATGAAGCGGTCGTGCAGCGCTGTGCCCCAGCGGACCAGCTTGCCGCGGTAGGGGCGGTCCCAGAACATGGCGATGAAGGCCCGCATCAGCAGCTGCTGCACCGCGCCCATACGTGCATGCGGCGGCATCTCAAATGAGCGGAACTCAATGAGCCCCAGCCGCCCGGTCGGACTATCGGGCGAGTAGAGCTTGTCGATGCAGATTTCGGCCCGGTGCGTGTTGCCAGTCACGTCCACCAGCAGGTGGCGGAAGATGCGGTCGACGACCCATGGCGGTACGCTGCCCTGCGAGGGGTCGGGGATCTGCTTCAGCGCGATTTCCATCTCGAAGAGCGCTTCGTGACGCGCCTCGTCGAGGCGAGGTGCCTGGCTCGTCGGGCCAATGAATAGGCCGGAGAACAGGTACGAAAGCGAAGGATGGTTCTGCCAATAGGCGATGATCGACGCCAGCAGGTCTGGGCGACGCAGGAACGGGCTGTCGGTCGGCGTAATGCCGCCCATGACGATGTGATTGCCGCCGCCGGTGCCGGTGTGGCGTCCGTCGGGTAGATACTTGTCGGCGCCGAGCCGCGCCCTTTCCGCCTCTTCGTAGACGGCGGTGGTGATGGCGACCACTTCCTTCCAGTTCGTCGCCGGGTGGATATTCACCTCGATAACGCCGGGGTCTGGGGTGACCTTGATGACGTTGATGCGCGGATCGTTTGGCGGTGAATAGCCTTCGATGTGCACCGGCAGCTTGGCGGCGGCGGCGGCTTCCTCGATGGCAGCGACGAGCGCCGCGAAATCCAGCGCGTCGGAGAGCGGCGGCAGGAATACACACAGGTGTCCGTCGCGCGGCTCGATGGCGAGCGCGGTGCGAACCGAGCCATATATCTCGCTGGGACCTGTCGGAGGCGGGACGGGCGCGGGCCGCAGTGTCACCGCCTTGCGCTGTTGAATGAGCACGGACCGCTCGGGCAGAGGAGACGTCTCGCCGAGTGGGTCGCGCGGCAGAACGTGCGGATAATCGATGTCGGGAAGCGCGGCGAGCGATCCGATGGGGAGCCGGAATCCGGCAGGTGCATCGCCCGGTATCAGGTAGAGCTTACCGCGGCGCGTGCCCCAACGCTCGGTCACCCAGCGGCGACCCAAGTCAGGCGACTGCCACACTTGCACCGGAAGGACGTAGCTCGTCGGCTTGTCGAGGCCATGCTCGAAAACGCGAACGATGCGCGCACGCTCGGCGGGGTCCTGCAGCTTGTTTTCTTCGGGGGAGACGTTGAGCGGGAGCTTCTGTTCGACGAGCGCGTAGTATCCGGGATCCTCGTAGGCGGGAACACCGCTGTTGGGAGGTAGGCCGAGCTGCGTGCACAGCGCACCCATCAGCTTCTCGGCGTCCGCGATGGTGGCTTTCGCAGGCTCGGTCTCACTATCGATGAGGTGGGGATCGCTCCATAGTGGCTGCCTGTCGCGGCGCCAATAAAGCGCAAACGCCCATCGCGGTAGCTGCTCGCCCGGGTACCACTTGCCCTGGCCGAAGTGCAGCAGGCCGCCGGGCGCGAAACGCTGCTGCAGACGGCGGACGAGGTCCTCCGCGTAGGCGCGTTTGGTCGGGCCGACGGCGCCGGTCTTCCATTCATCGCCGTCCATGTCGTCGATCGAAACGAACGTCGGCTCGCCACCCATGCTGAGGCGCACGTCGGCGCTCTCGAGGCGCGTGTCGACCGCATCGCCGGCGGCGACGATTTTTTTCCAGGTGTCCTCGGTATACGGCAGCGTGACACGCGGGCTCTCGAGCACGCGCTCGACCCGCATGTCGAAGGAGAATGTCACCTCAGCCGGGTCGTGCGCGCCGCTGATGGGCGCGGCGCTCGAAGGCTGCGGGGTCGCGGCGAGCGGAATGTGACCTTCGCCGGCGAGCAGGCCGGACGTGGGGTCGAGCCCGATCCAGCCGGCACCGGGGATGTAAACTTCTGCCCAGGCGTGCAGGTCGGTGAAGTCGGCTTCGGCGCCAGCAGCGCCGCCATCGAGCGGCTTCACGTCGGGACGCAGCTGAATGAGATAGCCAGAGACGAAGCGAGCAGCAAAGCCGATGCGACGGAGAAGTTGAACGAGCAGCCAGCCGGAATCGCGGCATGAGCCTGAGGCCTTGATCAGAGTTTCTTCGGGCGTCTGGATACCGGGCTCGAGACGCACGCAGTAGTTCACCTCGGTGCGTACCCGGCGATTGAGGTCGGTGAGGAAGTCGATGGTGACTTCCTTCTTGGTCGGGATAGAGGCGAGGAACTTTTTGACCAGCGGACCGGCCGGCAGCGGCTCGAGATAAGGACCGAGCTCGCTCTTGAGCTCGGAGTCGTAAATGAATGGCCAGTCCTTGGCGCTCTCCTCGACGAAGAAGTCGAACGGATTGATCACCGCCATGTCGGCCACGAGATCGACCGTGACGACGAAACGATCCGTTTTCTCCGGCAGCACCACGCGCGCGCAGTAATTGGCGAAAGGATCCTGCTGCCAATTGATGAAATGCAGCTTGGGCTCGAGGTTGAGCGAGTAGCTGAGGATCGGCGTTCGGCAGTGCGGTGCGGGTCGCAGCCGGATCACCTGCGGCGCCATCCCGATTACGCGGTCATAGTGGTAGGCCGTGCGGTGCGTGAGCGCGACGTGGAGGGTCATCAGAACCTGAGTGTGCGAGAGCGCCCTTGTGCAGCGCAGCGTGACCATAGAACATCTTTCGTCGCGCACGAAGATCAGGCATTGCCTCGCAAGTAGGCGCGCTGCAACAAGTTTGAGCATTAAACAAAAACGGAACATGCAATGGTTCGCGGCGTTATTGGCGGCGTTGGAGTGGCGGCCGGATCGGGGGCTCGGTGAAGACGTTCAAGTGCGGGGCATGCGGAAACACCGTCTACTTCGAGAACATGCAGTGCCTGCGGTGCGGGCATGCGCTTGGCTTTCGCTCCAACACGCTGGAAATCCGTACGCTCGTCGCCGCCGGAAACGGGCTCTATCGTGAGTACAAGAAAGGTCCAGGTGCGCGCCTGCGCTATTGCGCCAATGAAGCGCACGGCGTTTGCAACTGGCTGGTCAGCGCCGACTCGTCTTCGCAGTTCTGCGGCGCCTGCGAGCTAAACCGCACCATTCCCAATCTGTCCGATCCGGCCAACGTCCTTGCTTGGGGCGAGTTCGAGCGCGCGAAGAAGCGGCTGGTGTATTCGCTGTTGCGTCTGGGACTGCCTCTCGACGGCGCGGCCATAGGCAAAGCGCCGCTCAACTTCGACTTCCTCAACGATGCGCTTACCGGCCACCTCGACGGTGTCATCACGATCGCCGTCGGCGAGGCCGACTCGGTGGAACGCGAGCGCCAGCGCAAGGCAATGGCGGAAACCTACCGTTCGATGCTCGGTCATTTGCGGCACGAGAGCGGCCACTACTACTGGATGCTGCTGATCGATGGCACCGGCAATGTCGATCGCTACCGGCAACTATTTGGAGACGAGCGCGAGGACTATGGCGCGGCTCTCGAACGCCATCATTCGCTCGGCCCGCCGGCCGACTGGCCGCTGCGGCACGTGTCGGCGTACGCCAGCTCCCATCCATGGGAAGACTGGGCCGAGACGTGGGCGCACTATCTGCACATGCTCGATGCGCTCGATACGGCGGCGGTGCATAGGATCGAGCCGCGGTCAGGGCGTTTCGGTGGGTCCGGAACGTGGCCGCTGCGTCCGTTCGACGTCTACCGCACCGAGAGTTTCGACGCGCTGGTCAGGCGCTGGGTGCCGTTGACGCTGGCTCTCAACGACATCAACCGCAGCATGGGTCATGAGGACTTCTATCCGTTCGTCATCCCCGAAGTGGCGGCAACCAAGCTCGCCTTCGTGCATCGCGTGATCCGCCAGTCGATGCAATGGCAGCCGGGCGGCGCCCACTAGTGGTTTCCGCCACCGCCGCCGCCCCTGCCGCCGCCGCCGATCCCGATCCCGATCCCGATACTGAAGCCGGGCGAGCTGGGCTGGTAGCGCGGGGATGTCTTGCGGCGCGGACGGGCGTAGACATACTTCTTGCGCGGCTTTTTCTTTGCGCGCGGTTCCGGCGGGTCCTTATTCTCCGCCTTGTGAACTTTCGGGATGTTGGCCTTTTGGACCTTTGGCTCCGGGCAGCGGCCGAACTCGATGTCGTCGCGCGAGAAGATCGGAGCTGCGTCGATGCTCGGTGGATTGACCACAAATGGAAATGCCGCCGCGAAGCTCACCTCGCGGGTTTGCGGCAGCGCGTTCCACGTACCGGGGTCCTGCAGGTCGCCGTCGGGCCCGATGCGCAGCACGCGGCACGGATCGTCGAGCGATTGGCACTCGCCACGCGTGTTGCAGACGCGGATCGATCCTTCATGGAGCAACAGCCAGACCGGACCCTGCTCTTCGATATAGACGTCGAAGATCGTGCCCCTGACGGTTATCGCCGCGACGGGCGTGCGGATCGCATAAAACGGCTTGGCGGCAACGCCGGTGATGAAGCGAAAGCCCCCTTTGATCAGGTTGAGGACAATGGCGCCGCTAGTCTTGCTCGGATCGTAGATGAAACGGTCGAGCGTCAGACGGGCGCCGGGCCCAATGGCTAGCTTCGTCTGGTCGCGCAGCATCAGTTCGGCGATCGAGTCGGAGCCGGCCGCGATGACCTCCTCCTGGACAACGTCATCGCCGGTGGAGAGCTTGCGTAGGTCCTGGCGGAATTCGCCCGTCACCTGGTTGACGACGGCGACGGCCGAGCCGATGGCGTCGCCTGGATCGGCGAGCGCCGCGGTGGGCAGCGCCACGAAAAAAAAGCAGATAAGGAAGCGCCTTACATACATGGTCGCAAATAGGATGCATCAACCGGAAAAATCCGGAAAATTAATCGAACAAACCTATTCCCCAAGGTATTATGATTCAATTGCTCTTCAGGCTGAACATTGGCCAGCTTCGACACTTATCATTTTACCCAACAATTTGCACATTGGTTTGCGCGTGAGCGATTAACAATGATCGCGATGAAACAGACCCTGACCCTCGCTGCATTAGCGGCCGTCCCGCTCCTCTTCGCCATGGGCTGGATAAGCGATGCTGTGGCGCGTAGCTCCCTCCGCGGCGAAGATAAAGAGTGTGCCGATACGGCCAATACCGAGGCGGCGATCGCCGCCTGCACGCGCCTTTATGAAAACCGTGGGTTGGGCAAAAGCAACCGCGCCATAGCTCTCGGCAATCGCGGCGCCGCCTACAAAGTGCTGGGGCGCTACGAAGAAGCCATCGCCGACTTCAGCCGCGCCATCGAGCTCGATGCCGACAATTCGCAATACTACTGTCAGCGTGGCGATGCGCGTCTGCGCAAAAACGAGAACGACGAGGCGATCGCCGACTATACGACGGCGATACGGCACTCGCCGCGCCTCCTCTGGGGGTATCACGGCCGCGGACAGGCCCACCTCGCCAAGGGCAATGGCGAGCAAGCGCTCGCCGACTTCAATGAAGCGGTGCGTATCAAGCCCGAAGCCTTTAGCTTGCGGGTGCTGCGCGGGCGCGCCAACAACCTCGTCAAGAACTACGACGCGGCCATCACTGACCTGACGCAGGCGCTGGCGAACCCGAAGTCGAGCACCCTGCTGCCGAAGGAGCGAGCCGCGGTTTTGACGCAGCGGGCCTTCGCGCACGCCAAGCTGGACCACGCCAGCGAGGCGCAAGCCGACATCGACGAGGCATTGCGGCTGGCGCCGAAAGTCGCCTTCACCGTCGCCGTTGCAGGGCTGGTCGACGAAAAGCAGGGACGCCTGACCGAGGCTCGGGACGCATACACGCGAGCGCTCGATATCGAGCCGAATCTCATCCTCGCCAAGGCCGGGCTCGATCGGATCGGCGCGGGATCTACGGCGTCCAGCGAAGGCTCCGAGTTGCCGGCGAAGTCCGAGCCCCTCGCTCGCGCGGTCGAGCCATCGAGCGACAGCGATACGTGCTTCAAGTACATTCCGGAGATCGGCCGGACGGTGAAGGTCAAGTGCGCGGAATGATCCGCATCGACTAGAATCGGATGACGGCGCCGGTCAGCAAGAGGTCGAGGTCATCGATTGGTGCGCCGGCGATGTCCCCGTTGGCAATGCTGCCATTGAGCTGCCGCAGATCCAGATCGCCGGAGACATGGCGATACGTGAGGTACAAGATCATCGCCGCCGTATCGATGCCCTGGGCGATGCCGCCACCCCAAATGTTGACGTCGGACCGCCAAACCACCCATTGACCAAGGCCGGTCGGGTTGAGCGAGTCCCCGGGGCCGACCAGCAGCGGCAGCGAACCTCCGCCATCATACGTATAGTAGTCGGCATAGATGGTCGTCTTGCCGAGCGCCAGGAAAGGCCGCTCGATGCCGGCTTGCCCTGAGTAAAAAAGCTCTTGGTCGTCGACACCGGTGTCGCGGTAGCGCGTTGTTCCGGTTACGAGGCCGTCGCCGGTGGCGCTGGCACCGAAGTTCACGAACAGTCCAGTATCGAGATGCATAGCGCTCACCGAGCCGCGTAGCTGACTGCATGCGGTCTCTTCTCCGGTAAACGCTAAGAAGGCGACGGGGCAAACGCTGCGCGTGCGCGATCCGGGGGTCAGCTGCAAGTAGCCGATGCCGGCGGCAATCTCGAAGCCGGCGATCTCCTTGCGATAGCGCAAGGCCACGTCCCAAAAGTCGGTGACCACCCAATCGGCGGCGAAGGTGAAGCCGTTCCATGTCGGTGAGACATATTTCAGTAGCGAGAAACCGCGTTGGCTTTCACCCGGCTGGTCGCCGCCGGACGGTCGCGCGCAAAGGCAATCGCCGCGTGACGCTGGAAATCTCAGGTGTGGTCAACAGCGCCGTAATTCTCTTCGAGATCGGCGATGCGCTGATCAAGGTCGGCACAGCACGGCGCGCCAAGGTTGGCGGGATCTACATCTGTGGCGCCAGCCGGAGATATCCCGGCGACAACGAGGGTCGCCAGGGTCTGGAGCGCCGTCGGCCGCCTTCGCCGCCCACTGGGCACGCCCCGAGGCCTTTCATATTGCTTGGTCCAATCGTGAGCCTGAAGCCCTATCAGATTCGATGGATAGCCCACGCGACGACGCGTGCCGCGAGGCAGGCGAGACGAGCGCTGCCCGCTCTTGGCATCTGCAACTTTTCCATCGGTACCGCTGACGCACGACGCGTTTTACATTTTTTTGAGCGTAACGGTCTAGATGTTGGGCGGAAGCGGCTTCCTGAAGGGATTCGGACGTGTCGATCAGGAATTCAGTGCTCCGATCCGTCTCCGAGCATCCGTGGACGAGCTTGCAAGATGGATTTCTCGCACTCAGCGCCATGGCCGTCGCAGGGCTGTTGGCAGTCGAGTACGATTTGTTTCGCTTCGCCAGCGAGATGACCACCAGCGAGCGGCGCATAACGCTGCTTGAGGGCATCGCTCTGACGGTGCTGCTCGGCTGCTGCATTGCCGCCTTCGTGCATCGGCGGATGCAGGAGCAGCGACAAGCCACAGATCAGCGCTCCAAGATTGACACGGAGATGCGCGAGCTGCGCGATCAGGCGATGCGCGATCCGTTGACGAACCTGCCCAATCGCCGCGCCGTGTTGGCTCGCCTCAACGAGCTGCTGGCACAGACGGACGGACGCCGGCACGCCTTCTTCATGCTGGACCTCAACGAGTTCAAGCGCGTCAACGATGGGCACGGCCACGCGACGGGCGACAGTGTGCTGCAGGTCGTGGGTGAGCGCTTCAAGCGCGTCGCGCGGCCGACCGATCTCCTGGCGCGCCTCGGCGGCGATGAGTTCGCCGTGCTGTCGTTTGACGTCGACAGAGCCGGCGCCGCGGCCGTCGGCACGCGGTTCCTCGGCACGCTGGAGAACCAAGTGTGGGTCCAAGGCATGGGCCACGACGTCGGCGTCTCGATCGGCGTGGTATTGATTCCTGCCGATGGTGTCACCGCGCAAAAGATCGTCACCAACGCCGACATCGCCATGTACAGGGCGAAGGCCACCGACCGTTCAGCTCTCGTATTCTTCGACAGCGCCGATGCGACGCCGCGTCAGTATCCGCGCTTTGTCGGATAGCTCGGCTCATCCCCACTTTCTGCGGCCCCATTGACTTCTGCATGGTCAGTCGTCTATCTTGCAGTTGCAAATCATTCGCAACTAGGTTGGGACGTTTGCCGGTTAGGCCGGCTAGAAAGCGGCGATGCAGGACATGACGAGGCCGCCGGGTACGGCTGAGACCGTATCCGGAGGGGGTGGCTGGCGCCGGGCGCGTGGCGAGCCTTCTTTGCGTGAGGTGTGGGGGAGTATTCCGGTAAGCGGTGTCGGCTGGCGCCGTCTCTTCGCGTTCCTCGGACCGGGCTACCTCGTTTCCGTCGGCTATATGGACCCCGGCAACTGGGCAACCTCGCTCGCCGGAGGCTCGAAGTTCGGCTACACGCTGCTGTGCATCGCCTTGATGTCGAACATCATGGCGATCCTGCTGCAGGCGCTGTGTGCCCGTCTTGGCTTCGCCACGGGACGCGACCTTGCCCAAGCGTGCCGTGACTCGTTCTCCAAGCCGGTCAGCTACGTGCTTTGGCTGTTGGCCGAGATCGCCATCTGCGCCACCGACCTCGCCGAAGTGATCGGCACGGCGATCGGCCTCAACCTGCTGTTCGGCATTCCGCTCGAGATCGGCGTGTTCATCACGGCGCTCGACGTGTTCCTCATCCTTTATCTGCAGAACATTGGCTTCCGCTGGATCGAAGCCTTCGTGGTATCGACCCTGTTGGTTATCGCCGTGTGCTTCGGTGTGCAGGTGGCGCTGGCCGATCCCGACTGGCGCCAAGTCATCCTCGGCTTCGCGCCGACGGTGGAGATCGTGCGCAATCCGGAGATGCTGTATCTCGCCATGGGTATCCTTGGCGCAACGGTGATGCCGCACAATCTCTACCTGCACTCTTCCATCGTGCAGACACGCGCAGTTGCGGAAACATTGCCGGCCAAGCGCGAGGCGATCAAGTTCGCCACCATAGATTCGACCATCGCGTTGATGCTGGCGCTGCTGGTCAACGCTTCGATCCTCATCCTGGCTGCCGCGACCTTCCACAAGGCCGGACAAACCGGCGTCGCCGATCTGGAAGAAGCCCAGCAACTGCTGGTGCCGCTTCTTGGCTCAGCGGGGGCGGCGAGCCTGTTCGGCATTGCGCTGCTCTGCTGCGGCCTCAACTCGACCGTGACCGCGACGCTCTCCGGCCAGATCGTCATGGAAGGCTTCATCAATGTGCGGCTGCCGGCATGGGCGCGGCGGCTCGCAACGCGCGGCCTCGCCATCATCCCGGCCAGCATCGGTATCGTGCTCTACGGCGAGGGGGGGCTGGGCCAGCTGCTGATCTTGAGTCAGGTGATACTCAGCATGCAGTTGCCGTTCGCCATAGTTCCGCTCGTGATGTTCACCGCCGACAAACGCAAGATGGGCGAGCTGGTGGCGCCGCGCTGGGTGACGGCGCTCGCCGTCATTGTCGCCGTGGTCGTCATCGCGCTCAACATCAAGGTGCTCTTCGACCTCGCCGTCGGCTAGCGGCTTACTCCGCTGGTCCTGGCGCCGGCTTTGGGGGCGCATGTGCGCCGTCCACGGCGTCTCGGCGGTGCTCGCGTGCGATGTAGGTGTAGACCGCGGGCGTCACGAACAGGGTGAACAACGTGCCGATGGTCATGCCCGAGGCGATGACGACGCCGATGGCGAAACGGCTCGCCGCGCCCGCACCGGTAGCGAAGATCAGCGGCACCATGGCGATGACCATGGCGGCCGTCGTCATCAGGATGGGCCGCAGCCGGATGGCAGCCGCCTCCTCGATGGCTTCGCGGCGCCCGAGCCCCTTCGTCGCCTGCAGATGATTGGCGTAGTCGACCATCAGGATGCCGTGCTTGGAGATGAGGCCGATCAGCGTCACGAGACCGATCTGCGTGTAGATGTTGACCGTAGCGAGCCCAAGGGTCAGTGGCAACAGCGCGCCGAAGATCGACGTCGGCAGCGCGATGAGGATGATCAGCGGATCGCGGAAGCTCTCGTACTGCGCGGCGAGCACCAGGTAGATGATGATGAGGGCGAAGATAAAGGTGACGACGAGGCGATTGCCCTCTTGCACGTACTGGCGGCTTTCTCCCTGGAAATCGTAGGTGAAGGTCTCGGGAAACACCTCCTTCGACTTCGCCTTCAGGAAGTCGATGACCTCTCCGACGGTGCGTCCGGGGAACGGCACGCCCTGCAGCATAGCGGAGTTGAGCTGCTGGAAGCTCGTCAGCGCATTTGGCTGCACGCTCTGGCGCACGTCGACCACGGACGATAGCGGCACCATGCTGCCGGACGAGGTCTTGATCTCGTAGCGCTTGATCCAATCGGGAGCCAGACGGAATTCACGCGGCACCTGCGGGATGACCTGGTAGCTGCGGCCGTACAGGTTGAAGCGATTGACGTAGTTGCCGCCGAGCAGCGTCGCCAGCGAGGCGCCAATGTCCTGCATGGTGACGCCGAGACTGTTGGCCTTGGCGTGGTCGATCTTCACCTCGACTTGCGGCGTGTCGAACTTGAGGTCGCCGTCGCTGAAGATGAAGAGGCCGCTCTCCTGCGCCTCGCGTTGCATCTTCTCGAGCACTTGCGCGAGCTGCTCGTAGTCGGCCGTCGTGGTGATGACGAACTGCACCGGCGGGCCGCCCGTTGATCCTGGCAACGAGGGGTTGCCGAACGTGATGATCTGTCCGCCAGCGATGCCGTTAACTTTCGGCTGTAAATCCTGCAGGATCTGCGCCTGCGTGCGATTCCGCTCTTCCCACGGCTTGAACAGAATTCCTGAGAACGCCTGATGCACGTCGCCGCCCATGCCGTTGATGGCGAAGACGTGCTCCTTCTCCGGCACCGTCTTGAATACGTCGTAGAGATGGTCGGTGACCTGCTCGAGGTAGTCGATATTCGTTGCTGGCGGCGTCTTGACCAGATTGAAGAGAATGCCCTGGTCCTCCTCGGGTGCCAGCTCTTTCTGCGCCGTGACGTACATCAGCACGGTGGCTGCAATGACGCCGACGAGGACCAAGAGGGTGACCGGACGGTAGTTGAGCGTCCGGCCAAGCCGCCGCTGATAGCGATGCTTCAAACGCTCGAAGCTGCGATCGAGAAACTTCACGAAGCCGCCTTGCGAGAGATCAGCGCTTAGGAGCTTCGAGCACATCATCGGGGACAGGGTGAGCGCGATGATGCCCGAGACAATCACCGCGCCGGCTAGCGTGAAGGCGAATTCGCGGAACAGCGAGCCGGTCAAGCCGGAGACGAAGCCGATCGGCGCATAGACCGCAGCGAGCGTGATGGTCATCGAGATGACCGGCACGGCGATCTCCCGCGCGCCGACAAGCGCCGCGTCGAGCGGACTGAGGCCCTCCTCGATATGGCGATGGATGTTCTCGACGACGACGATGGCGTCGTCCACGACGAGGCCGATAGCGAGCACTAGTGCCAGCAAAGTCAGCAGGTTCAGAGAGTAGCCGAGCGCCAGCAGTGCGAACATCACACCGATCAGCGACAGCGGGATCGTCACGATGGGGATGAGAGTAGAGCGCAGGCTGCCGAGGAAGAGGAAGATGACGATGATCACGATCACTGCCGCTTCGAGCAGCGTCTTCTGCACCTCTGAGATCGATGCATCGATGAACTTGGTCGAGTCATAGGCGATGTCGGCGGTCATGCCGGGCGGCAGCTCCGCTACGATCGACGGAAATGTCTTGCGCACGTCGGCGATGACCGTGAGCGGGTTGGCCGTGGGCGTGGAGTAGATGCCGATGAACACCGCCTTCAGGCCGTTGAAGGCCGAGGTGGAATCGACGGTCTCCGCCCCCAGCGCGATGTCGGCGATGTCGCG
Source organism: Hyphomicrobium sp. (assembly GCA_036559705.1). GTDB lineage: Bacteria > Pseudomonadota > Alphaproteobacteria > Rhizobiales > Hyphomicrobiaceae > Hyphomicrobium_A. The sequence continues at coordinate 22,706 of DATBSP010000100.1, forward strand.
CAGCCGAACGAGGGCGTCGCCTCGTGCCGCGACGACCAGCTGGCCGAAGGCCTCGGCATTGTCGAGTGAGGTCTGAGCGTTGATCGTCGTCTCGACGAAGTCGCCCTTGATCTGGCCGGCGGCGGTAGTGAAGTTGTTGGCGGCAAGCGCGGTGCGCACCTGCAGGGGCGTGATGCCGAGCGCCGCCATTTTGTTCGGGTCGAGCCAGATGCGCATGGCGAACGTCTGCCCGCCGAGGATCTGCGCGTTGGCAACGCCGTCGACGGTCTGCAGTTTGGGCTGCACCACGCGCGTCAGGTAGTCGGTGATCTGCGAAGAGGTCAGCACGTCGCTGTTGAACGACAGGTACATGAGCGCCGTCGACTCGCCCGTCTGCTTGACGACGACGGGATCCTGGGCCTCCTGCGGCAGGATGCTGCGCACCTGGTTGACCTTCGACAGCACGTCGGCGACAGCGCGGTCCGGGTCGGCGTTGAGGCGCAAGTTCAGCGTCACCGTGCTGACGCTCTGCAGCGACGTCGAGCTTAGCGTATCGATGCCTTCGGCGCTGGCCACCGCTTGCTGGATGGGGACGGTGATGAAACCCTTGATCACATCGGCGTTGGCGCCCGGATAGGTGGTCGTGACCGTGATGGTTGTGTTCGACAGCTCGGGATACTGCCGTACCTGCAGGTTGAAGGCGGCGCTCAGGCCGATGAGCAGGATGAGCAGGCTGACGACGGAGGCCAGCACCGGGCGGCGGATGAAGATGTCGGTGAACGACATGGGCAGGCCCCTTACTGATATGGCCGCACGGCCGATGGGACCAATGCTTGCGAGTTGTCGACCTTGACGTGGCCGCCGTTGAACAGTTTTACCTGCCCCGTGGTGACGACCTGCTCGCCTTCCTTGAGCCCCGAGGTGATGGCCACCCGGTCTTCTCTCACCTGTCCGCTCCTCACGAAGCGGCGCTCAACGACGAAGACGGTGTCCTCCGGCTTGGCGGGCGCCGTCTGGCCCTCAAGTTTTTTCAGGACATAGACGCTGTCGCCGTAGAGGCTGTAAGTGACGGCCGTGCGCGGCACGGTCACGACTTTCGAAGGCGCCCCGGCTAACACTGCGACGTTGGCGAACATGCCGGGTAGCAATGTGTTATCAGGATTGGCAAGCGTGCCGCGGATTAACAGCGTCCGCGTCTCCTGCGAGACGCGCGCATCCAGTGAAGCGACTGTGCCGGTGAATACCTTGCCCGGGAAGGTGTCGACGGTCAGCTCGATCGTCTGGCCGACACGCAGCTTGCCGACATTCTGCTCCGGCATCGGGAAGTCGACCCAGATGGGGTCCAGCGCCTGCAGCGACACCATGGCGAGGCCCGGCGAGATATATTGGCCCAGCTCGACGTGACGAATACCGAGGCGTCCTGCAAATGGTGCGAGGATTCCTTTCTGTGCGATCAATGCCTTGATGCGATTGAGTGCGGCCTCGGCAGTGTCGCGTTTGGCGCGCGCCGTGTCGACGTTGGCCTCGGAGACAACCGACTTGGCAAGGAGATCTGCCTGACGTTTGAAGGCGACATCGGCTTCGCGCAGGATGGCCTGGGCGCTGGCAAGATCGGCTTGTTCAACGGATATATCGAGCTGAACGAGCTTGGTGCCGACCGGCACATCTTGACCGCTTTCGAACCCGAGCCCGGTGACGATACCGGCTACCTGCGAAGCAACCTCGACTCCCTGCGAGGCTATCAAGGTGCCGATGGCCGGTAGCCGTTCGATCCATTCCTCGGTCTTCGCGGCCTCGGCTGTGATTGTTGCTACCGGCGCCCCCTGCGAACTGAGGAACTCCTTGATCATCTTCGGCTTGAAGACGAGCTGGAAGTACGCAAGGCCGCCAACAAGGACGCCAATGATTATGAGAGCGATGAGGAAGCGCTTGATCATGGGTCCGCCCTGGAAGCACGTTGAAAGGCGTCGAGCCAGCGGTGCAAGTCGCGCACTGGCTCTGCCGCAAGCTGGGCTATTATTGGATGGAGGGTTCCCCGTCAGCCAACGCCGCGCCGACCGCGGTGATTTGCCCGGGCGCAATGTGTGCTGCCAAGTGCGGTAGGGTCAATGGCAAAGGAAAGCGCAGCGCCTCACTCTTTTTTCTTGCGCCGATTGGTGTAGCGCGCGTTGCCCAGGCCGGTGCCGATGGTCAGCACACCCCACGTGTCGTAATCCTGCATCACTGGCAATTCGCTGAGGCCCTGCACGACCGCGTCGTTATGAATGACAACGGCGGTCTCGTGGTCCGCGATGAGAGGAATAGCCTCCCGGATGCAGTTCGCCAGGTTGAAGCGGCTGCTCTCCCAGTTGCCAGGAAGGTTTTGGGCGCCGGTCTCGATGGAGCCGTCTTCCCGAATGATGCCGGGGCAGCCGATACCGACGACAGGGGCTAGCTTGAGACCTTCCTTCCTGGCTAGCTCAATGTGATCCTTCAACATGTCGATGAGGCGGCCGACGGCCTCGTCGCGCTTCGTCTTCTCGTCACCGTGACGCCAAATTTCGGAGGCGAAGACGGCGGCCTTGGAAAGATCCTTAGCCTTTTTTAGTTTTGTTTCGACGAGGCCGGCGCGGATGTTGGTGCCTCCAATGTCGACGGCGAGAATGCCGTCGAAGCCTTCTAGCATCCAGGAAGGCATCAAGTGCGCAGCACCGATGAGCCCGGCCTCGTCGGGATGATGGCGGATCAGCTCCAGCTCTATCTTGTACCCTTCGGATTTGAGCAGCACCTCAGTGCGGCCGATGGCCAACTCGCCCACGCGGCTCGCCCGAAATCCGCCGCCGATCACGATGGCCTCCGTGTCGCGCCAGCTCGCGACTTTGAGGAAGCGCTTGATGACCGACGTAAGAGCTTGGGCGAATTCCTCGACCGCGCTGTGGATGATGCCGCCGGCTTCCGGATCACCCTCGGTCAGCAGCTTGTCGAACTCCTTCTTCTGCATCTCCTCGGCCGGTCGGTCGCCCAACGGGTCTACGCCAAGCTTGACGAGCGGCTCGCGCCACTTGTCGAGCATGGCGTGGAAGGCGCCGCGGCTGGCCTTGTCGCCGACGAATCCCTCCTCGTCCTTGATCTCTAGATTGTAGCTGTCGACTTCGACGCTCGGCAGCCGCTTGGCTCCGTGCGCGTTGAGAACTTGACGCTCGTCTGCTGCCATAACGCCCATCGTCCTCCGCCGCGTCTTGTCGCGGCGCCCTCTGAATGCTTGCGCTCCGGGAACCAACGGCCCACGCGCCGGCGAGGAAACTCGCTGTGAGACCAAAGCGTTCCGGATATGCCAAAAAGCGGAACTTGCAGACCGGGAGAGCCGTTAACGGGTAGGGCGTAGGCAACCTGACGGCGTTTCCAATGTCGATCGACGGCACCCAGCTCAGCACCAAGAACGCTTCGCTGTTTACGCGCTTTGCGCGCTGGTCTTCACGCGCGGCCGGCACGCCGCTCGCGTTCGTCGCGGCTGTGGCCATCGTGATTGCGTGGGGCGTGACGGGGCCGTTGTTCGACTTCTCCGACACCTGGCAGCTCGTCATCAACACGGGCACGACGATTGTCACGTTCCTGATGGTGTTTGCCATTCAGGCCTCGCAGAACCGCGACTCAGAGGCAATTCAGGTCAAGCTAGATGAGTTAATCCGCTCGATCGAAGGGGCGCAGAACAGCCTGCTCGACCTCGAGGAATTGGAAGAGAGCGAGATCGAGCGCCTGCGGAAGAAGTACCGCGGCCTGGCGACGGAGGCGCGCGAGAGCCAGGGGACCGGCAGCGACCGGCCGCCGGCACCCACGTAAGAAGCAGGAAGTTATTCTTCGAGACGTTCGGCAAGGCGCCTCAGCCACGCGATGACGCGCGCGGGGCTCTCTAGCTCGACGGCCCTATGGCCAAATTGCTCGCCGGCAACTCGCAACCCGGCGCCGCCGAGGCGACGCGCCGCCGCGAAGGCAGGAATATCTCCCATGTCATCGCCAATCATGATCGGCCGGCGCCCGGCGAACTCGGGAAGCGCGCAAAACGTCTCGAGCGCGGTGCCCTTGGAGTGTCCGGCTGGAATGATCTCGAACAGCTTGCGCCCCGGGCACAGCACCAGGCCGTCGGGGTACTGCGTCAGCAGCGAGCGCAGTTCGGCTTCTAGAGCCTCCTTGAGGTGCGGAGCGAGCCGGTAGTGTACGGCGAGGCCGGGGCCCTTGGGCTCGGCGATAATACCTGGCAGTCGTTGAGCCCGCCGCACGACTTCCTCGACCAGGGAGTTCGGCAACGCGCTGGCGACACGCGTAATGGCGCCGGCGTTGACGGTGCGGATCTCAGCTCCGTGCACGCCGGCGCCGATGAGCTTGGCCGGGGTCAGCAGTACGTCGATCTCGGCAAGGCGGCGTCCAGTGAGGACAGCCAAGGCGCCGCCGAGGCCTTTGGATATGCGAACGAGCAATTCGACGAGCCCGTCAGGCACGCGGACGTCGTTAGGTGTGGGAGCGATGTCGAGCAGCGTGCCGTCACAATCGAGGAAGAGCGCGTAGTTGCGTGCATCCCCGAGGAGCAGCTCTGCCGGCGACGGCTGCTTGGCATCGGCCCACGCCGAATCCTGCAAGCTCGCGCCGGCTTCGGTCTTCACGCTCGACGTTTCCAACGTGCTGCGCATCAGTGAGGGCCTTCAGAGTTTCCATTGGCGTAAATGAAGGTCGGGGCTGGTGGCAAGGCGTTCCTCCAGTGCATGGTGCCGCAATAGGCCGGACTGGGTATCGATATGGGCGACGACACTCGCCGCGTTGAGTGTGGCGGCCTTGAGCGCGACATCGCTGGGGCGGCCGAGGGCGACAAATGCTGTGAACGTCGCCGCAATGGCGTCGCCGGCCCCTGCTGTCCCCGCCACGTTCGCTTCCACCGCCGGGCAATAGTTGACGCTGCCGTCGGCGCATACGAAAGCACCGCCACGTCCGTCGGTGAGCATCACATAGCGCGTGCCGAGCCGGCGCAGAGCGCAGAGAAATGCCGGCACGCTCATTTCATAGCCGCCCCCGACCAGGCCACGCGCCAGAAGGCGTGGCGGCTGCTCGCCGGCCTCAAGCGAGATCACCGATCCGCCCTCGCCGAACTTGGCGACGAGAGCGGGAACGAGGGCGTCCGCCTCTGGACGATTGATCGCGAGAATGTCGATCTTGCCGAGGCTTTCGAGGAACGCGCTCCCGCGTACCGACAGTTGCCGCACGCCGGCGTTGACGGCGACGAGCGCCCCGGCGGCCTTCGCCTTGTCGATGATGTGGGGGTAACACTCGACCGATCGGTTCGACAGGCTCGAGACATAGACGAGGTCGGTCGCGAATGCTTCGTCGATGAGGTCGCTCGGCTCGAGCAGCGTGTTGGCACCGCGAAAAGTGAATACGGCTGCGTCGCGGTCGTGCGAGGAAAGGAGCACCGAGGCACCCGTCGGCGCGCCGGCATCGCGGATGACCCAGCGGGAGGAGACGCCTTCGGTGGTGAGCCGGCCGAGGATCAAATCGGCGCGCGCGTCGCGGCCGAGCTTGACGAGCGTCGCCACGTCGAGCCCGAGGCGGGACATGGCGACCGCCGTGTTGATGGCGCCGCCACCGCAATGAGTGGAGACTTCCAAGGCTTCGGTCTTGCGACCCTCCTCGATCAATAGAAAGGAGGTCTCGGCATTGAGCATCGACATGCGTTCGATGCGTTCGCTCTCGATGATGGCGATCGTGTCGATCATGGCGCCGCCAATGGAAAGGGCTTTCATCAAATCCTCTTAGGCGCCTTCAATGCTGTTTCAGGGATGCGCCGCGGCGAGCCACAGCGCAGCTCTCCTTTAATTCGGTCGCATGCGGGGTGAGACGCGCGCGAGCTCAATTTCCTGCAGTGCTTTGCGGGCGGCGTCGGACGGCGAGGACGGGATGGCCAGCATGCTGCGACGATTGATGCTCTCGAGCGTATGGAGAAATGAACGGCACCAACCAAAGGTGTCGTGATGCCGTATCCCGGCAAGCAGCGCCTGATGGCGCTCCTGGCGCTCCGTAAGGCCCATCTCGAGCGCAACCTTGATTCCGTCGGCCATTTCCTCGACGTCATACGGATTGACGATGAGAGCCTCCTTCATCTGCTCGGCGGCGCCGGCAAAGCGCGAAAGGAGAAGCACGCCCGGATCGTCGGGGTCCTGTGCCGCAACGTATTCCTTGGCAACAAGGTTCATGCCGTCGCGCAGTGGCGTCACGAAGCCGACGCGCGAATTGCGATAGACGTCGACCAGCATTTTGCGCGGTGTCGAGCGATGGATGTACTGGATCGGCACCCAGTCGAGCTCGCCATAGCGCCCGTTGATGCTGCCGGACAGCGATTCTAGCTCCTGACGGATGTCTGTGTAGGCCACCATCATCTCGCGCGTGGGGGGCGCGATTTGCGAAAGGGTGACCTTGCGGCGGTAGTCGGCATACTTTTCGAGGAAGCGGCCGAAAGCGCGGAACTTCTGTGGCAGGCCCTTGGTGTAGTCAAGGCGGTCGACGCCCAACAACCGGATGGTCGACGACGGTTGCTCGCGGCCCCGCTTGGGGCGCGAGCCGATGAAGGAATCGACGTCGATACCGACGGGGAAACTGGCGATCGACAGCTCGCGATCAAAGGCGCGGATGCGGCCGTCCTGCAGGATGCGACCGAAGACACCGTCCTGCAGGTAGTCGATGAGGTTGCCGACATCGACCTTGGTCTGCAGACCGATGAGATCGTAGGCGGCAAGGCCGCGAGCGAGCTCGCGATGCTCGGGGATGGCAAGGAACGTCTGCGCCGGCGGCACGGGGATATGCAGGAAGAACCCGATTGGATTGGTGACGCCGAGGGCGCGCAGCTCGATGCCCATGGGGATCATGTGATAGTCGTGCACCCAGATCGTGTCGTCGGGCTTGAGGAGAGGCCGAAGCGCCTGAGCGAAGCGCTTGTTCACGTCGAGATAGCGCTGATAGTAACCGGCTTCAAACTGCGCAATGTCGAGGCGGGAGTGAAAAACCGGCCACAGTACGTTGTTGGAGTAGCCGGTGTAGTAGGCCTCGTGCTCGCGAGCGCTCAGCGGTAACGTCGCTACGGTCGTGCCGGCGGACTCGACCAAGTTGGGCGTGGTGCGCAGCTCCTCGCTGCGATCGCCGATTTTACCGCTCCAGCCGAGCCAAAGCCCCTTGCGCGCGCGCAAAGTATCGGCGATGGCGACGGCGACCCCGCCGGCCTGGCTAGCCTTGCTGAGATCGGCGACGCGATTGGAGACGAATACGATACGGCCCATACCTCTCCCGTCGGTCAGCTGCGCCGAGAGTCGTGTTTCCTTACCGGACAAACCTTTAGGGGTGGTTTTGGTTCCGGTTGAGCAATTCTGCCACAGCTAGCGCGACGCCCAGGCGTCCTCCCAGCTGCGGGACAGCTTCATGCCGGTGTTAATGATACCGGCCATGCAATAAGTCTGCGGGACATTGCCCCACAGCTCGCCGGAGCCTGGATGGATGTCCTCGCTGAGGATTCCGAACGAATTCCTACGCGAAAGCACGTCGGTGAATAGATCGCGCGCTTTCTCCTGTTCGCCAATCGAGGCCAGGGCATCGGCGTACCAGAATTGACAGACGAGGAAGGCGGTTTCGGGCGCGCCGAAGTCATCTTCGGCGGTATAACGCATCATGAAGCCATTGCGGCTGAGCTCCTTGCCGATGACCTCAACCGTGCGGCGATAGCGTTCGTCGGTCGCCGGCAGGAGACCCAGATCCGCAACGAGCAAAGCGCTGGCGTCGAGGTCGTCATGGTCGAGCGCGCCGGCTAGCGCCCCCCACTTGGTGCTCCAGGCGCGCTCTAAGATCTCGTTGCGGATCTTGTCCGCATGTCCGCGCCAGTATCCGGCGCGTTCGTCGAGCGACAACAAGCCGGCCAAGCGGGCGAGGCGATCGCAGGCGACCCAGCACATCGTCGCCGAATGCGTATGAATGCGCTTGCGCCCGCGATACTCCCATGGTCCGGCGTCGGGCTCGAGGTAGAGTCGGCGCGCCTGGTGCCCCAGCGGCTCGAGACGGCGATACAGCACCGTGTCGCCCATGCCCGGCAGCCGCTCGTCGATGAACATGTGCGCGGAACCGAGGATGACGCTGCCGTAGGCGTCATGCTGCGTCTGTTCCGATGCCTGGTTGCCGACGCGCACCGGCCCCATGGCGCGGAAACCGGCGAGATCGGCGGCGACGCGCTCGTCGAGTGGTTGATTGTGAATAATACCGTAAACAGGCTGTAGCGGTGGATCGACGTCGACGGCGATAGTGGTGATGTAGTTGAGGTAGGCCTCCATCGTTTTTGTGGCGCCGAGCCGGTTTAGCGCGCTGATGACGAAGTAAGCGTCGCGCAACCAGCAGAAGCGGTAGTCCCAATTCCGCTGGGTTCCGGGTGCCTCGGGGATCGACGTCGTGTGCGCGGCGATAATGGCGCCCGTCTCCTCGAAGGCACAGAGCTTGAGCGTGATCGCCGCGCGGATGATCGCTGATTGCCATTCGAGCGGGATGCCGAGCCCTCGCACCCATGTGATCCAGTAATTGCGCGTTCGCTCGAGAAATTCTCGCCCGACGCTATCGACCGAGGCTTCGAGCGGCTCGTCCGGGCCAAGAACGAGCGTGAGGGGATTGGTCAGCGCGAAGGGCGTCTCATGGGCGATATAAGAGAGCGGTGCATCGGTCGTGACGCGCAGGACATTGGCGCCGCCGCCATAGCGCATATGGTTGGACCCGATGGCCACGCATTCGGCCGGCTTGCCATAGTTGAAGGTCGGTCGCAGGCGGATACTTATGCGTGGTAGCCCGCGCAGCGGCTCGATGCGGCGGATGATCTGCGCGGGGTGAAATGCGCGTTCGAAGCGCAAGAAGCGCGGCGCGAAGTCGGTGATGCGAACGGCATTGCCGCTGGCATCCTCCAGCACCGTTTCGACGATGGCGGTGTTGCGCACGTACTGGGCGTGCGATGCACTTTGCCCGTGCAGGACGACGTCGCAGAACCCCTTCTCCTCGTCGCCGGCGATGAGCCTCGAAAATACGGGGTCGGAATCCAGCCGCGGAAAGCACCACCAGACAATGCGGCCTTGCGTGTCGACCAACGCCGCGATGCGCCCATTGCCGATAGGTGCGACATCGAGGCTGGATTTGCTGTCGCCCACTGGACTTTGTGCTGTCATGCCGCCCTCGAAAATGCGTGTACGCGATTGTTCGCCCTTTAGGGCGTCAACGCGCGGCTGTCCAGGGATCGCGGCAAGTTGATGAAGACAGTGCTTCCGCGTCGTCGCGAAGGGCGCAACGCTTCAGCACTTCTTCTTGCGAGGGAGGCGGGGCCGACGCGGCGGCGCGCGATGCGAGCTTAACGCTACTCGCCGGCGCGCCACCGCGCCGACTGCGCCGTGATACGCAAGACCTGACTCCCGGCGCCCTTGGACACTAAAGCTGAAAAGTATTTCGACAAAGCAAATGCTTCGGCAACCACGCGCGCCAACTCTTCATGCTTCGTTATCGGGTGTCTCGCTCCACGGCCTCTCCTCACGCCGGCGCAGCAGCCAGCCGACAAGTGGCAGCATCAGCGCGTGCGGAATGATCCAAAGCGCGATCTGCAGTAACTTGGCGGTAACGCCTGGGACGACGAGGTGCAGGCCGAGCACGTAACCGCGATAGGCGGCGCGCGCCGTCTGCTCGGGGCTGAGCGCGATTACCAACTGGCGGTAGAAGGAAAGGTCGGCACCCATGGCGCGATGGAAACCGGTGTTGACAGGGCCCGGCGCCAACGCCATCAGCCGCACGCCGCGCCCTGCATTCTCGGTGGCGACGGCACGTGTGACCGATACGACGTATGCCTTGCTGGCGTAATACGCAGCCTGGTTCGGACCGGGCACGAGGCCGCCGAGCGAAGCGACATTGATGATGCCGCCTTCTCCGCGCGCCAGCATGGCGGGTAGGGCGTGGCGCATGAGGCGCGTCAGGGCGTCGACGTTGATGCGGAGCATGGCGGCGATGGCATCCTCGGTGTGGTCGACGAACGGCCCGGCGAGGCCGACGCCAGCGCAGTTGATCAGCGTGTGGAGATAGAAGCCGTTGGCGGAAAGTTGCGCGTCGATCATCCGCGGCGCCTCCGGGTTGGTGACGTCCAACGGGAGCGCGAGGGCCTTGACCTGCTGCTCGCGCGCGATGGAGGCGGCTGCCGCCTGCACTGCGTCGGCGTGGCGTGCGATGAGCGCGACATCATGGCCGGCCTTGGCGAAGCGCTTGGCAAGTGCAAAGCCGATGCCACGCGATCCTCCCGTCACCACGGTGATCGGCGTGAGATCAGCAACGGCGGCAAGCGCCGCTACGGACGGCTCGGCGTGGCGCGCGAGCCAGAGGTCGATGAGGCGGCGGAGCAAGGTTCGGTCTCGCGTCGGTTCGATGATGCCGGTTGGTAGCAGACGGCAAGGCGGTGCGCGAGGCAAGCGTGCACACCGGCAGTGGGCGACTGATCTCAATCCTTGTGAAGTCTCGACTAGACAATTCTGTCGAGCAATTCGGGAAACTCGCGCGTACCCATATCCGCAACGATGTAATGCCCCTTGTTCGGCAGGTGGATGATGTCTCCGCCTAGCGCCGCGTGATAAATTGCGAGGCTCTTCTTCCCATCCTCCTTCTCCGTATCAGACGTGAACATGAGGATGCGGCGCACGCGGCGTTTGATCGTCTCGTCAAGTGGAAACTCGTAAAATGCCTTACGTCGCGGATCGCCCACCCGCGGTACTATCCAAGGCGCGACGAGCACGAGAGTATCGACCTCCTGCTTCGACTCGCCAAGCCAGCGGACGAGAAATGCGCATCCGCAGCTGTGGCCGATCAAGATGGTCCGGTCCGAGACGGGGGACTTCTCGAATTCCTGTTTGAAGCTGCCGTAATCGGGCGCCCACGGGTCCGGCATGATCGGCGTGAGCGTCGGCACATCCCTTTCGATCAATCTCTCTCGCAACCACGGGATCCAATGCTTGTCAAAGGATCGCGTCTCAGCATCACCCTCTCCTTCGGGCCCTGAGGGGCAGCCGTGAATAATGATGCAACGGCGGTCGGACATCGCTCCGGTCCTATGCTCCGATTGAGACATCGCTAATACGGCAACTACCGTGTTCCTGCCACACTGCTGTCGCAGGAACTAGTCGCCGACTGCTGCAGACACCGGCTCGATTGGACGCGGCGATGATGAGACGTTTTCCAGGTCCAGCCCTCATTTTTGCCCTGACATTGCTCGCTTACGCGGTCCAGCCGGCGTCCGCCCAACTGTTTTGGGATTGGGGTGGTGGGGACCAGAGCGATGGCAGTGGCCGTGAGCTTGTGCGTTTCAATCGACAATTTGGACCGGGCGAAATCGTCGTCAGCTTCGGCGATCGCCGGTTGTACTTCGTCATCGGTCCTGGGGAGGCCATCAGCTACCCAATTGCCATTCCGCGCGAACAGGACCGCTGGCAGGGAGTGACGAAAGTCTCCGACAAGAAGGTCAATCCGGCGTGGCGTCCGACACCGACCATGCTCGCGGAAAATCCGCGCCTGCCAAGCTGGGTGCCGGGCGGCCATCCGATGAATCCGCTGGGCGTGCGCGCGCTCTACCTCGGCGCGAGCTCCTATCGCATTCACGGCACCGATGCGCCGTGGACGATCGGCACGGCTGCGTCCAAGGGCTGCATCCGCATGTACAATCGAGATGTGCTCGATCTTTATCCACGTGCCCAAATCGGAGCCAAAGTCACCGTGACTTGGGACCACTTCGACGCAGAGACGGACTTTGCGTCGGCGCCCGATCCGATGCGGCCGCGACTGAGGGAGTTCAAACCTGCTGAACTTCCGCCCGGTGTGGTCGATCGCTGGGCACAGTAGGATTCTCGGGCGGTGGACACACCGATAGCGTCGCTGCATTACCTGTTGCAGTGCGTTCATGTGCCATTCAAGATCGATCCTGCAATTTTTCTCGCTTACCGCGAGGAGCAGATCGTGCACCGCCGCACCTTCCTGGCCACTGGCTTGGCTGCATTGGCCACACTGAGGTCCAGCGCCACCTTGGGTCGCGGCACGTTACAAGTCGCCGGATCTCACGTCGCTCCAGCTAGTCAGAACGCGATCGCGGCGCTCGTGCGCAAACGCGCTGAAGCGCTTTCTCGCCGCGCCTTTGAGGCTCCGTCTGAGACGCTCCCCGCCGCCATGGCGACGATGGGCTACGACGAATACCGCGATCTTCGATTTCGCCCCGAACGCGCCATTTGGCGCGGAGAGGACTCAGGGTTCGAGCTCCAGCTCTTTCCGTCGGCATACATCTACAGGTCTCCCGTCGAGATCTTTCTCGTCGAGAACGACTTGATCCGCCCGCTCAACGCTGAGCGCGCACTGTTCGACTTTGGCCCACAGCACAGCAAGGTGCCGCTGAACGCGCCGCTCAGCTTTTCGGGTTTCCGCATCCACGCGCCGCTCAAGCGGCCGGACTACTACGACGAGCTGCTGACGTTTCAGGGTGCAAGTTATTTCCGCGGACTGGGCAAGAACCACAGCTACGGCCTCTCGGCGCGGGCCTTGGCGCTGAACACCGAGGGCCCCGAGCCGGAAGAGTTCCCCCTGTTCAGGAGCTTCTGGATCGAACGCCCGAAGGATCAGCGCTCGCTTGTCGTGCACGGTCTGCTCGACAGCCCGTCAGTCACGGGCGCCTACACGTTCGCGATCGCGCCGGGCGCCGCAACGGTGATGGACGTTGACGCTCGAATTTTTCCGCGGCGCGATCTGTCAAAGGTCGGCTTCGCGCCCTTAACGAGCATGTTCCTGAAGGACACGCACGACAATGATGGGCCCGCGGACTTCCGACCCGCCATCCACGACTCGGATGGGTTCGCCACGTGGAACGGCAGGGGTGAGCATTTGTGGCGTCCTATCGTCAACCCGCCCGAGGTGCAGACCAGCTGTTTTGTAGACACCGACCCCAAGGGCTTCGGTCTCATTCAGCGCGGAAGAAAGTTCGCCGACTACGAGGATCTTGAAGCGCATTATCAAGAGCGCCCGAGCACCTGGATTGAACCCAAAGGCAACTGGGGCCCCGGGTGCGCACAGCTCGTTGAAATTCCGACTCGGGCCGAGTACTTTGACAACATCGTCGCCTTTTGGCGTCCCGACGCGGCGCTGCTCGCGGGCCACGCGTACTCCATTGGGTATCGCCTCACTTGGTGCGACGACGTTCAAGCGTGGAATGGTTATCGCGTCGGTAAGACTCGCATCGGCGAAGGCGTACGGGCGGGAACTGTGCGCTTTGTGGTGGATTTCCTCGATTCTCGGGGCTCCAAGCTGGAGCAGGTCGCGGCTGTCGGTCTCGCCGGCGTGCCCTTGCGGCCGTTGCCGGACGCTGACTTCAGCTCCAGTGCCGGCGTGATCGGCAACCGTCTTATGCAGCGCAACCCTGACACGGGTGGTATCCGGGTGACGTTCGAGTTCGATCCGCAGAACGGCAAAGAGAGCGACCTGCGCCTCGCGTTATCAGTCAACGCAGAGCCGACTTCCGAGGTCTGGCTCTTCCGCTGGCGCCCATAGTCTTGGTTGCCCGCTTGTCAGCCCGCGCCTTGGTTCGGCTCGGCCTTCTGCTCGATCAGGATTTCGACCGGGAGATTCCTGATGTGCAATTCGCCATTCTCCCAAGCCAGCGGCCGACCATCCATACGGCGTGCATTTGGTAGATAGGGCCATGGCGAAGGCAGGAAGAAGCCGCCCGGCGGGCGCGCATCCCCGTCAAGGCTGACGACAAGGTCCGGGCCGCGCCGCCTCAAGGACAGATTGAGCGAGCCGTAGGGCGTGCGCAGATCCCTTGCCGCAAAGCCTGGCCCATTGAACCAATCGACTGGAATTCCCGCCGCCAGCACCAACGCTTTGTCGCTCTGGCGCTCGTAAGAAAACATGTCGAGCACCGAGCGGATGTAGTCGGAGGCAATCCACGCGTGCGGCATGTCGCCGATGAAGCGAGGTTGGCGTAGCTCCCGGCCGACGACCTCCGCCCACTGGTTCCAGGCCGCAGGACGCTGGTCCTTGAAGAAGTAGTCAAGAAGCGCGTACGTGCGTTCGCGCCAGCCAAGCCGCACAAAGCTGCCGGCCACGCGGAGCTCGTAGGGGGTATAGGCATCCCAGCTCACTTTGCCGTCGCGGCGATCCGTAAAGTTGCTCCAGTAGCGCTCGAACGTCGCTCGAAGCAGCTCGTCGGGTACGTTGTGCTCCTCTCCCGCGGGTGCCAAGGCGATGGTTGTCGAGGTGGCATCAAAGTCGCCAAGGTCGGCGGCGCCCGGCACGTACGTTATGCCGTGTACCTCAGCGGCGGCGCGCACTGACGCATGGAAGTCGCGCCTGAACTCGTCCTGCGCTTGCGCGAATTCTCTCGCGATACTGCTTTTGCCTAGTGTTTCGGCGATGGCAACTGCATCCTTGTAGCCGAGGAGGCCCCAGAACACGTCCCAATACGAATAAGCCGGCTTGCTTGCGTAGCCCTCGTGGCTGATGGAAGGGGGAAGCAGGCCATAGAGCATGCGGCGCTGCGCTGTGAGATTGGCCGGAGTGCGTTCGGATGCCCTCAGGCCGTCCATGTAGCGCACGGCAGCTTCGACATGCGGCCACGTCGTCTCGAGCAGCGCTCGGTCCCCCGTATAGCGAAAGACTTCGGCGGTTAGGAAGATGAGCTGTCCGTTGCTGTCGTGCTCGGGAACGGGGTCGGCGCCTCTCGCATCGACGCAGCAGGGAACCTTGCCGTTCTCGAACTGGTGCGGTGCAAACCAGCGGAGATATTCCGCCGCGATGTTGGCATGCCCGAGCCGGACCAGCGATTCCGATATCATCGCCCCATCGCGGATCCATGAGCGTCCATAGGAGCGCGTGCCAGGCCGCAAGACAGGACCATCGCGCGTCATCAGGATTTGCGCGAGAGAGGACCGCAGCGTGTTGATGAGGTGTTGGCCCGCGGCGGGAACTTCGAATTCTGCAAGGTTGAGCTTGGCACGCCAGTCGGCCTCAACCTGACTTTGCTGCGTCTCGAGCCAGTCTTGCGTGGAGCGGCCTCCAAGCTCCGGCTTCGTCGCTTTGCCAGAGAGGGGAGCAACAAGGCCGATTGTGGTGCTGGCCCGCGGGGCGAGTTCGACTTGGTAGATCAGCGCGCCAGACGCAAATCCAGTGTCGTCGGCGACGCTGTTGACCGCAATTTCGTCCGTCCCGAGCAGCTTGTCGGGATAGCTGCCGGATTCAAACGCCGACGCCGCAAATCGATTTGGCGCCGCAAGCGGCACGACTTTCGCCTGCCCGTTGACCGAGAGCTGCGTCCCGTCCCAGTCAAGCGACCTGATCGGGCTGACGCCGCCGGTAATATTGAGAAACTGCGTCGGCGGATTGACTTGGAAGGGGCGTGCGGCAAGCACAAGCTGCAGGGATTGAGGATGGTCGGTGAGGTTGCTCACCGTGTAGCGGGCCACGAGTTCGGTGGCATCGTGCGGGCCGCGCGCAAAGGTCGTGACGCGCATGCTCCACTCGGAATGCTGCCAGGTCACGCTTGGGACAGGCAGATACCCTTCAGACAGGGCATGGGTCGTGGTGACGTCGGCCCACGTAATGAGGCGCGAGCCCGATTTGACAAAGGGCTCGATCGAAAAGCCGCCTCTCCCGATTTCGAGTGCGCCATCTTCGGATAGGAGCGCGCTATCGCCACCCCCATCGACACCGACGAGCGTCCAATAGGACTGCTCGCCGGAAAAGCCGCGAGGGTAGAGGCCGCGCGGGGCGTCCTTCGCCAAGGCCTGGAAGAATGCGTTGGGCGAGGCGCCGTATGCCACGTCCTTTATCGCCAGCTCGGCGAGCGCATAGCCATCTTTCGGGCCGTCGCGAAGATTGATCCTGAGGAAGCGGGCTTCCTCGTCCGGCAGAAGCAACGTGTCCTTGGCG
The DNA here is from genome assembly GCA_036559705.1 of Hyphomicrobium sp. Taxonomy (GTDB): domain Bacteria; phylum Pseudomonadota; class Alphaproteobacteria; order Rhizobiales; family Hyphomicrobiaceae; genus Hyphomicrobium_A. The sequence goes on from DATBSP010000100.1 coordinate 38,657, forward strand.
CCGTTGCCGTTCGCGACGCGTCGCAACACCTGCCAGGCAACACCGTCGCTGGAGGCCTCCACGTCGTAGCGGCGCGCCCGCGCGCCGTCTTGCCAGTTGAGCTCAAGGCCGCCGAACTCGCGCGGCATGCCGAGGTCAACGTTGAGACTTTGTCCGGGGCCGGCCTTTGGGTCGCTGCGCCAACTGGTGCGCGGGTCACCGTCGACCGCGGCGCTGGCGTCAGCCCCGCTTAAAGATGAGCTCGCCGTCGCTCCCAAAGGCGGGAAGTGCGTTGGCGGGGGCGGCAGCTCGCGGAATCGCAGATCGTCGATTTCAATCGAGCCGGCGCCGCCGCCGCGACCGGCGGCGACCACGAACTCTAGGCTATCGATGCGGCGCAGGGTGCGGTCTTGCGTAGGTCCCCACGCAAACGCGATCTGTCTCTTTTTGATTTTGATGCGGCGCCACTCGCTGGGGAACTCGAAATCCCGGCGTTCAAACCACCAGACGTTGTCGCCGCTGGCGTCGGCGAGCTTGACCTCGAAGTTATTTACCGGCGCATCCGCCCGTAGATTGAACGAAATCTCGTAGTTCTCCGGCAGATCGAGTGGCAGCTTGCGATGCACGAAGGCGTAGCCCGCAGACCTGCCGAAATCGAAATCGAGACGCAATGCGTGCCCATGCACCCCAGCCGTTGGCCGCGCTGAGGCTTTCACGCCGTCCGAGGCGTCGGCAGTCCATGCCCCGGGTTGCTCAAATCCATCGAGCAACCGACCCTGATTGCCCATTTCAGCACCGCTCAAGCTCGTACCAACTGCAACAACTCCGAGGGCTGCTGCCAATATTCGCGCGCGCGCGACACACAGGTTGAGGCTACGAACATTCCTCATCCCTTGATACTCCCGGCCAAGAGCCCTGCAAGGTACTGGCGCTGCAGAACAAGAAAGAGCAGCAGCACGGGCAGGATCGTCACGACCGAACCGGCCATCATGAGTTCATTGTCTTGCACGTGCTCGCGCGACAGCGAGGCCAATGCGACGGGAAGCGTATAGAGACTCTCATCAGACAGCACGATCAGTGGCCACATGAAATCATTCCAGGTTCCCAGGAATGTGAACGTCGCGAGCGTCGCCAGGATCGGCCTTAGCGCGGGAACGACGATTGACGCAAATATCCTGAACTCGCTCGCGCCATCGACGCGTGCGGCTTCGAGCATCTCATCGGGTATGGAGAGTGCGTATTGGCGCACCAGTGCAATGCCGAAGATCGTGGCGAGCGCAGGCACCAGCACGCCGGCATACGTGTTCACGAGGCCCATGCTCTTTAAGAGCAGAAAGAGCGGCAACATCGCCACTTGCGCGGGAATGACGATCGCTCCCAACAGGGAGCGGAAAATTCGCTCCCGCCCGCTGAAGCGCAGCTTGGCAAAAGCGTAGCCGGCCATAACGTTGATGGTGAGCGACAGCAAGGTGGCGCAGACGGCGAGCAGCAGGCTGTTGAAGAAGTAGCGGCCCATGCCTTCGCGAGCAAACAGCTCGCGATAGTTGGTGAGCGTAGGCTCCTGCGGCAGGAGCGGCGGTGGAAAGGCGCTCGCCTCTCCCGGCGCCATGAACGAGACCGACAGCATCCACACCAGCGGAAAGAGCGCAAACACGGCGGCTGCGACGAGCGCGCCATTGATGGCGATGGCAGCAGGGTTGAGCTTCATGACGCTTCCCTCAGGCGCGCCACGTAAAGCTGCAGCATCGTGACGGCGAACATCAGCAGGAAGAGAACGAAGGCGATGGCGGAGGCAAACCCGAGGTTCCACCACTTGAAGCCTTCCTCGTACATGAAATAGAGGACGCTTACGGTGCTTTGCAGCGGGCCGCCCTGGGTCATCACGTAAGGTTCGGCGAAGAGCTGGAAGTAGCCGGCCATGGTGAGCACGCTCACGAGCAGGATGACCGGCGCCAGCGACGGAAGGGTGACGTAGCGGAGTTGTTGCCAGCTCGAGGCGCCGTCGATGCGCGCGGCCTCGTAGAGCTCCTCGGGAATGCTCTGCAGCCCGGCCAGGAATATTATCATGTTGTAACCGAAGTTCTTCCACACCGCGAAAAGGATGATCGCCGGCATGGCCCAGCGGGGATCGCCGAGCCAGTCAATGGGCGCCAGCCCCATACCCTCCAAACCATAGTTTATGAGGCCGCTCCGCGTGTGCAGCAGGTAGCGCCAGACGATGGCGACCGCGACAAGCGTGGTGACGACGGGCGCAAAGAGGGCGACGCGGAAGAACGACTTGAAGCGCGCGAGCTTCGAGTTCAACAGCAGTGCCGCGCCGAGCGAGACGGCGATCGACAGCGGCACGCCGACGATTACAAAATAGAGCGTATTGCCCAGTGCCTTCCAGAACAGCGGCGTTTGCAGGAGCTCCACGTAGTTCGCCAGACCGACGAAGCGCAGATTGCCGATGTCGGCGAGCGCGTAGATGTCGAAGTCCGTAAAGCTCAGGGCAAAACCTGCCAGCACGGGCAAGAAGAAAAAGACGGCAATCACCATCAACGCCGGTGCGACGAACGCCCATGCCGCCCAATTGAGCTTCACGGCTGCTCCTTGCGCGCCAGGAGCCAGCGCCGCTTCTCGAGAATGCGGTCCGCGCGTCGGTCAATCTCGGCTGCCGCCTCGTCTATCGTCAGACCGCTGCCCTGAACCATGTGTTCGGCGACGAGCTGCATATCAGTGGCAATGCGCTCCCACTCGGGCACTTTTGAAGCAGGCTTGACGCGCTCAAGCTGCTCGCGAAAGGCCCGCGCGTAAATGTCTCGCCGGAGATCTTCGTCGCTCCAGGCGCTGCGCCGCGGCGGCAAGTTGCCGGTGAGCGCGTAAAAGCGCAGCTGGACGTCGCGCTGAGACAAGTATTGAACGAGCTGCCACGCCGCCTTCTTCCGCGGCGAATCTTTGAACACGACAAGGCTCGAGCCTCCCGCAATGGAATAGCTGGTGCCCTTCGGTCCCGGCAACGGCGCCGTCATCCAGCTCGCTTGCAGGTTCGCCGGCAAGCGGCGCTTGAACTCGCCGATGCTCCAGGGACCGGTGATGTAGAAGGTAAAGGACCCCCGCGCGAACTCATCCCATACATTGGAAATCTGATTGGCGCTCGTCGCCGGCGCAAAGCCATGGTCGAACATCTCCCGATAGAACCGGAGCGCGCGTTTGAAATCCTCGCTGCGAAAATTGCCACGTGTGTCCCCATCGCGAAGGAGCGGTGCCTCTTGCTGTAGCGCCAGCGCCAACAACGGTTCGTACTCGTTGAGCGGCAAGAGCGCGCCATAACGATGCGGTCCGGCGCGCTGCTTGATTGCCCGCAAAATGTCAGTCCATTCCGCCCATGTGGTCGGCGGATCGGCGTATCCCGCTTCAGCTAGGAGATCACGGCGATAGAACAGCAGGCGCGTATCGACGTACCAGGGCACCCCGTAGGCTGCTTCATCTATGACGTTTGTCTGCCAGATGCCGGGGAAGTAATCACTGCCGTCGACTACGGACGGCTCGACGGGATCGAGTGCGTGAAGCGCAACAAACTCTGGAAGCCAAGTGTTGCCGAGCTGGGCTACGTCGGGTAGCGCATCGCCCGCAAATGCGGTCAGCAGTTTTTGATGGGCAGCTGTCCAGGGAAGCTGCTGTACCTCAACGCGGACATCGGGATGCGCGCGCTCGAAGTCGGGTATGAGTTGGCGGACGACCTCGCCCTCGCGGCCCATGGCCCAGAACTGGACGACGGTCGGGTTGCCCGAAGTCTCCTGGCAACCGGCAACAGCCCAAGCGGCAACAAGTGTCAGGATGATGCGCATTACAATCCGATCAAGACGCTTGCCGTTGATCAACGCCGATATCTTCACAGCGCACGCTGCGTCTTGCCTTAACTCATCAATCTGTCGACGCGCCGTTTAAGTTTCGGTGGTGGTTAGCCAACCACCCGTGAAGCCGGCACGCTCCAGGCCGCGGCGCAAGTGCGGGTTCTTGCGCATGACGCGCCAAACGAGCCCGGAGTGCCCATTCTCGATCATGGCGACGATCGGGCCCTGGTCGATGCCGAGGTAGTCGCTTGCGACCCAGCCGAAACCTGGAATGCAGCGGCCGTGCACCAGCGGAACATCGAAGTCGAAGCTCGGATTGAACGCGTCGAGGAAACCATAGTCCGAATATATGTGCTCACCGTAGCGCCGGTGCAGCTCGCGAATCGTGGGAACGACGATCTCGGGCGCGAAGGGGATGGAGCCGATAACGGCGGTCGGTGCCAACGTTCCGTCGTCATAGCCGTCAGGCCCCCCGGCGCCGCGCCCTGCATAGCTGCGGAACATGCGCAGCTTGCCGGCATACTCGCGCTCGACATCGGCTGGGCCATCGGATGCAGTAACTCCCCAGACGTCGCTACCGTAGTCCTTCCAGCCATGCGGATTGGCGATTGCATAGGCCCGCTGCGCATAGATGGCGCGCCTGTTGTTCTCGAAGTAGTCAATGCCGCGGCGGCTCATGTAGGTGTCGCCCAGCCCACGGAAATCAATCCAGGTTTGGCAGTACTGGTGACCGAACAGCGGTGCAAACGCGAGGTGCGGCTCACCGAAATCGCTTTGCCAAGACTGGTCGTAGGTGCTCGTCCATTCCGTCCACGCTGAGTCCTCGACCGGGTAGGTCGGAGAGCCGAGCGCCAGCAGGTAGACGATCATTGCTTCGTTGTAGCCACGCCAATCGTATTCGAGAAATCCGCATTCGGGCGCCCAGCCGTGACTGATCGCCGGCGGGCGAACCTGAGCCCAACGCCAATCGACGCGGGTGTAGATATTCTCAGCCAGCTCGCGGATCTGGCGCTCGTCGTCGTCGTCAGCATCGAAGTAGGATTGGCAGAATAGGGCGCCGGCAAGAAAGAGAGCGGTGTCGACCGTCGACAACTCGGAGTCGGCCGAACGGTGGCCGGTCGTCATATCCAAGAAGTGATAAAAGAAGCCGTTGTGACCTGTCATGCCGCGGGGATCTGGCCCCTGTGGCGCGTCAAAAAGGAACCGCAACGTTGTAAGAACGCGCTTCGTCGCGGCGCGGCGAGTGATGTAGCCGCGTTCGACGCCGATGGGATAGGCGGTAAGCGCAAATCCTACGGCCGCGATGCTTGAAGGAGAGGATGACGGATAGCGATCGCGCGCCAATCCGTTTTTCGCATTCGTGGTTTCCCAAAAAAACCGAAACGTGCGCTCTTGGACGTCGGCGATGAATGGATCGAGCATGGGCTGCGTTGATCTCGAGAAGCGCGGCAGCGTGCTGGAGGTCGCTAAAAAAGGCAGCGTCCCCGTCGCCAGAAGGCCCAATCCACCGAGCAGCACGGAGCGCCGACTCGCGCTGATACCGCTTGCTGGGAACTTACGCCCTCTCTTGGTCGTTATTCGTTTCGGCAAGACATGCCTCCATTATTCTTCCTGCCGGCTTCTTCTAGGCGTCCCGAAATGATCGGGTTGCCCAACGTCCGGCGTCACGCCTCCGGGAATCTGTGGTTGTTGATGATGTGAACTCTGCGCCGCAGCGCCGCCTCACATTGGCGGCGTTGCCTAAGCGGCGTTTGGGGCAGGAATGAGAGCCGCGCGAGTGACAACTGATCGCGTTTGGCTACACGAATGAAATACGCCGAAGCGATACGCACGGACGCGACGTCGGCACCGCGACATTGGTGTGAACGGTTGGCCCGTTCTTCGGATTGTAAGCTGGAGATCATCCCCCCGGCGCCCTCCGTGGGGAAATGCTTACAGTCATCTGCCGAACGCGACAACTCTTGATGCGGAGCTTTTCGAGCCATGAGTCAAAACTAGCGCGTTGTTGCGCCGCAGAGTGACATGCGTGCTACTCACATCGGGGGCATGAGTGCTACTCACATCGGGCATGTCTACAAATCGTGCGTAACACCGACTGCGATGCAACAGACTCGAGGACAAGTGATGTGCGCCGCACAATTTCCAACTGGCTTTTTGTGGGGCAGTGCAACAGCCGCGTATCAGGTCGAGGGCTCGCCCCTTGCAGATGGGGCAGGTCCGAGCAATTGGCATCGCTTCGTGCACACGCCGGGCTTAGTCCGCGATGGAGATACCGGTGACATCGCCTGCGACCACTATCATCGCTGGGCGGAAGATGTCGCGCTGATGCGTAGTCTCGGGTTGCAGGCATACCGCTTCAGCATTTCATGGAGCAGGATTTTTCCCTCTGGCACCGGCGCCGTGAATGGTGCCGGACTCGACTTCTATGAGCGCCTTGTCGATGCCTTGCTCGAAAACAACATCGAGCCGCTGATCACGCTTTTTCATTGGGACCTCCCGGCAGCACTCGACGATCGCGGCGGATGGCTCAATCCCGAGATATCGAAGTGGTTTGCCGACTACGCTGAGGTCATGTTTCGCAAGCTCGACGGCCGCGTAAAAAAGTGGGTTACGTTGAATGAGCCCTGGGTCGTTGCGGATGGCGGCTATCTGCATGGGGCCCTAGCGCCAGGACATCGCAACCGCTTCGAGGCTCCTATGGCATCGCATAACCTGTTGCGCGCGCACGGCGCCGCAGTCCAGGCCTATCGTGCGACGGGGCGCCATGAAATTGGGCTCGTGGTCAACATCGAGCCGAAGTATCAAGCCTCTGACGATCCGGCCGACGTTGCCGCCACGGCGCGCGCCGAAGCCTACATGAACCGGCAGTATCTCGATCCCGTTATCTTCGGTCGCTACCCAGAGGAAATGGTAGAGATATTCGGCGAGGCATGGCCGGAGTGGCCGGCACAGGACCTGGCGCTGATCCGACAGCCGATCGATTTTCTCGGCATCAACTACTACACGCGCAGCGTCACACGTTTCGATGCCAACTCCTGGCCTCTAAAAGCATGTGCCGTGCGTCAGAAGCAGGCCACGTACACGGAGACAGGGTGGGAGGTGTTCGCGCCGGGGCTGACGCAAACGCTCCTGTGGATCAAGCACCGTTACGGTGACATTCCGCTCTACGTCACGGAGAACGGCGCCGCCTTCTTTGATCCTCCGACGGCGAAGAACGGCCGCGTCGAAGATGCTCTGCGAGTTGATTACCTGCGTGAGCACATCGGTGCCGTGCGCGATGCCATTCGGCAGGGCGTCGACGTGCGGGGCTACATGGCATGGTCGCTGCTCGACAATCTGGAATGGTCGCTCGGCTATTCGAAGCGCTTTGGCATCGTGCACGTCGACTTCGCCAGCCAGCAACGCACCCCAAAGGACAGCGCCCACTTCTACGCCAAGGTCGTCGCCACAAACGGCGCCGTCCTTGAGGAAAGCACGGCGACATCGAGCTAGCCGCCGCGCGGCAATGCAGCGTCAGGGTTTTCCTCGGCCGGCTCGCTGAAACGTCGGAAGGCACGCCCATTGGCGTCAAAAAGATAGCAGGCGTGCGGTGCCACTCCCGGCCGTATCGTCTCCCCACGGCTGACATCGACATCGCCGGGCAGCTGCACGGTCACCTCCGTCTCAGTCCGGGCCAACGTGCCATAGGCGATGGTCACGTTTCCCAAAGACTCGACGAAGCGAACCTTCACCGGCAGCACATTCGAATTGGCGCGTGCGTCGAAATGCTCGGGCCGAATACCGAGCACTACGTTTTGCCCTGGGTGAGCCAAATGGATGTCGACAGCAGCGCTCATGGTGTCGCCCGAGGCAAGTCGTACGACGGCGCGCTGCGGCGCTATCGAGTCAATCTTGGCATCGAGAAAATTCATGCGCGGAGAGCCAATGAAGCCGGCCACGAAGATATTGTCCGGGTCCCTGTAAAGCGCCATCGGCGTGCCGACCTGCTCGATGCGACCCGCCGATAGCACCACGATGCGTTTGGCGAGGGTCATTGCCTCGATCTGATCGTGCGTCACATAGATCATCGTAGTCTTGAGCTCTTGATGCAGCTTTGCCAACTCGTAGCGCATGCTGGCCCGCAGGCCTGCATCGAGATTGGACAGCGGCTCATCGAACAAGAATACATTCGGTTTGCGAACGATGGCGCGGCCGATGGCAACGCGCTGCTTCTGGCCGCCGGACAGCGCCTTCGGCTTTCTGTCGAGGAGGTGCTCGATGTGCAGCTTGCGAGCGGCCGAGCGCACCGCCGCGTCGATCTCCGGCACGTCCAGCTTGGCCAGCCGCAGCCCGAACGACATGTTCTGATAGACCGTCATGTGCGGATAAAGCGCATACGATTGGAAGACCATGGCCACGCCCCGGCGCGCAGGGGCGACTTCGTTGACGATCTTTCCGCCGATGGAGATTTCGCCGCCCGAGACTTCGTCGAGCCCCGCAATTAAGCGCAGCAAGGTTGATTTGCCACACCCGGAGGGTCCCACGAAAACGACGAGCTCTCCGTCCGCTATCTCGAGGTTGATGTCCTCGAGGATCACGGCCGTGCCGAAGCTCTTACGCACGTTGGAGAGTCTTAACTCGCTCATTCAATCTCGTGCACTGGAGTGTTCGACCGCGATCGGCGTAATCTCATTGGACCAATCGGGCCGCAAGATCGAGAAGTCAACGCTTGGCGCGCTTTGCCCAGCATATTGATAGTAAACTAACGTGCCGTGGTGATCAGCACCGACCCTTCTTGGCGTCATCAGTTTCTGCGGTGAATTCTAGTCCACGTACCCTAAGGCAGCTAGGCAATGCCGAACTCCGACCCCAATCGCGCCGCGATGACGAAGCGCATCCTCGTCGCCGATCCTATCCATGATCAGGGACAGGCGTTTCTCGACTCGCGTCCGGGATTGAGCGTTGACGTGGTGACTGGGCTCGATGAGGGCGCCTTATGCCAGCGGATTGACGACTACGATGCCCTCATCGTGCGCTCCAAGACGCGCGTGACGGCTCGCGTCATCGCGGCGGGCACAAGGCTCAAGGCGATCGGTCGGGCCGGTATTGGCGTTGACAACATCGACGTCCCGGCGGCTACGGAGCGAGGCATTGTTGTTTTCAACACGCCCGATGCGAACGCGACGACGACCGCCGAGCTCGCGCTTGCTCACCTCTTGTCTCTGAGCCGCTACCTTCCGCAGGCCGACCGCTCGGTGCGTCGCGGCGAGTGGAAACCAGGAGACTTTGTCGGAACGGAGCTGGCCGGAAAGACGGTGGGAGTGATCGGATTTGGAACGATCGGGCGCATTGTCGCGCGCCGTTGCCTGGGGTTCAGGACGCGGGTGCTGGCATTCGACCCTTACGTCGTTCCGGAAGTCGTCCGCGAAACAGGCGCCGAGCCGACCGATTTGGATTCGCTGCTGGCGAACTCGGACTACGTGACGCTCCACTGTCCGCTGAACGACGCGACGCGCAACCTTCTCGACGCGTCAGGCTTCGCCAAGATGAAACGCGGCGCCCGGATCATCAACTGCGCGCGCGGCGGCCTCATCGACGAGACGGCGCTCGTGGAGGCCCTTGCCAGCGGACACTTGGCCGGTGCCGCGCTCGACGTTTATGCCAAGGAACCGCCGGGAACCTCGCCGCTCCTGGCGCTCGACAACGTGGTGCTGACACCGCATGTCGGGGCCTCCACCAACGAGGCGCAGCAGGCCGTGAGCGTCAATATCGCCGAACATATCGCGGCATTCCTCGAAACCGGCGCAGCGCAAAGCGCGGTGAATCTCCCGCGTATTCCGAGCGATCAGCTCCTCCGCTCGCGACCCTACCAGCGGCTGGCGCGAGCCTTGGGGCGCCTCTTGTCGGCGCTCGTGGCGGGACCTGTAACGGAGCTCGAAGTGGCCCTCTTCGGCCGCATCGCTGATATCGACCCACGGCTTATCACGGCAGGAGCGCTCGCCGGGCTGCTTGGCGATCGGCTTGCCTTGCCGGTCAACGAGGTCAATGCAACGACCTTGGCGCAGCGACAGGGTATCGCGGTCCGCGAGGTCCGCTCGGAAGAGGCGCGCGACTACCTTTCTTTGATCGAGCTGCGCGCCAGGACGAGTGATAGGCTGACAAACGTGGGAGGCACGCTGCTGGGTGAGAACCATCCACGGCTCGTCCATATCGACGGTTACCACGTGGAAGCGGTGCCCGAGGGTTGCCTCATCTTTACACGTCACGACGACAGGCCGGGCGTGGTTGGCGCGCTGGGCGGCATTCTTGGACGCGAAAACATCAACATCTCGCGGATGCAGATTGGAATCGCCGAAGGCTCCCCGGAGGCAATCGCGCTGATTGGCGTCTCCGCGCCGCTGCCGCCGAAGGTGCTCGAGGAGGTACGGGCGATCCCGGCCATCCGCCAAGCGGTGCAGATCGAGCTGTAATGCGAGAGCACCCAAAATTCGGAGCCATTTGCTTCGACTGCGATAGCACATTGACCCGCATCGAGGGCATCGACGAGTTGGCGCAGCGTTCGGGTCGGCAGGCGGAAATTGCGCCGCTTACGGCTGCGGCGATGGACGGAATATTGCCACTCGAAGAGATTTATGCGCGGCGGCTCGAGATCGTGCGTCCCGGCCAGGAAGCGCTCGCATGGCTCGGCGCGCGATACATCGAGGAGATGGTCGATGGAGCCCGCGAGACGATTGCCGCGCTGCAAGGGCTGCGAAAGCCAGTCTATGTCGTCAGCGGCGGATTTCTTCAACCGGTTGCCCAGCTGGCGCAGGCCCTCGGAATACCCCACTCCCACGTGCGTGCCGTCGAGATCTACCTCGATGACACGGGGGCATTTGCCGGATTCGATAGGAGCTCGCCATTGGTGCGCAGCGACGGCAAGGCGGAGATCTGCCGCGACTTGGCTGCACTCCACGGCCCCGTCGCGATCATCGGAGACGGAGTGACGGATCTCGCAGCGCGCGCAGGCGGGGCTTACGTCATCGGATTTGGCGGCGCCGTACGCCGGCAAGCGATGGTCGAGGGAGCCGACTGCTTCATTGCGGGCACGATCCTCACTCCGGCGCTCGGAGCGCTTCTGACCGATGGCGAGTTTAACTTGGCGGCGCAGAACGGTAAGCGCGAAGGGCACTGATCCCGGGCGCGACGTCTTCTGGCGCGGCACCCGGCAGTCAATGGCTGGTAATTTTCAGTGACCCAAGCGATCTATTCGGCGGAATCGCGCCCAACTGGAGATAAAAATGTTGTCTCGGCTGCTTGATTTTCTAACGGGCCGCGAAGCCCCTGCGCTCGAGGAGCGGACTGACGAGCTGCAGCTGTCCGTCGCCGCCTTGTTGATCGAGGCGGCGCGCATGGACAGCACTTTCGATGCGGCCGAGCGGGGCACAATCGGGCGACTGCTGACGGATAAATTCCATCTTGCGCCCGACGCTGTTCAAATGCTTGTCGAGCAGGCCGAGCAGAAGGTTCAGTATTCGGCCCAGTACTTCCCCTTTACGCACGAGATCTGCAAGCGCTTGAGCCCCGAGGAGCGGATCGGGATTGTCGAGATGATGTGGACGGTCGCTTATTCGGACGGCATCCTCGATCCGCATGAGGACATGTTGCTGCGTCAGATCGCCGGCCTGATCCACGTGCCAGACAAGGAGCGCGGCCTTGCGCGCCAGCGCGCATTAAAGCGCGCAGCAACGGCAACCCCCTCCGGCGACCCCACGTGACGCAGCATACGGAGGTGAACTGGCGTCACCCATTTCCTGCTTTGGGCGGCACCGATGTCGGCTAAGGGGCATACTGCGGACATTGATGCGCAAGCGCCGGAACGTCAGTTTTGGGTCAACAGCGGACCTTGCGGTCTGATGCATTCACCAAGTGAGGTGATGACTGAGCGCCTGACCACGGCGTGCGCCTGAAAGCCATCGCGCTCCATCAAGAGCCGGTGCAGCTCCGGCAGCCGATAGAAGGGGACGCTCGGGTACCAGTGATGCTCGAGGTGAAAGCCTACGTTGCGCGGCAAGATAAAGATCGACTCGAGCCAGTTCGGGATGGTGGTGCGGGTAATGCTGTACTCGTCCTCGTCGCTTTCAACAGCGCTGTGCTCGCAGATCAGGCGGATGTACTGGGCCGCGATATGCCAAGTGCAGAACGGCACGAGCCAATACCAGACGAGACCAGGCCAGGCGCCAAAGAACGTTAGAGCGCCGGCGACCGACACGTAGAAGGCAAGCCGTGCGGCGACCATCCAGCGCGGCGAGGGAATGAGCGAGGAGCCGATCAGGCCGCGGAATATCCAGGAGATCCCCGTAAGGAACGCGGCACGACGCAGGATCATGAGTGCCAAGCCGAGCCGCGTCTTGGGAAACACCCATTCGGGCTCCAACTCTCCCTCGGCGTTATGCGTGTACCAGAGATGGCGGTTCCCGTCGTTGGCGAGGTTTGTGTACTGGTGATGCGTTCCGTGAAACTTGCGGAAGCCCTCCACCGACGCGAATGTCGGCCACATCAAGAAGAGGTTGGCGAAGAGATCGTTCTGCCAGCGCGTGCGCAGGTAGCGATAATGTGAGGCGTCGTGTCCGAGAATGAGCAGCGCGTGTTGGCGCGAGCCGATGAACATGACTGCGATCACATACAAAGCAGGGTGCCAATAGTACGAGCAAAGCGCTATCGCCGCGGCGATGCCCGCCCACTCCTCGGCGGTAGCGATGAGCGCCCTCGACGGCTGCAGCACGGACAGCTCCTTGAGCTTGGCGGGGGGCAATCGCTCGGGGATGGTCCGACTGGTGTTGTGGGGGTGTGAGACGATCGGGTTAGTTGAAATATCTCCCGTCGGGTCTTCCGACCGGAGGAAAGCGACGATCCGGTTGATCTGGTCGAAAGCTGGCATCGGTCTCTTTCTCGATCGTGGATTTCCGGTCTGGACGCGGCTTCACACGGTCGAGGCCGCGGGATGAGCGATAAGTTTTGCTGATCCTGAGTCCAACTTAAAGCTTCTTGCAGGAGCCCAAAAGCACGTACAGGCTCCCGAGCGCGAGGCCAAGCTGCTACGTCAGACCCAGCAGCGGGAGGTCGGTGTTACCCCAGGGACGGCGCCGGCCTCCCTCTGTAGTAGGTAGAGCGCTCCAGCACCTCGCTCTTGTTTCAGCAGATACCCCCAATAGCTTCCTCGCAACACTATTTCTCAAGTTCGCCGAGGGGCCCAAGGTGTCGCGGCGCTCGGTGACCCGTTGATGTTCGCTTCGGTCAGCGGCGGACCTCGGGGCGCAGGCGCCGCGGCGTTAGCCTTGGGCAGTAGCGGTTGTCGCCCAGAGATAATGATAAACCGCATTAGAGTGACCATCGCCGAGTTGAATATCTTCCTGCACGACGCTATGCGAGACACGCCTCATTATCCGATCCTCGATCAAGTCGCGATCCGGCTTTCAGGCACCGAACCCTCCGGCTGGACGGTCAACTTCGACGACAATGTTTCAGAGGGCGACCGACCGGCCATACTCGGTGCCGTTCACGAACTACAGCGACGATACTCCTCGAAATGAAGTGCGAATGTCGGCGGCGCCCGATGGGTGTTCCCTCCGTTTAAGTCAACACGCGCGCGGGCGAACCTCAGTCCATCGCCCGGAACAATCGGCTTCACGCGGAGCGTGGCCGCGCGATCTCCCGCAACTTTGTCGAGTTCCGCGCTAAGTCACCGGGGCGACGAAATAATCGCTAACCACGAACAAAGGCTGTAATCCCTGAACTACGGGCAGCTGCTCTA
>DATBSP010000101.1:0-32093 GCA_036559705.1 Hyphomicrobium sp.
GGCGCGCAGGAAGTAGGTGCCGACGACGCGACCGTCCGCCTCGGCAACAAAGGTGGTCATGGCGGAGCCATGCTTCGCATGGACGCCCGGCCCCGTCCAATAGGCGATGGCGTCCGCCTCGCCCATGTCGCGCGGCAGAGCGAAGGTTTCGCCGGCGCGGATGACCGGCTGCAGGATGGCCCAAATGGCGGCTTCGTCGGCCGGAGTGGCGGCGCGGATCAGCAACGGAAGGTGCACGGCGCTTTCCTACTGGAATAGGAACTTTTTTGTTATCATTGGCGTCCTAAGGTGGAGGCAGCATCCCCCTAGAGTTGCGGAGCATACAATGGCCGCGCGTGCTTACTGGAAGGGCTTCCTGCGCCTCTCCCTCGTCTCGATCGCCGTCGAGATCTACAACGCCGTCGAGAGCAAGTCGGAAATCTCCTTCCGGCAGATCCACAAGCCCTCCGGCCGCCGCATCAACTACACCAAGACGGTGCAGGGCATCGGCGAGGTGAAAAGCTCCGACATCGTCAAGGGCTATGAGGTCGACAGCGACACCTACGTGACGCTGGAGCCCGACGAGATCGAGGCGGTGAAACTCGAGAGCAAGAAGACCATCGACCTCGTCAAGTTCGTCGACGTCGAGGAAATCGACCCGCGCTATTTCGAGCGCCCGTACTTTATCGCCCCTGCCGACAAGCATTCAGGCGAAGGCTACGTCGTCATCCGCGAGGCCCTGAAGAAAACCGGCAAGGCGGGTCTTGCGCAGCTCACCATTGGCGGGCGCGAGTGGCTAGTTGCCATCACCGCCCTCGGCGACGGCCTCCTCATGGAAATGCTGCGCTATGCCGACGAGCTGAAGGAGGCCGACCAGTTCTTCGACGAGGTGCCGACCGGCAAGCCCGACAAGGAAATGGTGGATCTCGCCGTCGAGCTGATAGAGCGCAAGGCCGGCAAGTTCACACCCGATCAGTTCGAGGACCACTACGCAACCGCGCTGCGCGAGCTGGTGCAGAAGAAGCTGAAGGGCCACAAGATCAAAGCCCCGCACGAGGAAGCGGCGCCGGGGGGCGCCAAGGTCATCGACCTCATGTCGGCGTTGCGCAAGTCGATTGGCGAAGGCAGCGGCAAAGCCAAGGCGGCGCGTTCGACCACGCGTCGCGCCCCGGCGGCACGCCGTAGCGGTTCGAAGAAGCGTGCGTGATCGCGCGAGCCCGTTGCTCAGGGAAAGCTGCGATGGCGAAAAAAACCGGTGAGTAAGCAGCCGACGCGTCAGAGCGGCTCGGCCGCGCCGTCCGCAAGCGAGCCGCGCAAGCTCATTGCGTTCGACCCCTCGACCCTGCAGGCGCTTGAGCTCTTGGGGCGCGACGCCATGAAGGACCTGCAGGAGCTGGCCGACGAGGCATTCCGCGATCTTTTGAAAAAGCACGGCCGCCCCGCCAGCCTCAAAGATGCGCTGCGTCAGTCGACCCGCCAGCTGCCGGCCAACGACGCGCGCGGGCCGCGCACGCGCAAAACGCGCTGAACGATCCACCGTAAACCACGTCGAACGCGCTTAACAGCGGAGCGCTCGCGGTTAACCCGGGGCGACAAAGTGCTGCGTGCGAACACGCACACCCACGCCAAACTCGCCGTTTCACCGCGCTAGGGATTGGTTAAGAACCGATGTGTGTCTGTTCGTTGCAAGTCTTTGATGGAACGACGTATTCCTTGTCCGGGTTGAGCATGCAAAAGAGCCCTTGAAGTCAACAAGGTGGAGACAACATGCAAGCCCCAATCGGAAAGCTCGCCCGAGCCGCCGTCATTGCTCTGCTGCCCTGGGCAACCGCGCATGCGCAAAGCGGTGTCGCCTCGCACTATTCCGATCTCTCGGTCACCGCCAGCGGGCGCGCCTATAGCTCAGGCGCCATGGTCGCCGCCCACCGTACCCTTCCCTTCGGCACCAAAGTGCGGGTGAAGAACCCGCGCAACGGGCGCTCCATTGTCGTGACCATCGTCGACCGCGGGCCGTTCGTTAAGGGTCGCATCATCGACTTGTCGAAGGGCGCCGCCAATGCGCTCGGCTTCTCGGGCCTGCAGCATGTGCACGTCGCGGTGCTGGGCAACGGATCCGGCAAAAAGATCAAAACTGCCCAAAAGTAGAGCCATCGAATTTGGGCGCTGCGGCGCTCGTCCGATCGAACCAAACAAGCGCCCTCCGTGCCTCGCCGCACGGGGGGCGTTCTATCTTGGAGACTTGGCACCGGCGCGCCGCCTCGCGGGGTGTACTGGTCCGCGCGAGCTGCGACTTAATTCGCAGCCGCGTTGAGAACTAACTTTGTCGCCGGCCCCACGCCAGCGGCACGAGGCCAATCTTGGCTTTCGATTTCTTTTCCTTGGCGTCGAACACTGCCCTTGCCTTCTCGACACTGGCCCGGTTGGAGAGGGCCCATTCTCCCAACTCCACGAGCGTGGCGATCAGGGTGCGCCCCAAATCCGTCAGCTCGTAGTCAACGCGCGGCGGTATGGTCGGATAGATGGTGCGCGTCACCAATCCGTCGCGCTCGAGGCCGCGCAGCGTCAATGTGAGCATGCGTTGCGAAATGGCTGGGATGGCGCGCTTGATCTCGTTGAACCGCATGGAGCCGTCCGACAGCAGGCGGACGACGTACACGGTCCATTTGTCGCCGATCCGCGACAACACCTCGGCCACCATGCGGCAGCTCTCGGTATCATCGGTGTTTCCTGCGCTCAAAAAAGTGCCTCCTTGTGCAACCGATCGCGGTCATCAAATTAGCCCAGGTCACAAAATGTGACTAACGCTGCGGGGTGTCAATCGGTCGACGAGCCGAGCGCCATTCCCCGGGACTGGGAGATGACCATGAAACTACTCCATGTTGATTCCAGCATTCTCGGCGCGGGTTCCGTCAGCCGGCAACTCTCGGCCGAGATCGTCGCCGCCGAGCGCCGGTTGCATCCGGGGCTCGACGTCGCCTACCGCGACCTAGCCCTAACGCCGGTCGGACACCTTTCCGGCGCGCACTTGGCAGCCCGCAGCGGCGCCGTCCCAGAAACCGCCGAGGCGCAGGCCGACATAGCAGCGGGCGACGCCGTGCTTGAAGAGTTCCTCGCCGCGGACATCGTGGTCGTCGGTGCGCCGATGTACAATTTCGCCATCGCCAGCCAGCTGAAGGCGTGGATCGACCGGCTCGCCGTCGCCGGCAAGACATTTCGCTACTCCGACAAGGGCGCCGAGGGACTGGCCGGCGGCAAGCGCGTGATCATCGCCTCCTCGCGCGGAGGCTACTATGGCCCGCAAACGCCCGCTGCCTTCCTCGATCACCAGGAGACTTATCTGCGCGGCATCTTCGGGTTCTTCGGCATCGGAGACGTCACGTTTATCCGCGCCGAGGGTGTTGCGCTTGGCCCAGAGCAGCGCGCCAAGTCGATCGACGCTGCCCGCTTGGCGATCGACGGCCTCGCCGCCTAATTCTCTTTCAGCGCGTGGGCGATGACCTTGCGCATGACGCTGGGAACGGCGGCCGCATGCAGATCGCGGCGCGCCACCCAGCGGCAGCGCTCGGGCTCGGCCCAGAAGGTCAGCGTCGCATCCGCCGGCACCAACGCGCGGTAGACGATCAACTCCAGGCGGAAGTGCGTGAAGACGTGCACGACCGTGGCTGGAACTGCCCACCAGTCGGCGCGCAACGGAGCCGAGCGCAGCGCCTCCTTTGCCGGCGGCAGCAGGTCGCCCCACGCCGTGCCGGGAACCTCGAGCATACCGCCGAGCAGTCCTGCTTCCGGCCGCCTGCGCAGCAGCACATGGCCGTCCTCGCGCAACGCGACGAAGGCGAAGCCGACGCGCTGCGGACGCTCGTTGCGTTCGAGCCGCATCGGCAGCGACGCCGCTATGCCGTGGGCGGCGCCGGCGCAGTCCTGCTGCACCGGGCAGACGAGGCATGATGGACGCCGCGGCGTGCAAATGCCGGCGCCGAGATCCATCATTGCCTGCGCGAAGTCGCCGGCGCGCCGCGCGGGCGTCAGCGTGGCAGCAAGGCGCTTCAACTCCGACTTGGCGGTGGGGAGCGGCTGGCGCACGGCGAACAGACGCGCGACGACGCGCTCGATGTTACCGTCGACCGGTGTCGCGGCCTTGCCAAACGCGATCGCCGCAATGGCGGCCGCTGTGTAGGGACCAATGCCGGGCAGCTTCTGCAGTTCGGCGACGGTGCTGGGAAAACTACCGCCGTGATCTTGCGCAACGGCGACGGCGCATTTGTGCAGGTTGCGCGCGCGGCTGTAGTAGCCGAGCCCCGCCCAGGCGGCGAGCACATCGTCGAGCGGCGCCGAAGCGAGCGCCGTGACTGTCGGCCAGCGGGCGAGGAACCGCAGGTAGAACGGGATCACGGCCTTTACCGTCGTCTGCTGCAGCATGATCTCGCTGAGCCAGACGCTATAGGGATCGGCGCGCTTGCCGGGCGCCACCCGCCACGGCAGGTCGCGGCGCTCCTCGTCGTACCAGGCGAGCAGTGCCTCGACCGTGTCGGGCCCGGCGGGCCGGAGCGGCAGTTGCTTTCGCGCAACAGCAGTCAAGGGATTGTCTCCCGGCCCCCCGCGAATCGATCCCCCGATGGTAAGCGTCGAGGCACCCGCTGGATACTCTCCGACCCGGACTAACGCACCATGGCAAGCAACGCTGCGACCTTCCGCGCCGCTCCCACAGCGCCTGCTGCTCGTCAGCGCGGCTTCGTCTCGGCGCGTGCCGTCGGCACATACGTGCCGAAGCTGACGCACAAGGCCTTCGAGAAGTACGGTTTTGCCGCCGCGACGCTGATCACCGACTGGGCGGTGATCGTTGGCAAGGATGTCGCCGGCTATACGGCACCGGAGCGACTGAAATGGCCGCGCGGCGTCGGCATTCGCGATGACGTCGAGCAAGGCGCCGAAGGACGCCCCGGTGCGACTTTGATCGTGCGGGTCGAGCCGGCACGGGCGCTCGACGTGCAGTTCAAGGCGCATCAATTGATCGAGCGCATCAACGGGCATTTCGGCTATCGCGCCGTCGCCGAGCTGCGCCTCCTGCAGGCGCCTCTGCCTGAGCGGGCCGTCCTTACGCCTGTACCGGTCACCCCGCCGCCCTCCGCCGCGCCGGAGCTCGCCGGCATCGCGGACGAGCGGCTGCGCGCCGCTCTCGCCAGCCTCAAGTCGGGGCTGATGAGCCGCGGCCAGGCGCGTTGAGCGGCCCAGAGATCTGGCCGAGCATTAAGCTTCATTCACTTGGAACGGCAGCTGTTTTGCCCTATTTCCACGCTCAGTCGCGTGCTACTCGGGCGTCAATGGCCGGGTGGCCGGCGAATGTTCATTCCGAAGATCGCAAGGAGCGCACCCGTGTCCGCATCGAAGACCCCATCCGGCCGATTTGAGCTTTCGCGGCGCGTCGTGCTCGCGGTCCTTGCCGCAGGCGCTATCGGCGCCGGCGTGGCCATGCACACGCTGCCCGCCACCGCTCAGTCGAAGGGGCCGTCCGAGGTGCCGGTCGAGGAGCTGATGAAGCCGACGGGGCTCCCGGATCTGGGGCTCGGCCCGATGGACGCCAAGGTGACTGTCGTTGAGTACGCATCGATGACGTGCGGACACTGCGCTCACTTCACCAAGGACGTCTGGCCGGAGTTCAAGAAGAAGTACGTCGACACCAACAAGGTGCGCTACGTGTTCCGCGAGTTCCCGCTCGACAATCTGGCCGCCGCCGCGTCGATGCTGGCGCGCTGCACCGGCGGCGACAAAGCGTTCCCGCTCATCGAGGTGCTGTTCGAGAAGCAGCAGGAGTGGGCGTTTGGCGAGGGCAACCCGGTGCCGCGCCTGTTCGAGATCGCCAAGCAGGCAGGCTTCACGCAGGAATCATTCGACAAGTGCTTGACCGATCAGAAGCTGCTTGACGACATCACGGCCGGCCGTACGCGCGCCTCCGACGTGTTCGGCGTCTCGGCGACACCGACTTTCTACGTCAACGGCAAGAAGCTCGACGGCCAGCCGACGCTGGAGAAGTTCGACCAGATGATCGAGCCGCTGCTGGCCAAGAGCTGAGGCAGAGTGAGCAGGATAGGGGCCCTCGTCGCACTGTTGCTGCTACCGACCTCGCTCGCGGGGTGCGGCAGTAGCAGCTTGATGAATGCGGCATCGCTGACGCCGGACAAGGCAGCGGATGCCGGCGGCGCGTCGGCCTATCCGACTGCCGAAGACACGGCCTCGACCGGCCCCGAGCGGTTCAACCCGTTCGCCGATCCGAGCGACAAGCCGGCCGGCGGGCGCGAGGTGATCGCCGATCCGACCATCGCCGACGTCATGTTGACGGGTACGCTGCCGGAAATGTCGTTCGGACGCGACGATGCCCCCGTCACCATCGTCGAGTACGCCTCGCTGACCTGTCCGCACTGCCGCAACTTCCACATCAAGACCTATCCCCAGTTCAAGAAGGCCTACATCGACACCGGCAAGGTGCGCTACATCCTGCGCGAGTTCCCCATCGGCAAGACATCCGGCGCGGCAAGCGTTGCCCTGCGCTGCGCCAAACCCGAGAAGTACCTGACGCTGTTTGGCAAGTTCATGGAGCAGCAGGCTTCCTGGGTCAGCCAGGAGGTGCACCTCGACCCCATTTTCAAGGTCGCCGCGCAGGTGGGGATGACGCGCCGGCAGTTCGACGCCTGCCGCGAGAATCAGGCCATGATCGAGGGGCTTAAGTGGGTGAAGGACCGCGGACGCAAGTTGGGCGTCATCGGCACTCCCAACTTCTTCGTCGAAGGCAAGCTCGTGAAGAAAGAGCTTTCGATGGAGGACATCCGCGCAATGGTCGATCCGTTGATCGCGGGCCGCGCCACGGCGTCGGCGGGAGCGCCGCACTGACGTAGGGTCGCGAGCTGAGAGCGGCGCAATTCGCTTCGTACAGGAACCGAGATGAAGATCTCTCGCCTGAGGCTTCTGGGCTTTAAGTCGTTCGTTGAGCCGACCGAGCTCGTCATCGAGCGCGGCTTGACTGGCGTCGTCGGACCGAACGGCTGCGGCAAATCCAATTTGCTCGAAGCGCTCCGCTGGGTGATGGGCGAGACCTCGCACAAGAGTATGCGCGCCGCCGCCATGGACGACGTGATCTTCTCCGGCACCAATTCCCGCCCGGCCCGCAATACGGCGGAAGTTACGATCTTCCTCGACAATCACGCGCGTCAGGCACCGGCCGAGTTCAACGACACCGATCAGATAGAGATCACGCGCCGTATCGAGCGCGAGGCAGGCTCGGCTTATCGCATCAACGGACGCGAGGCGCGCGCCCGCGACGTGAAGATCCTGTTCGAGGATGCAGCGACCGGTGCGCGCTCGCCAGCGCTGGTGCGGCAGGGGCAGATCGGCGAGATCGTCAACGCCAAGCCCGAGCAGCGCCGCCGCATTCTCGAGGACGCCGCCGGCATCGCTGGGCTGCACAGTCGCCGGCATGAGGCGGAGCTGCGCCTCAAGGCGACGGAAGCCAACCTCGCGCGTCTCAGCGACGTGCTGGGCCAGCTCAACAGCCAGGTCGAAAGCCTCAAGCGACAGGCGCGCGCGGCACGGCGCTACAAAGAGATTTCCGACGACATTCGCCGCCAGGACGCGCTTCTGATGCATCTCGCGTGGACGGACACGCAGGCGCACGTCGACGCCGAGGAAGGCAACCTGCGCGATGCGTTGTCGAAGCTGGCGACGGCGACCGAAGCGGAGTCGCAGGCGCTCTCCGAAGAAGCGCGCCTCGCCGAGCGCATGGACCCGCTGCGCGAAGAAGAGGCAAAGCGCGCCGCCGTGCTCGGCCGCCTGCGCGTTGAGCAAGAGAATTTCGAACGCGAGGCAACGCGTGCCGCCGAACGCGAGCGCGAATTGCGCGCGCGCGCCGAGCAGCTCGGCGGCGACACGGCGCGCGAAGAAACTTTGATCGCCGAGGCGCGGCAGATCCTCGCTGATCTCGGCTCGGAAATCGAGGCGCTCGGCGCCGCCGAGGCGACGGCGGGCGATGGCGAACGTGAGGCGCGCGCCCGACTGCAAAGCGCGCAGGAGGCCCTGCGCGATGCCGAAGCCAAGCTCACCGAGCTGACGACGAAGGTCGCGGAGCATCGCGCCCGCAAGCAAAATCTAGAGGCAAGCCGCAGTGAGCGACAGAATACGGTCGCCAAGCTCGGGCGCCAGCTGACAGAGCTTGGCGCGCAAGCGCGCGAGATCGCCGGCCGCGCGCCCGATGCCGAGAAACTGGCGCAGATCACCGAGGCGGGCCAGCAGCTCGCGGACCAGATCGCGCGCTTCGAGGTGCAGGCGCTCGCTGCCGAGGACACCGCACGCTTCATCGCCACCGTCGCCGACGCGGCGCGCGATGAAAGCGGCAAGGCGCGGCTGCGGCTCGCATCGCTGCGCACCGAGCGGGAAACGCTGGTCAAGCTGCTGATCGGTGCTCGGCACACCGATTTCCCGCCCATCCTCGACCGTCTGCGGGTGAAGCAAGGCTATGAGGCGGCCCTCGGTGCCGCGCTCGGAGACGACCTCGAAGCGCCGGCTGCGGAAGAAGCGGCCGTCCACTGGCGCCACGTCGAGGTGCCGCGTCAGGATCCGGCGCTGCCGCCGGGCGTCGAGCCGCTGGCGGGCCACGTTGAGGCCCCGCCCGAGCTTGATCGCCGCCTGCGCCAGACCGGCATCGTTGCCGGGCGCGAACAGGGCCACAAGTTGCAACCCGCTTTGAAGCCTGGCCAGCGCCTCGTCACGCGCGCCGGCGACCTATGGCGGTGGGACGGATATACCGCTGCAGCCGAGGGCGCCGCACCTGCCGCGTTGCGGCTTGCCGAGCGCAATCGCCTGTCTTCCCTGGAGCTGGAAGAGGCCGGGGCGCGCACCGCCGCCGCGGCGAGGGCCGATGCTGAGCGCGAGGCCGTCGAGGCCGTAGCCGCCGCGCGCGCCGAGGAGCAGCGCCTGCGCCAGCTCGGCCGCGAGGCGCAGGGCATGCTGGCCAAGACGCGCGACAGCCTCACCACCATCGAGCGCGCGGCACGCGAAACGGAGAGCAAGTTGGCCGCCGTGTCCGGCGCACGGGCGCGCGCCGAAGAAGAGCTTATCGTCGCCAAGGATTTGCTGGAGGAGGCCGAGCACGCTGTTGCTGCATTTGCGGCCGCTAAGGACCTCGAACCGGCGCTTGCCGCCGCCAAGACGGAAGCAGATGCGCGACGCCTGGCGTTGGCCGAGGCGCGCGCTTCGGTTTCCGATATCGAGCGCGAGCGGCGCGCGCGGGCCGACCGCGGCACGGCGATCGGCATCGAGCGCGAACGCTGGACGACGCGCTCGGCTGGCGCCGAACAGCAGATCGACGCCCTGAAGACGCGTCTCACCGAAACGCGGAGCGAGCTCGACGGTCTGGCCGACGTGCCGGCGATGATCGAGGAGAAGCGCGGCAAGTTGATGAGTGCGCTGAGCAAGGCGGAGCATGAGCGGCAAGTCGCCGCCGACGCGCTGGCGGAGGCGGACACTACGCTGAAAGCTGGCGTGCAGGCGCTGCGCGCTGCGCAGGGCGCCGTCGCCGAAGGGCGTGAGGGGCGCGCTCGCACAGAAGCGCGGCTGGAAGGAGCGCGCACGCGCCGTCAGGACGTTTCGCGCCAGATCCGCGATACGCTAGGCATCGCGCCGGAAGGTTGTCTCGCACTCGCCGAGTTGCAGCCGGGCGCCTATTTGCCGCCACTGGCCGACGTCGAGCGCAAAGTCGCCAACTTGAAGGCCGACCGCGAGCGGCTCGGCGGCGTCAATCTCGGCGCCGATGAAGAGTTGCAGGCGCTCAGCATCCAGGCAGCCGGCCTCGACACCGAGAAGGTCGACGTCGAAAACGCTATCGCCAAGCTGCGTGGTGCCATAGGTCAGCTCAATCGCGAGGCGCACAAGCGGCTGCAGGACGCCTTCGAGGCGGTCAATGCGCACTTCGGCAAGCTGTTCACGACGCTGTTCGGCGGCGGCGAGGCGCGCCTCGAAATGATCGAGGGCGAAGATCCGCTGGAAGGCGGCCTTGAGATCATCGCCAAGCCTCCGGGCAAGAAGCCCGCCACGCTGTCACTGTTGTCCGGCGGTGAGCAGTCGCTAACCGCCCTGTCGCTGATCTTCGCGGTGTTTCTCACGAACCCGTCGCCGATCTGCGTGCTCGACGAGGTCGACGCGCCGCTCGATGACGCCAACGTCGACCGCTTTTGCCACCTGCTCGAGACGATGACGGAAGAAACGGCGACCCGCTTCCTCGTCATCACACACCACCCCATGACCATGTCGCGCATGAGCCGCCTGTTCGGCGTCACCATGGCCGAGAAGGGCATCTCGCAGCTGGTCTCAGTCGATCTGCAGACGGCGCAGCGCTTCCGCGAAGCCGGCTAGAGGCGCGTCCGGCGCGTCGGGCTCGCCGACGGCACGAGCTGCCGCAGGCGACGCGCCTTTGCCGGACGCCCAATGGGGGCCATCAGCTCCTTGCTCGCCTCGACGATCAATACGCCGCAGAAGGCGGGCGAGAGCCCTGCACCGACGCGCTCCCAGGCGGTCGACGAGCGCAGCAGGATTTGGCGGCCGAGCGGCGGAAAGAACAGCGCGCCGCCCCAGTCGAGCGGCGTGAACATGGCCGCGGTCAGGAGCTGATCGAGCTGGCGGCGGCTGTAGGGACGGCCATGGCCGAAGGGTGTGTTGTCGAGGCGCGCCCACACGCCGCGCCGGTTCGGTACGACGAGGATCATGCGGCCCTCGGGCGCCAGCACGCGCCACATTTCGCGCAAGAGTTGCCGCGTGCTGTCAGCAACCTCGAGGCAATGCACAGCAAGCAACCGGTCGACGGAGCCGTCGGCCAGCGGCAAGCGGTCGTCGTCCACGAGAGCGGTTTGCGAGGGCGCATCGCGCGGCCAGCGCACCGCGCCCTGGCTGTCCGGCATCAGCGCGCCCAGGTGCAGCGCCTCGCCGCGGAAGGCGCCAAGGTACGGCGAGGAATGACCGAGCCCGATCAGCGTCGAGCGATGCAACCCCCGCCAGCGCGCGCGGATGCGATGCGTCAGCAGGCGACGCACCGTTTGCCCAAGCGGCGTAGCGTAAAACTCGCGCAGATCGTCGACATCGAGCTGCATCGACAAGGCTATCCTGTTTCGTCGCTCGCCAATCTGACGGCTTCACGCGGCATTTCAAGCTTCCTCACGCTGTCGCGTTGTCATCGGTTAAGCGCGCCGCTACGCTCGCGCGTCGCCATCGATCTCCGAGAACCAGAGCCGATACGCATGCCGAAGCTCGAAATCGAGCAGTTTGCTTGCCTTTCCGACAACTACGCGGTGCTGATCCATGACCCCGATGCGGGCGTCACGACCTCGATCGATGCCCCTGACGCCAAGGCGATCCTGGCCCGTCTCAAGGCCAAAGGCTGGACGCTGACGCACCTCCTGAACACCCACCACCACAGCGACCACACCGGCGGCAACTTGCAACTCAAGCAGGAGACGGGTTGCACCATCATCGGGCCGAGGGGCGAGGCGGAGCGCATTCCGGGGATCGACCAGGAGGTGGGCGAGGGAGACGTCGTCGCCTTCGGCGACTTCGAGATCAAGGTCCTCGAAACGCCGGGCCACACGCTGGGACACGTCAGCTATTTCATTCCGGCGGCGAAGATTGCCTTTGCCGGCGACACGCTGTTTGCCATGGGTGCCGGGCGCATCTTCGAGGGCAATGCCGAGATGATGTGGAAGTCGCTGCAGAAGATTATGAAGCTCCCGCCTGACACGGAGATCTATTGCGGGCACGAGTATACACAGTCGAACGCGCGCTTTGCGCTGACTCTAGAGCCGAACAACCTGGCCCTGGTCAATCGAGCCAAGGAGGTCGACAGGCTGCGCGACGAGAATAAGCCGACTCTGCCGACGCGGCTCGATCGCGAGCTCGAAACCAATCCATTCTTGCGTCCCCACGTCACCGCCATCAGAGCCAAGCTCGGTATGCTGTACGCACCCGACTGGCACGTCTTCGCGGCGATCCGCGAGCGCAAGAACAAGAGCTGAATCATGCAGGCGACCGGCACCCCGCTTAGCGCCGACGACGTCATCCGCATTCTCGATCTGCAGCCGCACCCGGAGGGAGGCCACTACCGCGAGACGTTCCTTGACGACCGCGGCGACGGAAAGCGCGCGGCGTCAACGGCGATCTACTTCCTGCTCGCAGCGGGCGAAGTGTCGCGCTGGCATCGGGTTGATGCGGCAGAGATCTGGCACTGGCACGCCGGGGCGCCGCTAGCGCTGTCGATGGCGCCGCCCGACGGCTGCGCGGTAGAGATCCATCTCGGTACCGACCTCGCCGACGGTCAGCGACCGCAGGGCGTCGTGCCGCCCGGGTATTGGCAGAGCGCGGTAAGCCTCGGCGCATGGACGCTGGTTGGCTGCACGGTGGCGCCAGGCTTCCTGTTCGAGCATTTCGAGCTCGCGCAAGAGGGATTTGCTCCGCCGCGGCGCTGAGGTGTTGCGCACCTCGTGCGACGCCCTGTTGCAACTAAAGCTCACAATCGGGTTTTCCACTATATATCTCCACGCGTACAATTCGCTAAGGGCCGGGGCGCGAACAGTTTTCTGCGATCAGCAGGCACGGTGAGCTTGCCGCTCAATGCGACTCACCAAAGAGTCCCTACAACTGGATTTTTTACGGCCACGCGGGGGATGCCGGTTATGAAGCGCGAGTCGTCTGGGCCAATTCTGACCACGATTTTCGTCGATTACGACAACGTCTACTTGTCGTTGAAGCGCAAGAGTGAGGAAGCCGCCAAGCGCTTCTCCAAGGATGCCGGGCTGTGGGTCAGGGAGATCGCCACGGGCGCCCTGATGACCCCGACCAACTCGCCGGCGCTGGAAGTCGAGCGCCGCATCGTCATCAATCGCTGCTACGGCAATCCCGTCCCGCGCCGCAACCAGAGCGACAATTCCACCGACATGAGCTCCTTCCCGTTCGTGCGCCACCACTTCCTCCGCGCCGGGTTCGAGGTCGTCGATTGCCCGCCGCTGACCGCGCAGCTGAAAAACTCAGCCGACATCCGCATGGTGATGGATGTGCGCGACATCCTCACCCACGACACCTACTTCGACGAGTTCGTCATCCTTTCGGCCGATGCCGACTTCACGCCGGTGCTGCACCGCCTGCGTTCGCACGCACGGCGCACTGTGATCTTCTCCAACGACCACACAGCGGTGCCGTACACGGCGATCTGCGACGCGGAAATCCGTGAATCCGATTTCCTCTCGCTGCTCATCGACGGCCAGCTCACCAATCAGGGGCAGGCGCAGCGCAGCGAGCCGCAGGCACTACCGAGCGCGGCTTCCATCGAGGCACTGCGCACGGAGATCCTCACCGAGGTCGCCAACGTCGTGCGCGCCGCCGACCAGCCCGTGCCGCTCGAGGCGCTGGCCGATCGCTGCGTGCGCGTGTTGGGTCACGAGAAGACCGTGGGCGCCGCCTGGGGCGGGACGGGGAGCTTCCGCGATCTGCTGACGCGCGGGTTGCCAGAGGACGTGCGCCTTACCGCGCAACCGCCATACTTCGTCTATGACGCCAACCGCGCCGCGCAGAGCGAAGCGCCGCGCATCGAGACGCGCACAGCGGGCCGCATCGACCCGCGGGCCGACATCGCCCGTCCCGAGCCGATGCGCGCCGATCCTGGCGCACAGCCGTCGCAGCGTGCCCTGGCGCCGCTGCTCGGCACACAACCAGCTCGGCGAGCTGCCGTTGCCCAGACCGGGGCCCCCGCTCCGGAGCAGCGCGGACAGCTGGCCCCGGCGCAACCCGAAGCCCTCTCGGGCCAGCCGGGGCAAATTCGCCAGCAGGCCGCCGGCGTGCAGCGGACGGCGCAGGGTGCCGCGGCAATCCAGCAGTCGATCGCGCGCATCCATGAGGCCAGCCAGGCGCCGACACTGTCGCCGCAGGACTACCGCACGCTGTTCGACGTCATGGCGCAGGAGATCGCCGCCAACGGCCTCGCCGGCTCGCAGACGTTGCTCAACATCGTCAAGCGCGCCGAGAGCGTCGGCATCGAGATCCGCCGCGATGACGTGCGCTTCGTGCTCGACGTCGTCAGCGAGGCCGATCCGTGGTTCGACCAGGGCGCCTCGCCGAACTTGTTCGCCTCCCGCTTTCGCAACTTCGTCGTGGCGCGCTGCCGCGGACAAGGGATTAATTTGTCGGCCGACGAGCTCGACCTAATCGAGGCGTGGTTCGCCGCGCCCATCGCCCAGCGTGGCGGTGCCGCTGCCGCTGCCGCACAGGGCGGCCACACGCCATCACGGCAGCCGCAGCAGGGGATGACAGGCTTTGGTCCGACGCAGGATCGGGCGGCGCCAGGCCCCGGTCCCGCGCAAAATCCCGACCGCTGGTGGAGTCAGGAGGACGGCCGCCGACCGGGTCAGGAACAGCCAACCGGCACGGGCGGAGACGAGTTCCCGCGCATTATCCGCACGCGACTGCGCGGATAATTTCACCCTTTTCCGAAACGAAAATGGCCGGGCTGCATGCCCGGCCATTTCACTTTCTAGACTTTCCGATGGGCGATCAGGTCGCCATGTAGTGGCCGCCGTTGATGTCGAAGCAGGCACCGTTGATGAAGCCAGCGCTATCGGCGGCGAGGAACACCACCGCACGCGAGATCTCCTCGGGCTCGCCGAGACGGCCGACCGGAATCAGCGGGATGATCTTGGTGTCGAGCACCTCCTTCGGCACGGCGCGCACCATCTCGGTGGCGATGTAGCCGGGCGCGATGGTGTTGACGGTGATACCCTTGTTGGCGCCTTCGAACGCCAGCGCCTTGGTGAAGCCGTGCGTGCCCGCCTTGGCGGCGGAGTAGTTGGTCTGCCCCATCTGCCCTTTGCGGCCGTTGATCGATGAGACGTTGATGATGCGGCCGAAGTTGCGGGCGCGCATACCGTCGATCACATGACGCGACATGTTGAACACGGAATCGAGGTCGGTGGAGATCACCTCTTTCCACTGCTCGAGGGTCATGCGGTGAAGCATGGCGTCACGCGTGATGCCGGCGTTGTTGACCAGCACGTCGACCGGGCCGACTTCCTTGGCCACCTGGGCGCAGCCCGCTTCGCACGCGGCAAAGTCGCCGACGTTCCACTTGAAGACCGGGACGCCCGTCTCGACCTGGAACTGCTGCGCGGCGGCGTCGTTGCCGGCGTAGTTGGCGGCGACGCGATATCCGGCACTCTTTAGCGCCACGCAAATGGCGTGGCCGATGCCGCGCGTTCCTCCCGTCACCAGGGCGACACGAGCCATATAGAACCTCCTCGAATGGTCTTTTGTTGGTTTGATTAGCGTGCGGCGGGTGCTCCGGCCGCGCGGCCGGAGCATCAAACTGGTCAGTTCCTATCAGTCGCGCTCGACGCACATGGCGATGCCCATGCCGCCGCCGATGCACAGCGTGGCAAGGCCCTTCTTGGCGTTGCGGCGCTTCATCTCGTGCACCAGTGTCGTCAGGACGCGCGCGCCGGAGGCACCGATCGGATGACCGATGGCGATGGCCCCGCCGTTGACGTTGACCTTGTCCGTGTCCCAGCCGACCCCCTTGTTGACGGCGCAGGCCTGGGCGGCGAAGGCCTCGTTGGCCTCGACGAGGTCGAGGTCCTTGGCCTGCCAACCGGCCTTTTCCAGCGCCTTCTTCGAGGCGGGAACGGGGCCAGTGCCCATGATCGAGGGATCGACGCCGGCCTGTGCCCACGACACGATGCGGGCGAGCGGCTCGATGCCGCGCTTCTTGGCTTCGGCGGCAGTCATCAGCACTACGGCAGCCGCGCCGTCGTTGATGCCCGACGCGTTGCCGGCGGTGACGGTGCCGGCCTTGTCGAAGGCGGGGCGCAGCTTGGTGAGGCTGTCGAGAGTGGCGCCATCACGGATGTATTCGTCCTCGGAGACGACGGTATCGCCTTTCTTGCCCTTGATGGTCACAGAGACGATCTCGTCCTTGAACTTGCCGGCCTTCTTGGCGGCCTCGGCCTTGTTCTGCGAGGCGACCGCGAACTTGTCCTGATCCTCGCGGGTGATCTGCCACTGGCGAGCAACATTTTCCGCCGTGGTGCCCATGTGGTAGCCGTTGAAGGCGTCCCACAGGCCGTCCTTGATCATCGTATCGACAAGGTCGAGACCACCCATCTTGGTGCCGTTGCGCAGGTGGGCCGCGTGCTGCGATTGGCTCATGCTTTCCTGGCCGCCGGCGACGACGATGGTCGCGGCACCAGACTGGATCTGCTGGGCGCCCAACGCGATGGCGCGCAGGCCCGAGCCGCACACCTGGTTGATGCCCCAGGCCGGGCTGTCGACCGGAACGCCCGCGGCAATGGACGCCTGGCGCGCCGGATTCTGCCCCTGACCAGCGGTCAGAACCTGACCGAGGATAACCTCGGAAACGTCGCCCGGCTGCACGCCGGCGCGCTCGATAGCCGCCTTGATGGCAATCTTTCCTAGCTCATGCCCGGGCAAGCTCGCCAGCGAGCCGTTGAACGAGCCGACCGGCGTCCGCGCCGCGCTGGCAATGACGATGGTGGCGTTGTCGTCGCTCATCGGGAGGCGCCTCCTCAAGCGCTTGCGTTTTGTAAGCCGGTCTAGCGCCGCGCGGCCCAAGCCCGTCGTTGGACCCCTGGCCGGCCGCGGTGTTAACGGCGTATTACCAAAGCTAAGGCATCACGCCAGCTAATGCGCTATCTGGCCCTAACGGTCAACACAAACGGCTGGCACCTCGGGCTGGGGGTGTGTTACGCTGCCGCAGTGCAATAACCAGCCCCAGCGGCCACTCCCATGCTCAACAGAACCGACCCGCCTGCCGACAAAAAAGAAGCGGTTGTCATAAAGAAGTATGCCAACCGGCGTCTCTATAATACGGAGACGAGCACCTACGTGACGCTTGAAGATTTGGCGGCGATGGTGCGCGGCGATCGGGATTTCGTCGTCTATGACGCCAAGACGGGCGACGACCTCACGCATTCGGTCCTGACCCAGATCATCGTCGAGCAGGAGAACCGCGTCGGTGGGCAGACGCTGCTGCCGGTGCCGTTCCTGCGCCAGCTGATCCGCTTCTACGACGACAGCATCGGCCGCATGGTGCCCGGCTATCTGCAGTTCAGCCTCGAAAACCTCGTCAAGGAGCAGGAGAAATTCCGCGCGCAGTTCGCCACGGCGTTCTCCAATCCGGCGGCCGCGTTCGAGGCGTACCAGGAGCAGGCACGCAAGAACATGGCGATGTTCGAGCAGGCGTTCTCCTTGTGGACCCCGTTCTCGGGGAAGCGCGGCGAAGCCGGAAAGCCCGACAAGGGCACGGCGGAAGCAAAGACTTCCGAGCCGAGCGAGATCAGCGAGCTGAAAGCGCAGCTCGCCAACATGCAGCAGAAAATCGACAAGCTTTCTGAGGATCGCGACTAGGTCGCGACTGGCCGCGAAAGCAATTTAGGCGATCGCAACTGAATGCGATCGCCTGTAATTTTGTGCGCACAGCGTGCGAGCGGTGCTCGCTTAGTCCAATCCGCCGCCGATGGCGAGATCGCGCCGCGCCACGCGAATGCCGATGGTAAAGCCGGCGACGACGTCGATCGCCGTGGCCACCATGACGAGGAAGAAGGTCGAGGTTGCCGCCAGCGGGGCGAGCAAGAATTCGACGAGGCAGGCGATGAAGACGACCATCGACAGGCCGTGATCGACGAGCGAGGACGCAGCCGTATAGGTCGACTTGATCAATTCGGCGAAGAGCAGGAACAGCGTGATCAGAATAATGAGGTCGCCGACCTCGAAACGCCAAATGCCGCCACTCAGCATCGGCAGCTCGAATAGCGCGCGGTTCAGGACATCCGTACTGCCCGAGACGAAGACCACCGCGTTGTAAATCAAGAACGCGATGACAATTGACGGGATTGACCTGAGCGACATAACGCGTTCCCCCTTATTTAGCCGGCCCGGTCAGGCCGCGGCACAGCGTTTTTGCCACGAGGACCTTGCCGCTGCAACGGCGAAAGGGCGACCCTGCGGCCGCCCTCTTGTCACGTCCCGTCGAAACCCAGGTTTCAGGCGTCCGCCTTCGGCTCGAGGATCTGCCGGCCGCGGTACTTGCCGGTCTTGAGGTCGATATGGTGTGGACGGCGGCGCTCACCGCTCTCCTTGTCCTCGACATAGATCGGGGCGGTCAGCGCATCGTGCGAACGGCGCGTGCCCTGCTTCATGCGCGAGACTTTCTTCCGCGGAACTGCCATCGTCTTAACTCCGTGCTTTCTATCGGGGTTACGCGGGGCTAAATGCGCCGCGCCCGGGCCTTCTCAAGCCCGCTCAAATCCCGGCTGTTGGAAGCTCATTGCATGTAAACGCCCCGCGCGGCGATCCGAGCCAGGGCGTACGTGGGGCGCCTTATACTCACATTCCGGCGGGAGTTCCAGAGCCTTGGCGAGGCTTAACGGAGCCCGTCGACGCAGGCCGCGGCCTCGGGGTTGCGAGCGGCCCGTGCCTGGATGACCGAGGCGCGCTGCGCCGTGCGCGGGCCAGGATCACCGGCATCCCGGATGATGGGGTTGGGCAGCGTAACGGCGAGCTGAGCCGCCTGGCGGGAGGTCAGGCCCATGGCCGAGCGCCGGAAATGGGCCTGCGAGGCCGCCTCCGCACCGAAGACGCCGGGCCCCCATTCGACGATGTTCAGATAGATCTCCAGGATGCGCCACTTCGGCCAGGCGAGTTCGATGGCGAAGGTGAGCGGGATCTCGACGAGTTTGCGCAGGTAGCTCTTGGCCGGCAGCAGGAAGAGGTTCTTGGCCACCTGCATGGTTATCGTGCTGGCCCCGCGCGGGTAGCCGTCGGAGGCGCGCCGGATGGCGTCGGCTGCCTCGATGAAATCGATGCCCCAGTGCTGACAGAAGCGGCCGTCCTCGGCGACGATCACTGCCCGCGTGAGGTTGGGCGACATGCGCTCGATCGGCACCCACTGCTTTTGAATGGGCGTGCCGCTCATGAACTGCAGCGCCATCAGCATCGAGAACGGCGGGTTGATGAAACGGTAAGCGGCGATGAGCAGCAAGACGGCGATAAACCAGCCGCAGAAGGTTATGACAGTGACGCGCACGGCGCGGCGAAAGAGATCGCGGTGGTCGCGACGTGCAGGCGCGAGATCAGGTGTGGGAACTGCATCGGCGTGCGATACCGACGCCGATGGATAGAACGAAGGCTCGCGCCGCGTAGAGGGTGACGGCGCCCAGACGGCGGCAACATCGTGCCGGAGTGTCGGCACTGGCGGTTGCGATCCGTGCAATGGCTGCGCTTCCTTGGCGGGCTCGCTGCTGATCGGCCGCGTAATGGACGCAGGCGCCGGCGGTTCGGTATGGCGCGGCACATACGGGGGCGGCGCGGGGCGGGGTGGATCGGCGCGCGGCGGTAGCACTTCGAGCGGATGCGGCTCGAATGCATGCGACTGAGACAGAGGGGGCTCGGCCGGCGTAGACGGTTCCCATTGCGGCGCCGGCTCTGGTGCGTGGGTCGCGGCATCGACAGAAGCGGCCGTGTCCGATGCAGCCGGCAAATCGGCAATCGCCGGTACCTCAGGCGACGCGCTGCGTGCTGGCTCAGACCACCCATCATCGGTGGTCGGTTGCGGCGCGGCGAATGGCGGCGCGTTCGCCGGTTCGACCGCAGCTGGCCACGGATCCAGAAGTGATTCCGGCGTGCCGTTCGACGCAGAGGTCTCAGGCGCTGGCGGCGCATCTTCGGCGTGGGAGGCAGCAACGCTGTCGACCCTTGCCTCGTAGTCGACCGCGTGCGCGATATCGGCGGGCGCGATGTCGCGCGCGGAAAGCGGCGTGTACCGGTAGCGGCGCAGAGGCTGCGTCGTCTCGCGCTCCATATCCTCGAAGTGCGTGCGCTCGACCGCCTCCGGCTCCGCCTCGACGAAGGGATCGTCCGCCTGGTTTTCGAACGACGAGCCGGCGATTTCAGTTTCGCTTTCAGACGCAGCAGCGCCGTCGGCCGCCGGTTTCTGCGGCTCGGGCTTTGCCGCATCCGGATCGACCGGAACCGGCCGTGGGGGATCGGACCTTTCCATACTGCGCTTGCGTCGCCTGGGTGCTATATCCGCAGCGCTTGTCGCTGCCGCAACGTCCTGGGCGGGCTGGCCCGACGCTACTAGGTAATCCGAAATGACGTTCGTGCAAAGGCTCGGCGCCGCCGCGGGGCTCACCGAGCAGCGCCTCACTGAATTGCTTGCAGAATGCGGGCCAGAAGAGGGCGGCCGGCTGAACGCGGCCATGCGCCACGCGCTGCTCGGCGGCGGCAAACGTTTCCGGCCCTTCCTCGTCATCGAGAGCGCCGGGTTGTTTGCCATCGAGCCTCGGGCGGCGCTCGATGCGGCAGCGGCGTTCGAGTGCGTGCACTGCTACTCGCTCGTACACGACGACCTGCCGTCGATGGACAACGACGATGTGCGGCGCGGCCAACCGACCGTGCACAAGGCATTCGACGAGTGGACGGCGATCCTGGCCGGCGATGCGCTCCTGACGCTCGCATTCGAGATCTTGGCGCGGCGGCAGACCAACGCCGATGCCGGCGTGCGCGCCGAGCTGGTGCACGTGCTCGCGCGCGCAGCCGGTGCCCGCGGCATGGTGCTCGGACAAATGCTCGACCTCGAAGCGGAGAAGCGTGATGAGCCGCAGCGCATGACGGCGGAGCACGTCCGGCGGCTGCAAAGCCTGAAGACGGGCGCGCTGATCGCGGCGGCGTGCGAAGCGGGCGCGGTTCTGGCGTGTGCGCCGGACGCGCAGCGCGCGGCGCTGAAGCGCTATGGTGACAAACTGGGTCTGGCGTTTCAGATCACCGACGATCTGCTCGATGCGGAAGGCGACGCCGCGAGGATGGGCAAGGCGGCAGGCAAGGACAGCGCCGCAGGCAAGGCGACGCTGGTCGGCATGATCGGCATTGCCGAAGCGCGTGCCGAGCTTGCGGCGGCGGTAGCCGGTGCCGAAAGCGAACTTCGCACGTTTGGCGACAAGGCCGCCACGCTTATCACAGCCGCGCACTTCGTCGCCAATCGCCAGCACTGACACGCCAAATAGCCGAAAGCGCCCCTCGCTCGCGCAAGGGACGCCTTCGATGCAGAAACCTTGAACCTAGAACCCGTAATTCAAACCGAGGCGCGCCGTGTGGAAGTCTGTCTCGGTGGTGTAGGTGCCGACCGGCGTGCTGAACGTATCCTCACCGAGATCGACGTAGAGGTACTCCGACTTCAGCGACCAATTCGGTGCGAACGCCCACTCGATACCACCGCCGAGCGTGTAGCCGGATTTGATGTCGTCGCTGCCCATCGAGACGGTACCGAAACCACCGCTCGAAGTTACGCTGGAATTGACGTCGGCGAACGCCCAACCACCTGTGACGTAGAGCAGCGCCGGACCGGCCGCATAGCCGACGCGACCGCGCACAGTTGAGAACCACTCGATGTCGGTCGTCGCTTGCGTGAAGACAGCGCCGCCAGCAAGGCCAGTCGTTTCGCTGATGTCCGCTCCCTGCAGGTCGGCTTCGAGGCCGAGCACGAGAGCATTGAACTGCGCGTTGTAGCCGACCTGGCCACCGCCGAACCAACCCTCGGGGCTGATGCCGCCGGCACTGGTGCCGCCAGGACCCACGAACGAAGCGCTGTTGTCGTTGGCCCAGCCGTATCCCGCGTTCACGCCGAGATAGAGACCCTGCCAGTTGTAGCCGCGATCGTTCACCGGCTCATAAACAGGCTCATAGCGCGGGGGAGGGGCGTAGGGGCCGAGATCGGCGGCAAGCGCGCAGCTCGACCACGCGCCGACGGCTAGGCCGGCCAACAGCAGATTTTTCATGGCAAGATCCCCGTTTGGTCTGATCACTGAGCGCCTAACGCGGGCGTTGCATCGGGAGTTCCCCGGCGCTCCGGCGGGTGTGTCCAAAAAGCTAGGCACCGCCAATGGCCTAAGCTTGGCGGTGCGGGGACCGAATCAAGGAGTGAATAAGGCAGCGGCTAGGGCATGCCCGGCGTCTTCTTCTCGCGCGGATCGCCCGATTCCGCCTTCTTGGAATCGAAAATTTGCTCGCTGTGGGCGCGGGCTCCGGCGGTCTGGTCGGACGTCAGCTTGCACTGGTTGTTCTTGTCGAGCAGCGCGAAGGCGCGGTTTGGCTTATCGACGAACTCGGTGCGCTCGACTTTACCGTCGCCGTTGGCGTCGTAGTAGCCGAACTCGACCGTCTGGAACATGCGGTCGGTGGAGATGAGCTTTGAGTACTCGGTGCGGTCGAGGCTGTTGTCGCGGTTGGCATCCGCACTGTCGAACAGCTCGGCGGCATAGGCTTTCCACTCATCGCAGGTGACGACGCCGTCGCGATTGCGATCCCAGCCTCCCGCCGCCGAGAGAAAAACGCGGTCGGTATCGGGCAGCGACGATCCCGAGCAACCGGCGAGAACAAGCAGAAGGGCGCTCAACGAAGTGGCGCGCAAGAGGCAGCGCGCGGCAAGGGTCGTTGTTGTCATTGTAGTTTCCCCGAAGTCTGCGGCCGCGCCTCAGGCCGTATGTCTCTCTTCCGCCGGTGCAGGATCGGTTGCTGGGGCCGATCCCCCGAATCGACGTTCGATATAGTCCTCCACGATTTTCTGGAATTCAGCGGCAATGTTCGGGCCGCGCAGAGTTGTCATCTTCTTTCCGTCGACAAACACCGGTGCAGCCGGTGATTCGCCCGTGCCGGGGAGCGAAATGCCGATGTCGGCCTGTTTCGATTCGCCTGGGCCATTGACGATGCAGCCCATCACCGCGAAGTTCAGCGTCTCGACCCCCGGATAGCGGCGACGCCATTCGGGCATGCGCTCGCTGATCATGTCCTGCACCCTGCGAGCGAGCTCCTGGAAGACGGTGGAGGTCGTACGCCCGCAACCGGGACAGGCGGTGACGACGGGCACGAACGACCGCAACCCCATCGACTGCAGGATTTCCTGCGCCACCCTCACCTCGAGCGTGCGGTCGCCGCCGGGCTCGGGCGTCAGTGAGACGCGGATGGTGTCGCCGATGCCGGCCTGCAGCAACAGGCCGATGCCGGCGGTGGAGGCGACGATGCCTTTCGAGCCCATTCCGGCTTCGGTGAGGCCGACATGCAGCGCGTATTGGCTGCGCGCGGCGAGCATGCTGTAGACGGCGACAAGATCCTGCACGGCCGAGACCTTGGCCGAGAGAATGATATCGCCGGCAGTGAGACCGAACTCCTCGGCGCGTTGCGCGGAGATGAGCGCCGACTGCACGATCGCCTCGTGCATCACGGCACGTGCATCCTTTGGCGCGTTGGAACGCGCGTTCTCGTCCATGAGGCGCGTCAGCAGATCCTGGTCGAGCGAGCCCCAGTTGACGCCGATACGCACCGGCTTCTTCCAGCGCAGCGCGGCGTCGATGATGGCGCCGAACTGGCGGTCCTTCTTTTCCTTGTAGCCGACGTTGCCCGGATTGATGCGGTACTTGTCGAGCGCCTCGGCGGCGGCTGGATGGTCGGCGAGCAGCGTGTGACCGTTGTAGTGGAAGTCTCCCACCAGCGGCGCGATCACGCCCCGTTGCGCCAGGCGGTCGCGGATATGCGGCACGGCCTTGGCTGCCTCGTCGCGGTCGACGGTGATGCGAACGAGCTCGGAACCGGCGCGGGCGAGAGCGGCGACCTGCGCTACCGTCCCGTCGATGTCGGCGGTGTCGGTGTTGGTCATCGACTGCACGACGATGGGTGCGTCGCCGCCGACCGCCACGCCCGCGACGCGGACAAGGTGGGACCGGCGCCGCGAGGCGATGAGTTGCGTGGGCGAAGCCTGCATGGCTCCCATTTCCGCCATTGGCACCAAGCGTCTACCTAATGCAGCGCCCGCATCTTGGCCAGAGGGCGGCGGCATCTCTCCGCTACCTCACCCTCGCGCCGGGGCGGCCGAAAGCCGCCCAACTGAGCGAAAGCCCGGCGATAACCGACATGACGATGACGATCGACGGCCCGCCCGGGCTGTCGACTGTGGCCGACAGCCATAGACCGGCGACTACGCTGGCGGCGGCAATCAGGGCGGTTAAGACCACCATACGCTCGGGTGTTCGCGTCAGAGGGCGGGCGGCGACAGCCGGCACCACGAGAAATGCCATGACCAGGAGGATGCCGACGATCTTCATGGCGACGGCGATGGTGACGGCGAGCAGCACAATAAACACGGTGCGCACAGTTTCGCGGTCGACACCCTCGGCGGCGGCCAGCTCCTCGTGCACGGCGAGGCGCAGCAACGGCTGCCACAGCCAGGCAACGACGGCGAGCACCGCGGCGCCGCCGATGAAAATGATGGCAACGTCGGAGGCGGTCACGGCAAACACATCGCCGAATAGGAAACCTGTCAGGTCGACGGGCGCGCCCTTGATCATCGACGTGGCGACGACACCGGCGGCGAGCGCGGCGTGGTGCAGCAGACCAAGCACGGAATCGAGCGCAACGAGCTTTTGGCGGCCGAACCACAACAGCAATGCGGCGACGGCGAGCGCCACGATGAGCATCCCCCAGATGACGTCCATCTGCAGCGCGAGGCCGAGCGCCACGCCGATGAGGCCCGCTTGCGCAACCGTCTCGCCAAAGTAGGCCATGCGTTGCCAGACGACGAAACAGCCAAGCGGCGCCGCAACGGCGGCTAGCCCGAGGCTGGCGACGAGCGCACGGACGAAGAACGGCTCGAGCACTACTTGTCTCCGCGCGCCGGAATTTGCGTCAATTCGTCGGCCGCATCGCCCTGCGCGGGATGCGGCATGCCGGCGAGGTCGTGGCTGTGATCGTGTCGGTGACGATAGACGGCGAAAGCGCGAGCTGCCTCCGGACCGAACAGGCGTTCGTAGGCCGGGTGTTGGGCAACCGTCTCGGGCACGCCCGAGCAGCAGACGTGATGGTTGAGACAAATGACGCGATCGGAGCGCGCCATGACGATGTGCAGGTCATGCGAGACGAGCAGCACGCCGAAGCCGGCCTCGTCGCGCAGGCGCCCGATTAGGTTGTAGAGATCTGCCTCGCCCGTGTAGTCCACGCCCTGCACCGGCTCGTCGAGCACCAGGAGGCTGGGCTTGCGCGACAGCGCGCGGGCCAGAACGACGCGCTGCAGTTCGCCGCCCGACAACTCACCAAGCTGCTGATCACGCACGTGGCTGGCATCGACCTGGCCGAGGATGTCGCCGACACGTTCCGCGCTCTCGCTCGAGCCCAGCATCAGGAAGCGCTCGACCGTCATCGGAATAACGGCGTCGCTGTCGAAGCGCTGCGGGACATAGCCGATGCGCAGATCCTTGCGCCGGTGCACAAGCCCGCGGTCCGGCCTTTCGAGGCCGAGCAGTACCCGCACCAGCGTCGTCTTGCCGGCGCCGTTGGGACCGATGAGCGTCACGATCTCGCGCTCGTGGATGTCCAGATTGACGTCGATGAGCAAGTCGCGGCCGTGCCGGGAAATGCCTAGTTCGCGCGCACTGATGAGCGCCGTCGGATCCAACGGCGCGGTAGCTTCCTCGTGCCCGTGCTGGTGCGCGCAGGCATGATCGGGATGGTGGCCGCACGGCTTTGCCGTCGTGGGCGCCACTCCATCGCTCTGCGGCATTGGCTGTCTTATTCCTTGTTGGCGCAGCTGCGGCACAGCCCGGAGACTTCCACGAACTTCACCCGCGGCTGGAAGGATGCCCCGCGCGACAGGCGGTCGATGGTATCGAAGATGCCTTCTGAATCGACTTCCTGCACGGCGTTGCACTTCTCGCACGACAAGAAGATCGGCCGGCGGCCAGTGCGGTGGTCCATGCGACGGCAAGCGAAGAACGCATTCTTGCTTTCGAGGCGATGGATGACGCCAGCCTCCAGCAACGCGTCGATGGCGCGGTAGACGGAGATGGGGGCGAGGCGAGTTCCCTTCTCCGCCAGCTTGGCAAGAATGTCGTAGGCGCCGATCGAGGCATGAGTAGCGGCAATCTCCTCGAAGACGTCCTGGCGTAACTTGGTGAAGCGCAGGTTCTTTTCGGTAAACGCCTGGTTAGCGCGCTCTACGGCTTTCGCCAGCTTGCGATCCGCGGGGGTCGATGAGGGCGCAGCATGCTGTTTGGCGGTGGCCTCGGTCATCGTTGCATCCCAAGCGTTTCTGTTTCTGTCACTGTATACCACTGCGCTATCGCGGCATAGCGCAAGCCCGGTAACGGATCATAAACCGAACTTTCAATCATCCCTTTTCCGCCACCATCATATGGTTGCTAGCCAGCACCGGACAATGGAAGTCGGGAGCCGGTGCCCTTTCAGCGGGTGCCACCACGTCGCTCTCAAGCGTGCTAATTTTCGAGAGCCATAAACAGCAAATATGCCTTCTCAATCCGCGTACATAATCGCGGCCCGGCGAACCGCTATCGGTCGCATTGGTGGCCTGCACCGCAACCGGCGTATCGAAGAGCTGTGCGCGCCGCTGGTCGGTGTTGCATTGCAAGATAGTGGCCTCGAGCCAGGGCAGGTCGACGAGCTGATAGTGGGTAACGCCACACAAGGCGGCAACCCGGCGCGGCTCATCGCGCTGGCAGCCGGTCTGCCCGAAGCGGCACCGGCGGCAACCATCGACCGTCAGTGCGGCTCCGGCCTCGACGCCATCCTCGCTGCCGTGCGCGCCGTCTCGTTAGGCGATGCGCAGGCGATCGTCGCCGGCGGCGCCGAAGCCATCTCCATGGCTCCATGGCGCGTGGCCAAGCCGCGGAACCTGCAGCAGCTTCCCCGCTTCCTGAGCTACGAGCCGGGTTCCGGCGAAGAGCGCGAGGGACCAGCGCACATCGAATCCGCCGAGGCCCTAGCAATCAAGCACGGCATCGGACGCGCCGAGCAGGATGCCTATGCCCTGCGCTCGTACCTCAAGGCTGAGCAGGCGCGCGAACACAAGCGCTTCGTCGGCGAGATCGCCCCGTTACGCGCCAACCCCGACGAAGCTCGCGACCAGAGCTCAGTGGCGCCCGATTTCAAGGACTTGGCACAACTCGCCCCGTACATGCCGCCCGATGGCACGTTGACACCCGGTAATACCGCGAGCCTGCACGACGGAGCGGCGGTTGCCGTAGTCGTGTCCAAGAACATGTGGACCTCGCTCGGCAAGCCCCGCGGTCTGCGCCTGCTCGCCCATGCCGCGCGCGGCACCGCACCGGATGACGAGGCGGCGGCTCCTATCGAGGCCATGCAAAAACTCAGAGCCAAGTTCGATGGTTACAAGCCGTCGGACATCGGCATCATCGAGATGAGCGAGTCTTCCGCCGCGCAGGCAATTGCGCTTATCCGCAGCCTCGAAATCAACGAGGACCTAGTCAACCCGGACGGCGGCGCCATCGCTCGTGGACATCCGTTCGCGGCGTCGAGCTCCGTTCTGGTTACGCGTCTTTTCACGCGCATGGCGCGCGGCGAAGGCGAGAGTCCCAAGCTCGGCGTGGCAACGCTGGGCGTCGCCGGCGGCATGGGTCTCGCGGCATTGTTCGAAGCCGTCTAACGACTTCTGCATTCGCATTGAGCAAAGGGCGTACGCGCCATCGGCGCGTGACGCTTGTATTCGTCGCTAGCCATACCCAACTCCGCCAGGATTGCGCGCTGGATTTCCCGGTCCACTCGGCTTCCAAAACCCGTCAGAGTGCATGGGATCGCCGCAATCCCGCCCCGAAGTGGACAGGAGCTGTGGTCATCGTGCACCGTGGCGTGACCTTTGAGCCGCTAGGGCGTTGCGGCGTGCTGAATCCGGCATCCGCCGGTTGAGAGAGAACCGAAATGGACGTCAAGCAGGCTCTAGACGCGGTGATGGCTAACCCGGCGGCGTATGCCCGCAGCATTTTACTTGCCGTCGTGGTTATCGCCGCACTGATAGCCCTCTTCCGAGTGGGGCCGCGGCTGTGGCGGGTGATCGAGGAAGTGTTCTTCACCAACTGGCAGCTTGCCATGCTCGGCACCGCGGCGATCGTGCTGTCACTTGCCGGCGGCTGGACGACTTGGGACGGCATGACGAACTTCACCGGCGAGCCGGTGCTGTCGCTCATGTTTACCTTCGGCATACACGGCGTGATGCTGATCGTCGCTTGGCTTATCGGTGAAAGTTTTGCCACCGGCATGAGCACCGTGCCGCGCTCGGGCATCGCCCGCGTAACGGCACCGCTTGTCGTCGTCATCGGCCTTGGCGTTGTTCTCCTTGCCGCTGCCGCCGCCTTCTACCAATGGAAGCACGGCATCGAGGCCGACTACTGGATCCAGGCGCTGACTGCCGCCGGCCTCGTCTTCGGCGTGTTTGGTCTGCTCACCGTCTTCGCCCGCACCGATGTGGTGACGCCGTACGCGCAGGCGCTGCGCATTATGGCCAAAAACTCGATGCTGTGGGTGATGTTCCTCGCTTGCATGGCGACCTCTGTGTTCTTTTCCTTCGACAGCCGCTTCAACGTCGTTTTCCCCAAAGAG
The DNA here is from genome assembly GCA_036559705.1 of Hyphomicrobium sp. Classification (GTDB taxonomy): domain Bacteria; phylum Pseudomonadota; class Alphaproteobacteria; order Rhizobiales; family Hyphomicrobiaceae; genus Hyphomicrobium_A. Next base: position 28,462 of record DATBSP010000101.1, read on the forward strand.
CAGCGCGAGCGCGTGTCGGAGCTGCGCGCGACCAACCAGGTGTCGGCCATCATCGCCGATATCGGCTCCACCATCGCCAACCAAGAGCTGACGCAGACCTCGTCGCTGTTCCAGAGTGAAGGCTGGCACGCCTACGAGGGGCAGCTCGATAAGCTCGCCTCGGCGGCACAGGGCTCGACCGGCGAGATCGAGAAGTACTTCAACGACCAGATCGAAACACGCAACCGCGGCATCAAGGAGCAGCAGGAACGCATCGCCACGGCGCAGAGCGGTCAAGCCGGCATCGCCGGCAAGAAGACCTCGCTGACCGACGAACTCGCCCGCCTCGAAGCCGACCGCGCGACGCTCGTCGCCGACTATGCGGCAACCAAGTCCGAACTCGACACGCGCGCCAAGGCGATCGATGCCAAACGCGTCGAGGCCATGGCCGAGGGCCAGGGCGTCGAAGGCACGCTCAAGGAGGGCCGTGGGCCGGTCTATCGTCAGCACATGGGCGACCTGTCGAAGATGCAGGCCGCTTACAAAATCCAGGACGACCGCGTGAAGGACGCCAAGAAGCGTCTCGACACCGCTGAGGGTCGCATCGCGCAGATTAAGCGCGAGCTGGCTTCGATCGACGGCGAGCTGGCCAAGTACAAGGGCGAGGAAGAGACCGCCGGTCAGCGCATCCGCATGGCGCAGGAGAATCTTGCCGGCGAGGACGCTGAGCAGCGCGTCGATCCCGGCCGGGTGCTGCCCGCCTTCGAGACGGCGCGCGCCGAGTTCCGCCAGTCACCGAACGCGGAACGCCTGGCCGAGGTGCAGCAACGCTGCTCGCAGCTCTATAGCGCCATGTTTGCCGCCGACGTAACCAAGCCGAAAGTGGCAGGCATCGACTGCGACCCCAAGCAGGCGACCGAGGCGGCGGCTACCCTGTTCACGCTGCAGGCCGGCACCAAGGCGTTCAACGCCAACTGCGTCGGCGGCGACAAGCTCGCGGCGCAACGTTCAACCGACGCGCTGTTTGGGTTTGCCGTTAAGTGCCTGTCCGACAGCGGGCTGCCAAGCAAGCAGACCGACGAATTGCGCGGCAAGATCGCCTTCGCGGAGATGAATCGCGACGACAAGGCGCATCGCTTCGTCGTCTCTTGGAACGCGTTCCAAGACGGCAACCGCCTCGCCTATTTAGCGCTCGCCATCGCCATCGGCATCGACTCGCTGATCTTCATGACCGGCCTGTTCGGCGCCAACGCGGTGCGCTCGCCGCTCGCCGACGTCCCGTCGAGCAAGAGCCGCAACTCGGCGCAGCTCGAAGCCATCATCGAGAACGCGCTGCTGCCCGACACGCTCGACAACGCGCGCGCAACGCTCAACGCCATGCGACCTATCACCAACGCTTCGGGCTTCATGGCCGAGGTGCGCCCCGAGCTGCTCGATCCGCACACCGAGCGGCAGGTGCTGGGCGTGCTTAACGCCGGCGCGACCATCAGCGCCGTCGACTACGACGAAGCGGCCGGCCGCTATCTCGTGCGCGCCGAGCTGTACGAGTTCCTCGCCATCGTCGCCAAGCGCTCGTTCGAGGCCGACAAGGCCAACATCGATCTCGCCGAGCTTGAAAAGATCGTCGGCGTCGCCCTGCTGCCCGACATCAACCAAAATGCCGAAGCGGTGCTGCACTACATGCACCCGATCGACGAGGATCGCGGCTTCACTGCCGAGATCAACCTCGGCGAAGTGGCGGATGAGCACAAACGCACGGTGCGCTCGACGCTCAATGCGGGCGCCACGCTGGGGCGCGTGCAGCGCGCGGGCAATAACGCCGGATATTTCTACATCCACCGTGATCTCTACAAAACGCTGGCGCGCATCCGTGCGCGCACACTCATGGCTGATTACGGCCGCCCGCGCATTGCTGCTAGCCGGCCCCAGGGCGAGCGTCGAGGCAGCTTCCTCCCCGACTCCACGCGAGCCCTAGAGCACAAGCCAAGCAAACCTTCCGTCGATGACGAACCCTCGACCCAGGTTCGCGGCGGCTTCGCGACCGCGCTTCTGTCCGCGCTGAACATCAAACCCGACGCGTGGGAGCGCGTGTCCGGCGGAGCCCACATAGCCGCCATAGCGGCGAACGAGGCGTTCGGCCGAGCACGGCGCGTCAACCAGTCCCTCGATGTGCTGTTGCGCAAGCACGAGGACGAGGCGCGTCTATCCTTCGATGAAGCGTACAGGCTGCTGAAGAGCAAGCAACCGGCGCAGGCGAGCTGGGATCTTCGGCTGCTCGACGATGCCTATCAGGAGCTCGACCAGCACTGGCAAGTGCTCATGTTGCTGCCGAGCGGTCCGTATGAGTCCGTTCTGCACGACCTTGTGGAAAGCCTGGATGCCGATGCCGGTGGCGGTCGGCTGTCGAACGAACAGTCAGCGCTCTACGAAATCGCCCGCGCGCTGGCAGATGCCTTCAAGGCAAGCGCACGCAGCAACGAAACCTCATGGCGACGGCTGGAGACACGCTTTAACGACGTCCCACGCGGAGAGGCGCGCATCGCTTTCGACGACGGCCGCACGCTGAACTGACCTCACAAGCTTTCGTGAACGCATCGCCTCGCGTTGCTGCTTCGCAACGCGGGGCGATCTCTTTTTTCAGCCATTTAGGCGGCGCTGTTTGGCCACCGCGCAAGCGCGCTTCCGCCGCCGGCGAGCATTAGTTTGCTCTGACTTCTTCGCATGAGGAGCTATTGCCATGTCGTTGATCCGAGCCACCACGCTCGCTATTGCACTCGTAGCCCCGCTGGCATTGCCCGGCGCCGCCAACGCTGCAGAACTCAAGCTCGAGGCCGATCTCGGCCAGACCGTGCTGTCGACCTCCAAGCCTGGTAGTGTCTACCTTCGCCTGAACCTCAAGAGCCTTAGCGCCGCCACGAGTGAGCGGCGCACGCCGGTCAACGTCGCCATCGTCATCGACCGCTCCGGCTCGATGCAGGGCGAGCGTATCGCCGCCGCCAAGGAAGGCGCGCGCGTAGCCCTGAAACGGCTGTCGTCCGACGACACCGTCTCGCTCGTCTCCTACAATCACGACGTCGACGTGATGAGCCCGGCGGCGCCCCTGCGCAATTCGCGCGAGAAGCTGCTGGAGGCCATCGACACTCTGAAGGCCGACGGCACCACCGGTCTTTATGCCGGCGTCAAGGAAGGCGGCCGCCAGGTCGAGGAATTCGTCTCCGACAACAACATCAATCGCGTCGTCTTGCTGTCCGACGGCCTCGCCAACGTCGGCCCGTCGACCCCCGGCGAGCTGGCCGAGCTTGGCCGCAAGCTGGCCTCCAAGGGCATCTCGGTCAGCACCATCGGCCTAGGGCTCGATTACAACGAGGACCTGATGCAGAGGCTCGCCGCGGCCAGTGACGGCAACCACGTGTTCGTCGAGCGCCCGAGCGATCTTGCGGAGATCTTAGACCGCGAGTTCGGCGACGCGCTGTCGGTTTCCGCGCGCGATATCACCATCATCATCGAGTGCAAGCTCGGCTTCAAGCCGACGCGCATTCTCGGCCGTGACGGCAGCATCGACGGCGATAAGGTCACGCTGAAGCTCAACCAGCTGCAGGTGGACCACGAGCGCTACGTCGTGGTCGAGCTGCAGGCGCCCGAAGGGCGCGGCG
>DATBSP010000102.1:0-7255 GCA_036559705.1 Hyphomicrobium sp.
CAGTTCCATTGAGATTCGACCGGTCCCAAATTTCGTAGCCCGCGAACTCATCGTTTGGGGAGAGCATCGGATGGGCCTCGCCGTCGCCCTTGATCTGAGTGACCTCCACCAAGGGCTCGTAACGAGCGCGCAACGAGGCGATTTCCTTGGTCAGCGGATTGCCGTCGAATGTCTCCACAGTGAACATGCGGCCATTGCTCAAGTTGCCGTTGTGCGGGATTGCGAGCACTTCGGCGCCGGTCCGCTCTTCAAAGGCGGCCAGATGCCGCCAGAGGTCTTCCGGGTTCTTGCTGTCGTACTGGGAGAACGGAACTGTCTGGTTGGCGACGTTCGCGTTTCCGCGAAAAATCACGTTCCGATGCAGGTTGTAACCGCCGATCGCGGTCCATTCGAAGCCGATGAGCGCAGTGAAACGGCCGGGGTCGTTATATTTGTCAGCCTGCGCGGTGTAGGCCTGCCACGCATTGACGACCGCCTTGCTGCTCTTGATGGGAGGCTCGTCACCCGAAAGCGAAGCCACGATTTCCATCGCGGTGGCGAACACCTTATCCGAGTTACCGCTCGTCAATTGCTCGTACCAATTCCTCCCCGCATCTGTTGCGAGGACGTCGGGATCGCCCGCGAGCAATTGCGGCATCAGTCCATACATCTCGGCATGATCGGCAATCAACAGGAAGTCCAACGGACGGGACAACTTTGCCTTTAGCCCGTGCGTTGTGGTGACCTCCTCGCCCCGCGCAAAGCGGAAAGCGTCCTCCTGCCCCAGACGGCACATGGTTCCAGCGTCAACGGAGACCGCGGTGTGCAAGTGCGTGTCGCCGAAGAAAACGCGGGTTGGGTAGTCGCGCCCCGCGTAACGGGGAATACTCGGGTTGGCCCAGCGTCTTGGCGATCGTCGCCTTATCGGGTGTATGGTCTTGGGCCAACGACTGCGAGGATGGAACAGCAAATGCGCAGATGGCCATACCGGCGATTGTAAATGCGACTGCTTTGGAGCTCATGGCGACCTCCTCCTAAGGCGTGTACCAGATGGGCGAGGTGTAGGCGCGCTCCTGCGTCGTCATCCGCACCTCGGATGGCAACTTGATGCCGAAGTACTTTGCGTCGTAGGCGGTCCAGCGCGGCGTCGGGATTTCGATCACGCGCCCGTAGTAGAAGGCGCGTTGCTGTGGATCAAACTCCGGGTCCGTCCATACGGTGATGAGCTCGGTCGCGCCAATCGTGTTGGTAAAGGTGGCGTTGCCTATATCGACCGTGGAACCGACCGCGGGCACCTTGCCGTCCGCGCCGGGCTTGCGATCGCCCGACCAGGCCACGTCATAGATTTTCTCGTGCACGTCGCCCTTGGCGTCGAGCCAGCCTTTGACGATCTGGTACCGGTCGAGATTGGCGCCCATCGGGTCTTTCAATGCGGCAACCAGGAAGCTTGGCGCCTTCTTGCCGTCCGGCGATGGGCCGAGGTCGCCACCCATCGGCACGCCCCTGGTGTAACCGGCAATCGCCGGCGCGCGGCTCGTGGCGTCTGCGGGCGCAAAGTCCCAGCCACCGAAGAAGCGCACGGCCATACGCGGGCCGGTCGTGGCATAAGTTTCGCGTCGTTCCATCGCGTCGAAGATCGCCGAACGTGTGTTCTCCGTCGCCCAGACGGCCGCGTAGCCGGAGGCGGTCGTTTCCCAGCCCATGACGACGACCTTGTCCGTCTTCACGAATGGATGCATCGCGCGGTCCGGCGAGGGCTCGCTGCTCGATGTCTTGCCGAAGAAGTTGTCGTCGTCGGCTGTTGCGAGCGCGGTGTGCGCGTCCGTCGAACCGACAAGACCGAACTTGTAGGGATTGACCCCAATTCTGGATTCCAGCTTCAGGCCGTTCATCAGCGCCGAGCGCGCATATTCGAACTGGAGCATTTCTGGCTTCTTGGCGACGGTCCCGTCGAGATTGCCCTTATCCCAGCGTTCGAAGTTGGCGAACTCATCGTTCGGCGAAAGGAAGGGGTGAGTTTCGCCGTCGCCCTTGATCTGAGTGACCTCATAGAGGTGCTCCCAACGCGCGCGGGTTTCGGCGTACTCGCGATCAATGGGCTTGTTGGTACCCGGCTCGATCATCGGGAACATGATGCCGTTCGATAGATTGCCGTTGTGGGCTATGGCGAGCACGTCGCCGCCGGTTTTCTCCTCGAAGGCCGTCATCCATTTCCAAAGGTCGCGAGGATTGTCGCTTCCCGGCGCCAGCACGGTATGCGGCACGACCTGGCGTGCGAGATCGCGGCCATCGCGGAACAACACGTTGCGGTGAAGATTGTTGCCACCGGTGTTCGACGTCCATTCATAGCCGATCACCGCCGTGAAGCGCCCCGGCTCATTAGCTTCTTCAGCGGCATCAATCGTCTCGTGCCACGCCGAGCGGTAGGCATCAGAGTTCGGATCATAGAGGATCGGGCCTTTGAACTTCCCGGCGCCAAATGAGGTGATGATGTCGAGGGCCGCCGCCGCACCTTGTCCGGCCTGGATCATCTCATACCATTTGCGGCCGAGCGAATCGGCGAGTAACTCCGGTTTGCCTTTCATGAGATCCGGAAAGAAACCCATGTTGTCGGAGTGATCGGTGACGACCAGAAAGTCGAGCGGCCGCGAAAGTTTTGCGAGTTGTCCGGAGGAAGCCGTGACCTCCTCGCCCTTGGCGAAACGGTAGGCGTCGCGCGGGTTGAGTCTCGCGCCGAAAGCGCCGGCGTCCATCGAGAATGATGTATGGAGGTGGGTGTCGCCGAAGAGCGGTCGCGTCGGAAAGTTGCGGCCAGCATAGGGCGAGTAGGGACGCTTGGTGGGAAACACCTTCTCAGCCGTCGCTGTGTCGAGCGTGCCAATATCGGTGTTGACGGCTTCCTGTCCCCATGCAGGCACGAAGACGGATAGGGTTAGAGCCAGAGCAGAGGCGAGCGCTGGTTTGCCGGTCACCGCAATTGGCGTTTGCCGAGAACGCATTGAACCCTCCCAGAAATTATTGACCGCCTTCCCGCTGCGTCACGACCTTCCGCATGAATAAATGCATCGCGCCCACCACGTCTGGCCGAACGTCGCTCCCGAACATAGTGACGCAACGATGCTGGGATCATAGCCCCCAATCGGGGGAAAAGCAGTGCGAGGAATAACTGTCGGCTTTGGGTCAGTAGCGGACATCGAGCGTGTCGTTACGCCCACCATCATTCCTTAACTCTGCGAGCGCCTCAGCCGGGTGGAACCCGGCACCGTTCAGCGCGTTTGGTCAGCACTTCCGGGCAAGCTCAAAGCCCCAATAAACAACAACAGTCCCTCAAACGCTGGTGCTGCCGTGGCTTGACTACGGCAGCCTTTCTTTTGCCAAGCGCATCAGCGGCGGCGCAGGGCCCCGACGAGCAACAGAAGGACGACGGCGCCCAGCGTCGCGGCAAAAATGCTGCCGAGCTTGGTGTCGATTTGCAAACCCAGCAGCGGCGTAAAGAGGCCGGCGATGGCTGCGCCCATCACGCCGACGACGATGTTGCCGGCGAGGCCGAACCCGTAACCCTCGACGATCAGCCCGGCGAGCCATCCGGCGATGCCGCCGATGACGATCCAAGCGATGATGGCTTCAAAGTCGGGCACCGTCGGCTCCTGCATGCCTCATCGACGTGAACGCTTTGACGGTTGCGCGCGTTGCCTACAAACCCGTAGCCGCCGCGGACCCCTGAATGGACATCCTGCTGAAGATCGGAAATCTCTGGGTGCGCCGCAAGGCGGCGCCCGATCCCATGGCGCTTCAAGCCGTCACCGGATTGACCCCGGCGACTGTGGTGACCGGCGCCTCGGAAGGTCTGGGCTTCTCCCTCGCCTGCCTTATCGCGCGCGAGGGCCGCACGATCGTCTTGCTGGCACGGTCAATCGACATGCTGTCGGACGCAGCAGAGGAACTTCGCGCGGCATATCCTCGCTCGATCGTTATCGCCGAACCGCTGGACGTCGGCGAGAAGGACGTGCCCGCCAAGCTCGACGCGTTGCTGGCCCGCCACGGGCTGTATCTAGATGTGCTGGTCAACAATGCTGGTGTCGGTCTTGGTGGCAATTTCACCGATCTCGACCAGGACAAGCTCGATGAGCTTGTCGAGACCAACGTCGCCGCCGTGACGCGCCTGACCCGGCATTACCTGCCCGCGATGCGCGCACGCGCACGTGGCGGCATCATGAATTTGGCTTCACTGGCGGCATTCACGCCCGGACCCTGGCAGGCACCCTACTTTGCCAGCAAGGCTTATGTGCTGTCTCTGACCGCAGCCATTGGGGGCGAATGCGCCGGCGAGGGTGTGCGTGTTTGCGCTATCGCCTGCGGCCCCATCGAGACGCGCATCCATCGCAAGATGAACGCGGGGAACACGTTCTACCGCGCGCTGCTGCCGAGCAGCTCGGCCGACCGCATGGCGCGGCTGGCGTGGCGGTCATACCGCATGGGGCGCCGCGTCGTCGTGCCGGGAATCGTCAACAGCTTCATGGCCTGGTCGGCGCGCGCCATGCCGTTCGAGCTCCTGCTACCGCTGGTGAGCTGGCTGATGAAACCGCGCGTGCGGCGCGTAACCGCCACGGCATCGGGCGTCCGCTTGCAAAAGCTTACCCGCAAGCTGCTAGTGCGGTGAGCTCCGCGTCTTTAGCGAAACGGTCCGCAACGGTCGTCGGCACAAGGCACTTCGTAGCCGGACGGGTGGCTCTGCTGGGGAGCTGGGTCCGGTACGATCCAGGCAGCGCCGACGCCGACGATAATGCGAACGAGGAATTCCATCGCACCATCTCCTTCCCGGGAAAAAGCCTTCAACGTGTTCCTTCCCGGGAAAAAGGGTTCAACGTGTCGCAACGGCATAAGGTTCACGCGGCGGCCCAAAAAGTCACTGCGCGATTTAAGGTCGAGAACATGGAGAAGCCACGTGAGCAGAAGTGCCCGCCGCACTCAGGCGTCGAGGCCGTGCGCGCAGACGATTGAAATCCCTTCGCCCGCATGGACCGATTTTAGCCGGCTCACGTCGTCGAGCGCCATCGCCCAGATGTTGCACGGGCTCGCCATGCGGATCTCGCCGCGGCGGGAAACGGGGGTCGGCCCGAAACCGATGGCGATGGCGTCGCCGTCAGGCCAGAAGGCGATCTCACCGGCGTTGACGACCTCGCGGGCGCCAGGCTCGGGGTCGGAGCTCACCGGCGCGTTGAAGTAGACCTCGCGCCCCCACATCTTTGCCTCGGCGTGGATGGGCAGCGCCGCCCAGATGCGTTCGGCGGTCGGTGTCTCCAGGAGCCGGGCGCGGATAGCGACCTTCCCCGCACGGATCACAATCTCCCGCATCCTGCGCCTCCCAAGCCGGACAGTCTCATGCTGCCGTTGCCGACACTCTCTCATTGGGACGCACCGTCAGCAATAGCCAGCTAAAGGCAGCGAGGGGGCACCCGCAGGTTGCAGGCGCACAAAGTTCCGCCGAAGACGCGTGGGAGTTCCTATCTCTTTCCGCAGCCTGGCAAATGTCCGCTGAAGCCACCGCGGGGCAATTGGAACACATGCGTGCCGGTTTGTAGGTAAACACGCCGCGCCGATGACGGCGCAGCGCGCGGTTTTGCGTCGAGGCGACGGCGTCAGGCGGGCGGCGGCCCGAAGACTAGCACCGCATTGAGGCCGCCGAAGGCGAAGGAATTCGACATCGCATAGGTGACGTCGAGGTTGCGGCCGACGTTGGGAACGTAGTCGAGGTCGCACTCGGGATCGGGCTCATCGAGGCCGATCGTCGGGGGCACCCAATTCTCGTTCATGGCGTTGATGCAGGCGACCGCTTCGATGCCGCCGCCGGCACCGAGCGGATGGCCATGCATCGACTTGGTCGACGAGATGGCGAGGTTCTTGGCGTGGTTCCCGAACACCGCCTTGATGGCCCGCGTCTCGTTGGCGTCGTTGATGGTCGTCGCCGTGCCGTGGGCGTTGAGATACTGGATGTCGGAGGGAGAGAGCTGTGCATCTTTCAGCGCGTCGCGCATGGCAACGTTGGGACCCTCGATGTCGGGGTTGACCATGTCCTTGGCATCGGACGACATGCCGTAGCCGACGATCTCGGCGAGGATCTTGGCGCCGCGCGCCTTTGCGTGCTCGAGCGACTCCATGACCAGGATGCCGGCACCCTCGCCGAGGACGGTGCCGTTACGCTTCTTGGCGAACGGGAAGCAGCCTTCGGGCGACAGCACGTGCAGCGCCTGCCAGGCCTTCATGGTGCCGTAGTTAATGACCGATTCCGACGCGCCGGCGATGGCGACGTCGACGACGTTGTTGCGGATGAAGTCGCGGGCGATGCCGATGGCATGCGTCGCCGTGGAACAGGCGCTGCAGGTGGCGAAGGTCGGCCCCTTGATGCCGAACTCGATGCCGACGTGGGCGCTGGCCGAGGAGCCGATGATGCGAAGCAGGGTCAGCGGGTGCGTGGCGCGCTTGCCCTCGATGAACAGTGCCCGATAGGAATTCTCATAGGTGACGAGCCCGCCGGCACCGGAACCGACGATGCACGCCGAGCGATAGGGATCGGCCATCGGAACGGTGAGGCCCGACTGCTTGATCGCCTCGTCGGCCGCCGCAGCGGCGAACCACGAATAGCGGTCGGCATGCATGACAAGCTTGTCGCGCTGGAAGTGCTTCAGCTGCACCTTGGGATCGAAATTTTTGATCTGCGCGGCGATAAGGATCTTGAGGTCCTCAAGCGGAAAGCCGCCGAGCTCGCTGACGCCGCACTTGCCGACCTTCACCGAGGCCCAGAAGTCGGGAACGTTGAGACCGATGGGTGTGACGACGCCCGTCCCGGTCACCACGACGCGGCGAGCGCCGTTCGCGTTTGCCATCACTTACCTGCCGGTTGTGGGCGGCGCTAAAGGCGCCGCGACATTAGCTAAACTGCGAGCCGGCAAATGCCTTTGCGGGGGGAGCTCGCGAGATCGGCCCAGGGTGCGCCCGGGCCGTTCGTCATCAAGCCTTGGCGCCAGCCGCTGCGGGCCCCTTCGCCATCAAATCCTTCACGCGATCGACGACGGAGCCGACGGTCTTGAAGTCCTCGACGTCCTCGTTCGCGTTGTAGGGGATCTCGATGCCGAACGTGTCTTCGATATCAAAAACGATCATTGCAAGATCGAGGGACTCAATCTTGAGATCCGTGAGCGGCGTCGACAGCGAGATGTCGTCGCGCGGCTCCTTCATGTGCTTCTTCAGGATCTCGACGATCTTGGTGCCAACTTCG
>DATBSP010000103.1:0-17478 GCA_036559705.1 Hyphomicrobium sp.
AGGCCGTTTCGCCAGCTGTGCTCTTCTGCTAAAGCGGGATGAAATTTATCCTGCAAGGCGGGTCATCCTTGCCCTTCAGGGACGAATGATCGTGCTAGCGCGCTTATTGAGACGCACGGAATGCATGGCACAAGTGGTGCCTCAACCGAGGCCTATAACCGCTGCTCCCAAGCATTGTCATGATCCACTGTCCTGTTCCGCTGCACCAAATCCGAGTTCCGGATCAGCGCCCGATGCTGTCGCACAAAGGCGACGCCGCAAACGAGTGCGTGTCGAGGGTCTGTATCTTGAGCGAGAGCCAGAACCAACCCTGCACGCGCGGGCGCTCCTGCAGTTGATCCAAGAGGAGTGCCCCGAAAAGGTAGGAAGCTTCGTCCCGCGCAGCCACCTTGAGCGCGCCTACCGAGAGTTCTGCGATCACGAAGATTGGACGGCACTTAGCTGGATGGTTATCGCGCGTGCGCTCGGCACGCTCACTTGCAGGAGGCTTCTGAAACGCAACGGCGTGCGGTTTGTGGCTTACCGAGTCCCTGCCCCTCTAACTAAATCGAGGCGCCTAGCGGCTGCACCGGATTGCCCCGGGATTGCCCCAGCGCCCTTGGGGGCCAGCGGTGAGAGCCTAGAAAAGTCCCGAAATATTGGTGAGTCCGGATGGGATCGAACCATCGACACCCTGATTAAAAGTCAGGTGCTCTACCACTGAGCTACGGACCCTCATCGGGAGCCGTGCTTGTAGGCGGCACCGGGCGCCGCGGTCAAGGCGAGCCGCAGTTTGAGCCATGCAACAGCGTGGCCCTATGGAGCTTGCGCCCTTTGACGGGTAGGCGCGGCGCCGGCCATGCGCTATGAGGGCCGCCCATGGACGACAGAACCGGAACAGAAGCCGCCGCCCTCGGGACGGACGGACGGAATCGTGCCGCCGCGCAGCGCCGCGAGAGCGTGATCCCGGCTGCCAACCGCATGCAGGCGATCGGCCTGATGTGCCTTGCCGTGGCGCTCTTCTCGGGGCTCGACACGGCGGCCAAATATCTCGTCACGCAGGCGCATCTACCGACCGTGCAGATCGTCTGGGCGCGCTTCCTCGGTCAGTTCCTCGTCATGCTGTCGCTGCTCAGCGCCTTGCCGCCGTCGGCTCTGTTGCGCACGCGCAAGCTGAAGCTGGAATTGCTCCGCTCGCTGCTTATGGTATCGACGACAACCTGCAACTTCCTCGCCCTGCGTCATTTGCGTCTCGATCAGACCGTGTCGGTGGCGTTTCTCGCCCCGCTGATCGTGGCGCTGCTGGCCGGGCCCTTCCTCGGCGAGTGGGTCGGTTGGCGCCGGCTCGTCGCTATTTTCGCCGGCTTCGTCGGCGTGCTCATCGTCGTGCATCCGGGCATCGGCGGCCTGCACCCGGCCTTCGCCTTCGCCTTTGGCGGCATGCTCGCCTACGCGTTCTTCATGCTGCTGACGCGCTTCCTTGCGGCACACGACGCCCCGCTCGTCATGCTGTTCTATTCGATCCTGCTCGGCACCTTTGCCCTGGCGCCCTTCGCCATCTGGCAGTGGGTGTGGCCGCGGTCGCTGTCGGAATGGCTGCTGCTGATGAGCCTCGGCATCCTCGGCGGCACCGGCCACTACCTGTTCATCCACGCCTACCGGCTGGCTCCGGCCTCCAGCGTGGCGCCGTTCCTCTACGTGCAGATCCTGACCATGGTCGCCTTCGGCTTTGCCGTATTCGGCGACGTGCCGGACATGTGGACGCTGGTCGGCGCCGCGGTCATCATCGCCTCCGGCATCTACCTTCTCCACCGCGAGCGCAGCTTGCGTGAAGAGGTGGCGCCCACCGACCCGATGTAGCTCAGCGCTCGCCGTCGAGGCGGGCGAGCGTCGTCTCGGCCCACGAGGCAAAGCGCCCTTCGGCGATGGCCGCACGCATGGCCGACATCAGCTCCTGGTAGAAGGCCGTGTTCACCCACGACAGCAGCATGGCGCCGAGGTACTCGCCCGATTTGATGAGGTGGTGCAGATAGGCGCGCGAATAATCGCGCGCGGCCGGGCACGTGCTTTGCAGATCGAGCGGTGCTGCATCCTCGGCGTGGCAGGCGTTGCGCAGATTGACCTTGCCATCCCAGGTGAAGGCGAGGCCGTGCCGGCCGTTGCGGGTCGGCAGCACGCAGTCGAACATGTCGATGCCGCGGGCGACCGAATGGATGAGGTCGGACGGCGAGCCGACGCCCATGAGATAGCGCGGCTTTGCCGTGGGCAGGAACGGCAAAACGCCTTCGAGCGTCATCAGCATCATGTCCTGCCCCTCGCCGACGGCGAGACCGCCGACGGCGTAACCGGGAAAATCCATGCCAACGAGCGCTTCCGCCGAACGGCGGCGCAGCCCGGGGTCGATGCCGCCCTGCACGATGCCGAATAGGGCCTGGCCGGGGGGGGCACGCATCGCGAAGGCGTTGCGCGCGCGTTCGGCCCAGCGCAGCGACAGCTCCATAGCGCGCTCGGCTTCTTTCTGCTCGGCGGGAAGCTCGATGCACTCGTCGAGCTGCATCTGGATGTCGGCACCGAGCAGACATTGGATGTCGACGGCGCGCTCGGGCGTCAGCATGTGGCGCGAGCCGTCGATGTGCGACTGGAAGCGCACGCCCTCCTCGCTCACCTCGCGGATGAGCGACAGCGACATGACCTGAAAGCCACCGCTATCGGTGAGGATGGGCCCGTCCCAGCGCATGAAGTTGTGCAGGCCGCCAAGGCGCGCGACGCGCTCAGGCCCGGGGCGCAGCATCAGATGATAGGTGTTGGCGAGCACGATGTCGGCGCCGGCGGCTTTCACCTGGTCGAAGTATAGCGCCTTGACGGTGCCGACGGTGCCGACCGGCATGAAGGCGGGAGTGCGCACGATCCCGCGCGGCGTCAGCCCCTCGCCGAGGCGAGCGGCGCCGTCCTGCGCTAGCAAGTTGAATCCAAACGTCGTCACGCGTTCCTGCATCGTCGCTTTCTAACGTGCGGCCGAAGGAAAGAGGAGAGAGGCGTCGCCGTAGGAGTAGAAGCGGTAGCCTGCGCGGACAGCATGCGCATATGCCGCCTGCATGCGTTCCAGTCCAGCAAACGCCGCCACCAGCATGAACAGAGTCGAGCGCGGCAGGTGGAAGTTAGTCATCAGCACGTCGACAGCGCGAAACCGATAGCCGGGAGTGATGAAGATGTCAGTCGCGCCTCTGAATGCCCCAATCTCGCCTGAGCGCGCCGCGGTCTCCAATAGGCGGAGCGAGGTCGTACCAACGGCGAGGATGCGCCCGCCGCGCGCCCGCACGGCATTGAGTGCCGCCGCAGTCGCCGGTGAAACCTCGCCTGTTTCGAAATGCATCTTGTGATCGCGCGTGTCCTCCGCCTTCACCGGCAGGAAGGTGCCGGCGCCGACGTGGAGCGTCACGAAGTGGCGCGAGATGCCGCGCCGATCCAGCGCCGCCATCAGCTCCGGCGTGAAGTGCAGCCCCGCCGTCGGCGCCGCGACGGCGCCATCGTGCGCGGCAAACATCGTCTGATAGTCGATACGATCGCCGTCCTCCACGGCGCGCTTGCCGGCTATGTACGGCGGCAGCGGCATCTCGCCCACCGCAGCGATTGCCGCGTCGAGGTCAGCCCCCGACAGATCGAAAGCAAGCTCCACCTCACCGTTGTCGCCGCGCGCTGCTACGCTCGCATCGAGCGCGCCGATCAGACACATCTCGCCGTCGTGCCCGAAGTGCAGCCGGTCACCTACCTGCAAGCGTTTGGCCGGCCGCGCTAGGGCGAGCCAGCGATTGTCTCCGAGGCGCTCGATCAGCGTCACGGCGATGTGGGCTTCGAGGTCGCCGCGCCGGCGCACGCCTGCGAGCGCCGCGGGGATGACGCGCGTGTTGTTGAGCACCAGCGCATCGCCCTCGCGCAACAGCTCGGGAAGGTCGCGCACGCCGCGATCCTCGAAGGCGACGTCACCCGCCGGCACCACGAGCATCCGCGCGGCATCGCGCGGGCTGACGGGGTGAAGCGCGATGCACTCCTCGGGCAGCTCGAAATCGAAAAGGTCGACGCGCATCAGGAGACGCGGATCAGCAGCGCCCCGGCGAGCAGCAGGACCGCTCCGGCGATCCGTCCGACCGACAGTTCGCGCACGGCGAGGTCGAAGTAGCCCAGGCGATCGAGGAGTAGGCCAGCGAGCAACTGGCCGGCGACGATAAAGGCCATGGTGGCCGCGGCGCCGAGCTTGGGTGTGAGCACCAGTGCACACGTTACGAAAATGGCGCCGAGGCACCCGCCGACGACGAACATCCACAGCGGCGGCACGTGCCAGGCGATGGTCACGCCTTGCACTTGCGACACCACCAGCGTGATGGCGATGAGCACCACCGTGCCGGCAACGAACGACGCCGCCGCAGCCGCGACGGGATTCCCGAGACCGCGCGCCAGCTGCGCGTTAATCGGCCCCTGCAGCGCTATCAACATGCCGGCGAGGATGCCGAGCACCGACCAGAGAGCCGTCATCGTTGCCGCACCTTTCATGCCACCTGCCTAGCCGCGTTGCGCGAGCAGCTCCCAGATGCCGGCCGCCGAAAGCACCAGCCAGCCGAGGATCATGGTAGAGCCGCCGATCGGGGCCGCCATGGGAAACAGGCGCGTGCCCCATAGCGTGCGCGTGGCGATGTCGCCCGAAAACAGTGTGACGCCGATCAACAGCACGAGAGCCGCCAACAGGAACCCACCAGGATGCGCGGCGCGCATCGCCACGGCGACGATCGCTAACGCGGCGGCCGCCTGCATGATGAGGAAATATGCCGGCGGCGTCAGCGTCGAGAGGTCATTGCCGTGCGCCCCCGCCGCTGCCAGCGCCACGCCAGCGGCTCCCGCCAGCCCGGCATAGACAGACAGTGCCGTTGCCAACTGCATCAATGTCGCCGCCTCCATGCATCCTCGCTCCGCACGCTGTCGCCTATGCGTCAGCCCCGACCTTCACCGAAACCATCTTGTCGGGGTTGCTGACCGGCTCGCCGCGCTTGATCTTGTCGACGTTCTCCATGCCTTCGATCACCTTGCCCCACACGGTGTACTGATTGTCGAGGAAGGTTGCGTCGTCGAACACGATGAAGAACTGGCTGTTGGCGCTGTCGGGGCTCTGCGAGCGCGCCATCGAGCAGATGCCGCGCACGTGCGGCTCGGCGTTGAACTCGGCCTTGAGGTTCGGATAGCTCGAGCCGCCGGTGCCGGTGCCCTTGGGGCAGCCGGTCTGCGCCATGAAGCCGTCGATGACGCGATGGAACGGGATGCCGTCGTAGAAGCCCTCGCGCGCCAGCTGCTTGATGCGCTCGACGTGCTTGGGGGCAAGGTCGGGGCGCAGCTCGATGACGACGCGGCCCTTCGTCGTCTCGATGATGAGCGTGTTTTCCGGATCGTCAGGCATTGAGGTCTCCGTTTTTCTTGGGTTGGGGGAGGAGTTGGCGTCAGGCCGACTGCGCCTGCCGCACATGCCAGCACACGCCGGCCGGGTCGATGATGTGGACCTCGCGGCCCCATGGAAAATCGGCGGGCTCCTTGAGACGAACGCCGGCAAATCGCTCATCGAGCCGCTTGCCGGCAATGTCGCGCCAGTACGCATCGAGATCGTCGACCTCGAGTGTTAGCATCTGGTTCTTCTGCCACTCCGGCACGTCGATGTCCTGCAGCATGAACGCCGCACCGCCGAAGCGCAGGCCGGCAAGTCCGCCGTTGCGCCAACTGGTGGCAAAGCCGAGTTCGGCAAAGAAGGCGAGCGCCTGCGCGAAGTCGGGGCCTGACGGCACGAACGGGATGAGCGCGGTGGCCTTAACCATCGATGACGCCGGCACCGCCCTTACTTCTTGTCCGCCTGCAGGTAGACCTTCTCCATCACATCGGGGATGGCCGGCGGCTCGCCTTTGGAGATCTTGTCGACGTTATCCATGCCCTCGATGACCTGACCCCAGATGGTGTACTGGCCGGTGAGGCTCGAGCATCCGCTGTCGGTGAAGCAGATGAAAAACTGACTGTTGGCGCTGTTGGGATCGGCGGTGCGGGCGGCGCCGACGGTGCCACGCTTGTAAGGCTCCTGCGAGAACTCAGCAGGAAGATCGGGAAGGTTCGAGCCGCCTGAGCCGTTGCCGGAGGGGTCGCCTGTCTGCGCCATGAAGCCGCCGATGACGCGATGGAATTTGAGCCCGTCGTAGAAGCTCTCCTTGGCGAGCGTCTTGACGCGCTCGACGTGCTTGGGCGCGAGGTCCGGCCGCAGCTTGATGAGCACCTTGCCGTTCTTGGTCTCGATGACGAGGATGTCGCCGTCGGCGCCGGCGACTTGGGTCTGATCCGAGCAGGCCGCTCCGGCGATGACGCAAAACACCAGAGCAAGGCATGTCAACATCCGCATGGCGCGTCCCCCGCATGTTGCTATGAGTGTGATGGCTGCGCGCTGCGGCAGCCGCTGTGAAGCGGCATTCTTACCGCCCCAGCGGGTAATCCTGCAACTCGTCAGAGAGCGGCGCGCGAAAAGTTCGCTAGTTTCGCTGCTTGGCTTTGGACTTGAGGTGCTTGGCAACAGCCGGCGAGACGAAGGCGGATGCATCGCCACCCATCAGCGCGATCTGCCGCACGAGATTTGCCGCGATGTGGCGCACGCCGGGAGCGGCAGCGACGAACACCGTCTCAATGCCGGGAGCCATGGCGCCATTCATGCCGGCCATTTGCATTTCGTAGTCGAAGTCGGTGGCATCGCGCAGCCCCCGCACGATGACGCTGGCGCCGATCTCCCGCGCCGCCTCGACGGCGAGGCCCGAAAACGTGACGATGGCGATGTCGGTGCCGGTCGTGGCCGCGATCGGCTTCACCTCGGCCTGCAGCATGGCGATGCGCTCGTCGGCGGCAAACAGGGGCTGCTTGGCGTCGTGCAGGCCGACGCCGATGACGAGCTTGTCGACGAGCCGGCAGGCGCGCGCGATGACATCGGTGTGCCCGAGCGTCACGGGGTCGAACGAGCCGGGGTAAAAGCCGATGCGTTTCATGGCTTAGAGTTGGGCTAGCCTCAGGTTGCAGGACCGCCTCGTCTTATCGCGCGCGTATAGGCGGGTACAATTGCTTACCGCATCGCCGTAAACAAATGGCGCTCGGCCGAGTCCCCCAACAGAGCAGTGCCTATTCGGTCTGCGGCTCCGTCTCGCCGTTTACCTCGTCTTCCTCGCCGCCCTCGCTCCCGTCGTCGGGGATGTGCTCGACGGAGACGACCTTCTCCTCGGCATCGGTCTTGAAGATGCGCACGCCCTGCGTGTTGCGGCCGGCGATGCGCACGTCGTCGACCGGGCAGCGGATGAGCTGGCCGGCATCGGTAACGAGCATGATCTGGTCCGCATCGTTGACCGGAAACGAGGCGACGAGCGGTCCGTTGCGGTCGTTGACGACCATGGCGACGATGCCTTTGCCGCCGCGGCCGGAGATCCGGTACTCGTACGACGAGGAACGCTTGCCGAAGCCGCGCTCGGAAACAGTCAGCACGAACTGCTCCTTGGCGGAAAGCTCGGCGTAGCGCTCCGGCGACAGCTCGGCAGCGCCTTCGACGACCTCCTCATCTCCCTCCGCGTCGGCCTGCTGCTCGGCATCGGCGATCTCCTCGCCCTGTGCCCGGCGCAGCATGGTCGCCTGCTTCAAGTAGGCGGCGCGCTCGGAGGGATCGGCATCGACGTGCGTCAACACCGTCATGGAAATGACCTGATCGCCGTCGTCGAGCTTGATGCCACGCACGCCGTCGCTGTCGCGTCCCTTGAACAGACGCACCTCGTCCTGCAGCAGGAAGCGGATGCAGCGGCCTTGCGCCGTCGTCAGCAGCACGTCGTTCTCCGGCGTGCAGATGCGCACGGCGACGATGGAATCGCCGTCGTCGAGCTTCATGGCGATCTTGCCGTTGCGATTGATGTTCTCGAAGTCAGACAGCGCGTTGCGGCGCACCTTGCCGGATCTCGTGGCGAAGGCGAGCTGCAGCGTGCCCCACGTCTCGGCGTCCTCGGGCAGCGGCAGGATCGAGGTGATCATTTCGCCCTGGGCGAGCGGTAAGAGGTTGACCAGCGCCTTGCCGACGGCTTGCGGGGTCGACGCAGGCAGGCGCCACACCTTCATGCGGTAGCACATGCCGCGCGAGGAGAAGAACAGCACCGGGGTGTGGGTCGAGGCGATGAACAGCGTGGTGATGACGTCTTCCTCGCGCGTGCCCGCGCCCGTGCGGCCCTTGCCGCCGCGGCGCTGTGCGCGATACGTCGCCAGCGGCACGCGCTTGATGTAGCCCTTGAGCGAAACGGTGACGACGCAGTCCTCGCGCTGTATGAGGTCCTCGTCCTCGACCTCGCCCTCCATTTCGAGGATCTCGGTCTTGCGCGGGGTGGCGAACTCCTCGCGGATGTCGGTGAGCTCTTTCTTGACGATGTCGACGACGCGCAGGCGCGAGGCGAGGATAGCGAGGTACTCCTTGATCTCCCCGCCGATCTTTTTCAGCTCGTCGGCGATTTCGTCGCGTCCCAACGCCGTCAGGCGGGCAAGGCGCAACTCGAGGATGGCTTTGGCCTGCTCCTCCGACAGCTTGTAGGTGCCGTCGGTCGCCACCCGGTGGCGCGGATCGGCGATCAGCTCGACCAGCGGGGCGATGTCGCGCGCCGGCCAGTCGCGCTCCATCAATTGCTCGCGCGCCACGGCCGGACTCGGCGCATGGCGAATGAGCTTGATCACCTCGTCGATGTTGGCCACTGCGATGGCGAGGCCGACCAGCACGTGGGCGCGCTCGCGCGCCTTGTTGAGCAGGAACTTGGTGCGCCGGCTGACCACCTCCTCGCGGAAGTTGGTGAAGGCCTCCACCATGTCTTTGAGATTGAGGCTCTCGGGCCGGCCACCGTTGATCGCCAGCATGTTGGCGCCGAACGTCGTCTGCAGGTCGGAAAAACGGTAGAGCTGGTTCAAGACCACGTCGGCCACAGCATCGCGCTTTAGTTCGATGACGATGCGCATGCCTTCGCGGTTGGTCTCGTCCCAGATGTCGGCGATGCCCTCGACGCGCTTGTCGCGCACGAGGTCCGCGATCTTCTCGATCAGCGTCTTCTTGTTGATCTGGTAGGGGATCGCCGTGACGATCAGCGCCTCGCGGTCCTTGCGGACCTGCTCGATCTCGACCTTGGCGCGCATGAGGATGGAGCCGCGGCCCTTGTGATAGGCAGAAAGAATGCCGCTACGGCCGATAATCAGGCCGCCGGTCGGGAAGTCGGGGCCTTGGATGATCTGGCACAGCTCATCGATGCTGACCTCGGGATTGTCGAGGTGCGCCAGGCACGCGTCGATGACCTCGCCGAGGTTGTGCGGGGGAATGTTCGTCGCCATGCCGACGGCGATGCCGCCGGCACCGTTGACCAAGAGGTTGGGGAACTTCGCCGGCAGCACCGATGGCTCCAGCAGGCGGTCGTCGTAGTTCGGCTTGAATTCGACCGTGTCCTTGTCGAGGTCGTCGAGCAGGTATTGCGCGATCTTCGAGAGCCGCGCTTCGGTGTAGCGTTCGGCCGCTGGGGGGTCGCCGTCGACGGAGCCGAAGTTGCCCTGGCCATCGATGAGCGGCACGCGTAGCGAGAATTCCTGCGCCATGCGCACGAGCGCATCGTAGATGGCAAGGTTGCCGTGCGGATGGAAGTCACCCATCGTGTCGCCCACGACTTTGGACGACTTCATGTGCTTCTTGTTCCAGTCGAGCCCAAGGCGCTGCATCGCGTAGAGGATGCGGCGGTGCACCGGCTTCAAGCCGTCGCGCACGTCGGGCAGCGCGCGCGAGACGATGACGCTCATCGCGTACTCGAGGTACGAGCGTTTCATCTCCTCGGAGATGGAAATGGGGCGGATATTGCTCGGCTCTTTGCCGCCGGGCGTCGGGTCGTCGGTGTGGTCGGCCACGATTTTGTGCTGTCCGCTGATAGCGCGACGCACGCCTTTTGGGGCGTGCGGCGGGGAGCTGAATCTACAGCCAGAATACCCTAAACGGGGCCGTCCGCGCAACGAGCGCGACGCTATGTTGCGGGCCTCAAAGCAGGATAATTCTGTTCCTTATTTCAAAAACTTAGCCGGCAGCAGAAAGCTTGGTTGCAGCGGCTGACGCCGACTTGTGCGCGTCATGCGGAGGGGCTACATGCGCAGGGCGCGGCAGTGGTTAATGCTAGGTTGCCGGCGAACGGGCGCGACAAGCTCGCCCGGTGGATAGGATGAAGGAGAGTTCGATGCAGAGAGGCATGTTGGCCTTGGCGGCCGTGGCGGCGTTCTGGACGCTGCCGGCCTTTGCCCAGACGGTCACCATTCCCCAGGACGTGTTCCTGACGACGCAGGGCGAAGGTCAGTATCTCGCCAAGGATCTGCTGCTCGGCGCCAAGGTGCACAACGCCGAGGGCCAGATCATCGGCGACATCGAGGACCTGATCCTCAACGCCGACAATCAGGTGCAGGGCGTCGTCATGGGCGTCGGCGGCTTTGCCGGCTTCGGCGAGAAGCGCGTCGGCATCAGCCTCGCCGCGCTGCAGATCAAGAACGAGAATGGCATCGTAATGGTGTCGTTGCCGCAGGCGACGAAGGAGGTGCTTGACGCATTGGCCCCGTTCGAGCGCAAGCAGCCGCCCAAGTCGCTTGTCGACCGCGCCATCGAGAAGGCGAAGGAGCTCTCCGACAAGGGCTCCGTCACTGCCAACGAAGCCTATGAGAAGGCCAAGCCCGCGCTGGAAAAAGCCTATGAAGACGTGAAGACGCAGGCCGGACCGGCGCTGGAAAAGGCGCAAGAGGCAACCAAGGACGCATACGAGGCGGCCAAGAAGGCGATGGAGCCTGCTGAGACGCCTGCTCCCGCGACCGAGGCAACGCCGCCCGCCACGCCTCCGGCTACCGATCCGGCGCCGACGACTCCACCTGCTGACACCACGACGCCGGCGCCGCCTCCCGCGTCGCCCTGAGTGTCACAGCGCGCGAAACTAATAGAGCCCCGCTTCGCAGCGGGGCTCTTCGTTTTTGGTGATATCGCTGAGCGCTGTTACGAACGCCCGAACTCGCACACGCGCGCCGAGCCCTTCAAGCTCGGCTGAGCGAGATAGACGAGCTCAACACGATCGATGGCACGCCGTTCGCCGCGCAAATCGAGCGGACGCGTCTCGCCGCCGTCGCGGATCTCCGAGCGCATCTCGATGTCGTCCGGCGGCCCGCGCTCGTAGACCACGCGCAGGTTGAGGATGTGCACCTTGTTGCGCGACACGCGCAGCTGAATGGCGCTAAAGCGGCCTTCGCGGCGGCCGACGCGGATCGTGTACCGGCGCGAATGAGCTCGCGCACGCGCAGGCTCTGCGGCGGTCCACGATTGAAGAAGACAGTCAGGTCGAGGATCTCGACGTCGTTGTCGCGAACCTCCAGTGCCAGTTTGCTGAAGCGGCCTTCGCGGCGCCCGACGCGAATGGTGTCGCGATCGACGCCGAAACCAACGAACTGCTCGCCCAGCAGCTCCCACTCTTCACGGCCGCGATCAGGATCGCGGCCACGATCGTAACCGGGTGGCCCGCGATCGTATCCGGGGCCCGGACCGCGATCACGATCGCGTCCCTGCGCCGACGCAACATCGACGGACAGCGAGAACACATCGGCGCCTGCTTTGCATCCGCGCGCAGCCCGGCTCCGCCGTGACGACGACGGCCGTCGAGCCGATGCGTCGCGTACGCAAAAAAAACAGTCCCGGAGCCGGGCCCCGGGACAGTTACGGGAAGTCACGTGGCTTAGAACGGGATCTCGTCGTCGAGCTGCTTGTCAAAGCCGCCGCTGCTGCTCTTGGCGCCGCCGCCGCTCCGACCCGAGCGCGGCGCATCTGAGTAGCTGCTCTCAGCCCCGGCGTAGTCTGACTGGCCGGCCTCCTGCATGCCGCCGCCGGCACGGCCGTCGAGCATCGTCAGGTTGCCGTTGAAGCCCTGCAGCACGACCTCGGTCGAGTAGCGGTCCTGGCCGGACTGGTCCTGCCATTTGCGCGTCTGCAACGCGCCCTCGATGAACACCTTGGAGCCCTTCTTCAGGTACTGCTCGGCGATCTTGCAGAGGTTCTCATTGAAGATGACGACCGAGTGCCACTCGGTCTTCTCGCGGCGCTCGCCCGTCGACTTGTCGCGCCAGGATTCGGAGGTGGCGATGCGCAGGTTGGCGATCGGACGGCCGTCCTGGGTGCGGCGGATCTCCGGATCCTTGCCGAGATTGCCGACCAGGATCACCTTGTTGACCGAACCAGCCATACTTCACTCCTCGCATTGCAGGCGCCGCGTTGCAGCGCCAATCGTCATGTTGCCATGGGCGCCCGCCGCAAACCGGGCAGCACCCCTCATGAGTCGCACTCACAACCCTAAACCGGAACCTAGCCGAACACGGCGGCACGCGCGGTGGCAGCCTGCCGGTTGTCCACGCTTAAAAGCCGCCATGAACGCCAACATGCGCGTTCCTTATATGTTCCATAATTAAGGCGCGGCGAGGACGTTGGCAAGGGCCCGCAACGGCTCAGAAGCGGGCGCTTTCCGCGGCGGTGGAAAGATCCTTCATCACCTTGGCCGACGCCTGGGTCGAGGCCGGGCAGGTGCCCGCCTTGAGGCCATCGTAGACGGCAACCACGTCGCCGCGGAACTGCTGGGCGACCGCGCGGCGGGCGATGCCGGTGGCGACGGCGCCGTTGCTCCAGCGCGCGCTGCACATGAGCTTGGTGAGGTAGTTGGTGAGGTCGAACTTGTAGTTGAGCGCCGGCGGCACCGGCGAGGCCCCGACCCAGCTCTGCCAGCGCTGCTGGTCGATGCTGCCGGACCAGGTGGTGTCCTTCTCGGCCAGCGACCCGACCATCTCAATGGCGCGGCGGCGCACCTCGTCGTCGGAGATGCGCTCCAGGCTCGACTTCATGGCGCCGCGCTCGGCCTCGTCGGGGGCGCGCACGGCGAGTTCGGAGAGATCGGTGAGTCCCGTGGTGTCCCATATCGGCGGCTGCGCCATCCAGATGACGGCCCCGCGCAGGTCGCTGCCGGCCATCTTCATACCGGTCATGTCGGTGGCCATCAGCTTGGCCTGCTGCAGGCTGGCCGCCTCGAGATCGGCGCCGCGCAGCGAAGCGCCTTCGAGGCGCGCAAAGTTCAGGATCGCACCCTGCATGGCGGCGCTGGTGAAATCGGCGAGCTGCAACTGCGCGCCGGTGAGATCGGCGCCTTGCAGTGAGGCGTTGAGGAAATTGGCGCCCTGCGCCTGCACGCCGCCGGTGAGGTCGGCCTTTTCAAGATGCGCATTGGAGAGGCTGGCGCCAGTGAGCAGCGAGTTGGAAAGATCGGCGCCGTCGAGCTGTGCCTCGTCGAGCTTGGCGCCGCGCAGGTCGACGCCCCACAGCCGCGCTTGCCCAAGCTGGGCGCGCGTCAGGTCGACGTCGCGTGCCGAGGCGCACCTCGCGGCGAGGCGGTTGTCGCTGAGCATGACGAGGTCTGGTTCGGCGCAGCTCAGCGACGCATTCTGCAGATTGGCGCCGACGAGGCTGGCGCCGTCCAGGCTAGCGCCGGTGAGATCGGCGCCGCTGAGGTCGGTGCGGTCGAGCTTGGCGTAACGCAGGTCGCGGCCGCGCAGGCGCAGCGTTTTCGTTTTCTCGCCGCCCTCATTGCGATCGCTTGTCAGGTCTGAATCGGTGACGACGAGGTTGCGCCGGAAGATGCCAAACAGCGTGCCGTCGGCCGCGCCGCTGAGGAATGGCAGCGAAAAGCCGCCCTGCTGCACCTTGCTGCCTTCGTTCGGCACCGTCCACGCCATGAGCTTCTGGCCCATGCGGTCGAGCGGCTCGCCCGGTACCGTCGCAGCAAAGAACGATAGGTAGGCAACCAGCGCCAGCACCAGCGTCGTCGAGATCGAGCTCAGCGGATGTGCGAACGTCGAGCGCCAAAATGCCTGGAAGAACGATGTCTCGGCCCGCATGAGGAACACGCCGATGAGCAGCACGCCGGCGATGTCGAGCGTCAGGAAGATGCGGTTGATCCACGTCGTCGTCACGTCGTGATAGGGCAGGAACGCTACCTGCATGTAGAGCAGCAGCACGACCGGCAAGATGACTATCGTCAGCCATGACATGATTTTGAGGAAGCCGCTCATCACGGCTGAGCGCTGCGGGCCGGCAATCGCCTGTACGAAGAAGAAGTTGTGCAGCTCGAGGCGCAGCGGGTGCGTGCGCTTGTCGGAGGTCTCGAGGAAGCGGATGGCGTGATCGAACTCGAGCGTCTTGCGGGCCAGCAGCACGAGTTGGGCGAGGATGCCGAGGTGGAACAGCACCAGTACGATGGGGGCGAACTGGAAGAACTGCTTGAGCTGGATGTTGACCTGCAGGATCGGCAGCTGCACTGGCGTCTCGAGCAGGAGTGCCTCGTGCGTGACGCCGGCGACGGCGATCATGAGGTAAGTCATGATGGCGAGGAAGATGAGCCAGCCGGTGTGCGCCGTGTCGCTCGAGCTGTTGACGGCCTCGAGCAGACTGTATGGGTTGACCGGCGTCTCCGTTTCCGGACTAAGACGTGCCTTGTCCGCCATACTCTTGGTACCCCCGCGCTGCCGCGCGACCTACGCAGACCTTATGGGAAAAAGTGTGACATTACCCAAGCCTTAACAGGCAAGGCGGTCATCCCCCTTGCTCTTTCCCCACGGAGCATTGCATGAGTCAAGCGGGAGTCCGCCGTCCATCGCCTGCAAGGCGTGCTATGGGTTGAAGGGTGGCCGAAACACCGCAGGAGAGGCGCCGCGCGTGAGCCCACCACAATATAAGTGTCAGAAATGCCCGGGTTATTGCTGCTCCTACCCACTCATTCCATTGGATAAGCGGGACGTGGAACGGCTTGCCCGCCACCACCAGCTCTCGTTCGAGGACGCCAAACGGGCGTTTACCAAAGAGGAGCATGGGCGCAAGTACGCCATGCGGCGCAAGAGGGACGACGTGTTCGGCAAGATCTGCCGGTTCTTCGATACGACGAAGCGTTGCTGCACGATCTACGAAGCGCGCCCGGCGGTGTGCCGCTCGTTCCCCGGCGGCGGCCGCTGCGGGTATTATGACTTCCTCAGCTTCGAGCGCCGCGCCCAAGAGGACCCGGAGTTCGTCGCCCTCACCAACCACGCCGACTAATGCCTGCCGAGGCCCCAAGGACTTAAGCCTTGCGACGCGAGTATGCGAACTTCGTCCACATCCTCGTTAGCGCGATTGCGAATGGCGGCGGATTCTTCCCCCTCAAGGGAGTTCCGCAGTGGCCAGGGGCGCTGCCATGACGAAACGCGCGCGTCACGTCTCGCGGCGCAGCTTGCCGTCGAGCCCACCGGCGCGCCAATACGCGTAGAGCAGCCCCAACAGCCAGATCGGGATGAGCGTGTCGGTGAGCGCCGGAAAGAAGTTGTACGGCGCGTAGTTGCCCTCGACGAGCACCTGCTGGATGTGGCCCCAGGCGGCGCCGAACATGAAGAAGGACCAGCCGATGGCCGTCGCCAGCCAGAAGCCGCCGCCGATGAAGACGCACAGGAAGCCGAGGATGCCCCAGGCGCCATCGTGCAGGCCGACCTCGAACTGGAACGGGCTGCCCGCCGGCCAACCGATCATCTTGGCCGCCTCGTCGGCAAAAAAAACGTGCGGGATGAAGCCGAACAGGAAGCCGACGGCGCCAACGTCGAACACGAAGGCGTAGATGAGCAAAAGGCGCAGCACGTTGCGCCGTATCCACGGGCCCTTGGTGAAGGCGAGGTGGAGGAGCGGCAACAGCACGCTCAGCAGCACCATGACGACGTTGACCATGCGATTTTCCCTCTCCGCATCGGCAATGGCGATGCAGTTAGACAGACCACAAGGATTTTTAGAAATCATCGACGAGGGGTCGGGCAACCGCTTCAGCCGGGCCTCGCGCGTGGTGTACAGGTGAGCAGGTCTGCCGGCCGTGATATGGCTTATGCCGATCAAAATGCGGGCGATAGGATGATCGAAGGCTCTTGCCATTGCGGCGCCGTCCGCTGGAGTTTTGACGGAACGCCCGAGGCGGCCACGGCCTGCAATTGCACCGTCTGCCGGCGCTACGGGGTGCTGTGGGCCTACGATTGCGAAGACGAGCGCATCCGCGTATCGGGGCCGACGCGTGTCTATGTCCGCGGCCGGCATCTTGGCTTTCATTTCTGTGGCGACTGCGGCTGCGTCGCCTATTGGGGCGCGCTCGGCCCCGGTGCGGACGGCCGCCACCGCATTGCCGTCAATCTGCGGCTCGCGGAACCCGAGGCGGTAGGTGCCATCGTCATGGATCACTTCGACGGGCTTGTCAGCTTCGATGACCTCGGCCGCGACGGACGCTGCGTTGCCGACATGTGGTTCTAGGGCCGGAACAGCCGTTGAGGTCCGACGTTTACGGCGCAGACCTCACGCTTAAGCGAAGGAGTACAGCCATGAAATGGACATGCGTCATCGCCGGAGCGGCGATGGTTATGGCGTTGGCGCCCTCTATGGCGCTTGCCGATTCCGTCAGCTCGGTCGAGAACGCCCGCGCCAAGGAGCGCCAGGGCCGCTACCTGAACGCCGAGGATCGAGAGCAGCTGCGCCGTTGGGGCGGCAACGACGGCTATGGCGGCCGGTACTATAGCTATGACCCGTATGAGTATGGCGGGTACAACGGCGGCTACGGGTACGGGCCGCGGGTTCGCTTTTACGCCCATCCCTACTGACGGCGGCCCTACTGACGCCGGCGTTGACCGCGCGAATCAACGCGCGAGGATGAGCGCGGCGCCGATTGCCACGGCGGCGAGGCACACCAGCGCAACGATGGCGCGGGATCTGATGAGGCGCCACCGCCGCCGCGCCGCGATCTTGTCGAGCAGGGCGTCCTGCTCGCTTTCGCTCATGCCTCGCCACCGGCGAAGCGTCGGGAATGTGCGTGAGACTTCTTCCATGCGCCTGCATTCTAACCGAGTCGCCGGCTCTCGAAACGTCGGAGCGCATTGCCCGATTATCGCATTTGGTGCCAGCGTCGCCAAGTTCGACGGCAACTGGAGCATAACGGCGGTGACGACCCGCGGCCATTGCGGCACCATCCCGATCGGCATGGGCATAGCCGGCGGCCGCATTTATTCGACCGGCGGATCGTTCGCCTTCTACTCGATCAGCCTGGGCGGCCGCGTGTCGAACTCGGGGAGCGTCTCGCTGACGGCGGTGGCCGGCCCGCGCGTTTCGCATGGGACCGGACGCTTCAGCCAGGTGCGCGGCAGCGGCACTGGGAAAGGCCGCGGCCCCTCCGGTCTGTGCTCGGGCGTGTAGAGCGCCACGCGCTCCTGACGCAAAGCGCTGGCTAGTTGGAGGCGACAGGCAGAACGCCAAAGTTGCGGTTGAATGCATCCGCCGCCGAAGGTTCAGCGAATTTCGCAACCAAGCGCCTGAACCGGTACTTTGCCCGCCCG
>DATBSP010000104.1:0-13182 GCA_036559705.1 Hyphomicrobium sp.
GCAGCCACAAGAAAGGCAAAACTCAACATGGTCCCTGCGATGTGAAGGGCGCGCGTTAGGGGCTTCCCGTGCGCTCGCAGATAGAACGCCCAAAACTCATCAAAGGAGGTGAATGACTGTGGCATACCCGTTCGATCTCCGACCAAGAAATTTTCCGGCATTGCTTAGCAACACAGGAAGTCTCTAGCTGATTTGCGGTGTTGCGGCCGCTAAATTAATGGGTGCACCGACATTGAGGCGTCAGCACTTAAAGCCACTTGCGCCGCATGGCCTCGAGCGACCACCGGTTGTCATCAAGCTTGCGACTTGTCTGATTAGTTCGCGCCTGAGGCGCCCAAATCTGCCTCGAGATTGCGGACTAGCGCCCGGGAGCCTTGCTCGACGAGTGGCGCGACCATCTCCATCCGCTCGTTCGGAAGGAAGTCGCTGATCCAGACAAACCGGCAGCGCCCCAAGCCGTCGGGGACAATTTCCATCGACGCGGAATGGTGCTCAAACATGCCATCGATCACGGCGTACGCCACGCGCTTGTTTTCCTCGTCAATGTCAACGATGCGCTCGCGAACGATCATGCCGTTGGCGAAAGTCACAGTGCGAACATCGCCATCGATGCGGCTGTCAACCAGTACGCCAGCAAAAAGCCGCTGCGGCATGCCCACATTGCGCAGCGCGGCCCAGGCTTTTTCCGCCGAAACCCGGACGATCTCCTCTCGACGTATCGACGCCATCAGCTTGTCTCCGTCAGTCAGACTGCCCTAGATGTCGCTGTCTGTGTAGCCTCTTCGCGCGATCCCGGTCGAAGGTGGAACGGTTGATTTCGACAACAGGTTCGGTACCAACGCCGAGCGCGGGCCGTTCAACGAAGTCGCCGAAGAAGCACAATATTGCCTGCGATCAGGGTGCCAGCGTCACCGCCGGCGCCGGCTCATTGGGATCGCGGTCCATCTCGGCGATCTGATCGACGGCGCCGTCGCGACCGTAGATGTCGGGCCGGAACTCGACGTCGCCGTCACGCTCGGCCCAGGCGGTGACGTAGACGAAATACACCGGCACGGGGCGCGTGAGGTTGACGTCAACGGCCTGACCCGCCTCGACGATCGATTGGGCACGACCTGGCTCGTTCCAGCCGGGTTCGTTGTGCGCTAGCCAGTCGGCGAGATCGAACACGCCCTCGACCCGCACGCATCCGGCGCTGAAGGCGCGCGAGCGCTGCTTGAACAGCGGCTTCATCGGCGTGTCGTGCATGTAGACCGTGTGCACGTTGGGCATGTCTATGCGCACCAGACCCAACGCGTTCTGCGGCCCGGGATCCTGACGGAACTTGAGCTTTTTGGCTTCCGCCGAGTTCCAGTCGACCGTCTGGGGATCGACCTCCTTGTTGCCGGCCGGGTCGAGCACGCGGATCTTTTCGTTCTGCAGGTACTCCGGCTCCTTCATGAGGCGCGGGATGAGATCAAGGTGCGCCACACTCTCGGGCACGCGCCAGTAGGGAAAGAAGTTTAGCGCACGGATGGTCGCCTTCACCGAAGGCGACTGACGCTCGGTGCGGCCGACGATGACGCGGTGCCGCTGCTGCACCTCGTATTTCTCCACCGCCTCCAGCTGGAATGCCGGCACGTTGACGAGGACGTAGCGCTCCTCGACCGGTGTCGCCATCAACTCGCGGATGCGGCCGAGGTTCATGCGCAGCTGCGCAATTCGCTCATCGACCGTCATGTTGAGTGCGGGATAGGTCGAGCGCTCGACGCGGCCGGTCGGACGTAGACCATTGCGGCGCTGATAGCGGCGCACCGCGTCGGAGAGCTCGCCGTCGAAGGTATAGGAATTGTACGCGTCTTGGCGTGGCGCTAGATCGCCGCTCATGCGCAGGCGGCGACGCAGCAGTGGCACGCGCTCGTCATCCTCGCCTTCGCGCATCATCCGGCCTGGGGGAATGACCGGCCAGCCGCCGTTGTCGGCGATCTGCTGGTACTTGGCGATGGCGGCGTCTATGGCGGCGATCATCTCGTCGCTGCGCATCGGCATGGCGTCTGGGCGCAGATCGTCGAGCGGCTCGTTCTGCTGAGCGGTACGATCGCGCGCGCGATCCTCCTGCCGGCGGCCAGTGTAGTCGGGGGTGCCGGAGCCGGTGAGGCTCTCCCACCAATTGGCCTGAGCTGCCTGCCCGTGCGCCGGTGCGCCGAGCACGAGCACGCCGAATAGGCTGGCGAGGGCGCACATGACCAGGCTGCCAGGTTCTGCACCACGCTTGATAAAGTGCCAACCAAGTAGCCGCGCAGGCGCGCGATATGCCAGCATGAATCCGTCCTGATTACTTACTGCGATGAGCCGCCAACCCAGCCGCCGGAATGACCGCAATGCCCCGCGGCGCTTCCGCCCAACCTCCACACGCCAATTGGCTCAATAGCCGCCAGGATATGGCCAAACCAAGACGATTGGATGCCGTTAAATTGTCTCGGTGGAGGGAAGCCCGCGTAGAGATGCGATTTGGTCGCAGTGAGCCTTGCGTTCAAGCCACGTCGGAAGTCTGAAAGTGATCCCAGCCCGTCTTTGGGCTGACGATGACCTCGCCCGTCGCATCCGTCGCTATGACGCCAGTTGCAGCCTGCGTGATGTCACCCACGCACGTTACACGTGTGCCCGCCTCAGATGCACGGCGCTCGAACTCGCTGGCGCGCTCGGGCGGGACCGTCGTTAGTACCTCGTAGTCCTCGCCGCCCGTCATCAGATCGACATGCGATACCCCGCCCGCGGCGAGAACGGCGCCAGCGGCATCCGATAGCGGCACGCGCGACCCCTCGATGCGGCCGCCGACGACGGACGCACGGCATAGACGATCGAAATCCTTGATGAGGCCGTCTGAAACGTCCATCGCCGCCGAGGCGCAAGCGCGGAGAATGGGTACCAACGCGACCGGCGGGTGCGGTCGGGAGAATTTCCCGTCGAAATACCGGCTAGCGTCGTCGGCGAGCCCGCAACGATCACGCATGGCCGGATCGCGGCGTATTGCGAGGCCGAGCGCCGCGTCGCCGATCGTGCCCGAAACATAAACGAGATCGCCCGGTTGTGCCGTCGCGCGGCGCACCATGCCCCCCGCCGGCACGAGGCCGAAGGCGGTGATCGAGACGCTGAGCGGCCCGGGCGTTCGGTCCGTATCGCCGCCGGCAAGCTGGCAGCCGAACGCTTCTTGCGCGCCGCGCAGACCGTCAGTGAATTCTCTCAGCCAAATTCGATCCGGTGCCGCGGGAAACGCTGCGCTCATGAGATAAGCCAGCGGCGCGGCGCCCTTGGCGACGAGATCGGAGATGTTCACTGCCAGCGCCTTCCAAGCGATCGCCGCTGGATGTTCGTCGGGGAAAAAGTGCACACCGGCGATGACGGCATCGGTCGTCACCACCAGTTCGGCCCCCCCCGGCGGCGCTAGCAGCGCGCAGTCGTCCTTGAGTTCGAACGCACCGGAAAAGCCGGCAGCGAGCGGTGCCCAGAACTCGGCGATCAGCGCTTCCTCGCCGTGTATCTGACGGGAATGGGCCCGGTCACTTGGATCGCGTGTCATCGCGATTGAACTCGGCTGCGCGCAGCTGCCGCGCCAGCTTGTCCAGCACGCCGTTGACGACCTTCGGCTCATCCTCGGAGAAGAACGAGTGCGCGACGTTGATGTACTCGTTGATGACGACGCGGTGCGGCACGTCGGGGCGCTCCATCAGCTCGAACACGCCGGCCCGCAGGATGGCGCGCACGATGGCGTCGATGCGCACGAGGCGCCAGCCTTCGGCGAGCTGCTGATCGACGAGCGGATCGATATCGCGCTGGCGGCGCACGACGCCGCGCAGCAGCTCGGCGAAGAAAGCAGGATCGGCGCCCGCCGCGGCTTCATCGCCCGGGGCGCGCGGAAAGCGCAGGCGCACGAACTCGTCGATGACATCGTTGAGGTCGGTACCGGCGAGGTCCATCTGGTAGAGGCCTTGCACGGTGGCAACGCGCGCTGCGGTACGCGGGGGCAGCGCGATCTTGCCCGGCGTTGGTGTCGCTTTGCTGGTGGTGGTCATGCGCTCTGCCCCTCGAATGCGCGCTGAAGCTCGATCAGCCGCAGACAGGCGCGCGCCGCGTCTCCACCTTTTCCGCTGGTGCCGCCACGCGCCCGCGCCAGCGCCTGCTCCTCGTTATCTACCGTCAAGATGCCATTGCCGACCGGCACGGCGTGCTTGATGGCGACCTCCATCAGCCAGTGATTGGCGTTGTTGCAAACGATGTCGTAGTGCGAGGTCTCGCCGCGGATGACGCAGCCGAGTGCAATGGCTCCGTCCCATTTGCCGTTGTCGGCGCGGCGCGGAATGAGCCCCGTGACAGCCGCTTGCGCCAGCACCTGCGGGATCTCCAGTGCGCCCGGCACAGTGACGCGATCGTGCGCGACACCCTGCGCATCGAGCGCCGCGACGGCGCCGCCGATAAGCTCGTCGGATATCTTGTCGTAGAAGCGCCCCTCGACGATGAGCACTCGCGCACGCATTTCGCCTTTCGGAGGCCTGCCCGCGCTGCTCGTTGGTCTGTCCAGCTTGACGATCATCTCACTCGATCCTGCGCGTGCCGACGATGCGCAATCCGAAGCCCTCGAGGCCGACGTAGACGTGCGCCGGGGAATTGGTCAGTAGCACCATGTCACGCACGCCAAGATCGGTCAGTATCTGCGAGCCGACGCCAATCTCGACTCGGCGCCGCTCGCGTGCGCCTGCGGCGGGCTGGGCCGGCTGCACGCGCCCGCCGATCCATTCGGACACCGACTTCGGCCGCAGGTCACGGATGAGCACGACGACGCCGCGCCCTTCCTTTTCGATCATGCGCAACGAACAGGCAATCTGGCTGCCCTCACCCGCCTCGCCGACGCCGAGCAGGTCGCCGAGCAGGTTGACGGCATGCACGCGCGCCAGCACCGGGCCGGGCGCCGAAAGATCGCCCTTGACCAGCGCGAGGTGCTCGCCGCTCTCGACCGTCGTCTCGTAGACGTGCAGGTCGAATTTGCCGGCCGCCGCCGTCGTCACGCTGGTCTTGGCAATGGCGCGCACAAGATGGTCATTGCGCAGCCGGTAGGCGATGAGATCCTCGATGGCGCCGATCTTGAGGGCATGGCGCTGCGCGAACGCGACGAGATCGGGCATGCGTGCCATGGTGCCGTCATCGTTCATGATCTCGCAAATGACGGCCGCTGGATAGAGCCCGGCAAGGCGGGCCAGATCGACCGACGCTTCCGTATGGCCGGCGCGGATCAGCACACCGCCCTCGCGGGCGACGAGCGGGAACACGTGCCCGGGAGAGACGATGTCGGCAGCGCCTTTCGTCGAGTCGATCGCGGTCGCGATGGTGCGCGCGCGATCGGCGGCAGAGATGCCGGTAGAGATGCCCTCGCGCGCCTCGATCGACTGCGTGAAGGCGGTGCGATTGCGCGAACGGTTGAGTCCGACCATCGCCTCGAGCTGCAACTCGCTGGCGCGGGCGCCGGTCAACGTCAGACAAATCAGTCCGCGGCCGTAGCGCGCCATGAAGTTTACGGCATCGGGCGTCGCCATCTGCGCGGGAATGACCAGGTCGCCCTCGTTCTCGCGCTCCTCGGCGTCGACGAGCACGACCATGCGGCCATTGCGCATGTCCTCCAGGATCTCAGGGATCGAGGACAGACAGCCACGGCCTTCCGAGATGGCGTATTTGCCAACGTCGTGCGTCACGGGCGAAACTCCAGGAGCCGCGCGATATAGCGCGCGAACAGGTCAACTTCGAGGTTGACCGATTGCCCGGGGGTTTTCGCGCCCCAGGTCGTCACCGTCAAGGTGTGAGGGATGACGTTGACCCCAAAGCGCGTGTCGCTCACCTCGTTGACCGTCAACGACACGCCATCGAGGCTAATAGAGCCTTTCGGCGCAATGTAAGGGGCGAGGTGCTCGGCTACTTCGAAGGAGAATCGGCGGCTCTCCCCGTCCGGCACGATATCGACGATGCGCGCCAGGCCGTCGACATGTCCCATGACGAGATGGCCGCCCAGCTCCTGGCCGAGACGCAGCGACCGCTCGAGGTTGAGCTTGCGACCCGGCTGCCACGCGCCAATCGTCGTCTTGCCACGCGTCTCGTTGGAGACATCGACGGTGAACACGCTTCCCGACGCCTCGGCGCGCACCGACGTCATCGTCAGGCAACACCCGTCACACGCCATCGAGCCGCCTACCTCCAGCTCCTGTGCGGGGTAGCGCGCCCGGATCGTGAAGCGGCCGTCCTCGCGCGCCGTGACCTCGCCGATGTCGGAGACGATGCCGGTGAACATGGCTTCCTCGCTGCCTTACGTAACTTCCGTTCGTCGGCGGTCACCACCGCGATGCCAGTGCCGGCGCAACGCCAGCATATCGTCGCCGCCGATGGTTCGCCGATCGTAAATCTCGAAACCTTCTATCGAAATATAGCGGGAGAGCGATGCCAGGGCCGCCGCAGGCGCTAGCTTGGCCCCGTCAGGCCCGCGCGCGCGAAATAGCAGCGCCTCGTCGATGAGGCCGGCGCGCATGAACGCCTGCCAAGTTGCTGGGCCACCCTCAACTAGCAATCGCGTTATGCCACGCGCCACCAACGCCTCCATGACGGCGGGCAACCAGAACGCGCCAGCAACGAGCCGCATCGGCAAGATCTCGGCGCCCGCAACGCCGATCGCCCCGGCGTCTGCATTCTCACCACAGAACACCCACACCGGATGCTGTCGGGCCGTCTGTATCAGGCGTGAATTTTCTAGCCCGACAAGCTCGCGCGCCAGCACAATGCGCGCGGGCGAGCGTTGCTCCAGTCCGGGTAGGCGGCAGGTGAGCAGTGGGTCATCGTCAAGCACAGTACGCCGGCCAACCAGAATGGCGTCAGAGCGCGCACGCAGCAGATGCCCGCGGGCGCGTGCCGCTTCGCTGGTCACCCACGCCGGCTTGCCCTCGCCACCACGCGGCACGGCGTCATCGGCATCGAGCGCCAACTTGACGGTCACCAGCGGGCGCCGCTCGGTAACGCGGAGGATGTGCCCGGCGGCGATCCAGTGCGCCGCCTCCACCATCAGGCCGCGCTCGACCGCGACGCCCGCCCGGCGCAGCCGGGAAAGTCCGCGCCCGGCGACGCGCGGATCGGGATCCTCGATGGCGCACACGACACGGGCAAGGCCGGCGCCGACGATGGCGTCGGCACACGGCGGGGTCATGCCGTAGTGCGAGCACGGCTCGAGAGTCACGTACATGGTGGCCCCGCGCGCACGCGTTCCGGCGCGGGCGATGGCCTCGGTCTCCGCGTGCGGGCGCCCACCCGGCGCCGTCCAGCCGCGCGCGATGATTTCGCCGCTGCGCTCATCGGCGATGACCGCGCCAACCGATGGGTTGGGAGCCGTGCGTCCGACTCCGCGCATCGCCACGCCCAGTGCGATCTGCATCATCTGGGCGTCGAAGCCGGTGCGCTCCGCAGGGCGCATGGCGCTCAATGCTTCTTGAGCGGCGCCGTCTCCACAACGGAGCTCTCGAAGGCGATGTGCGCCGCTTCATGCGCGGCGGCCGGCTCGGCGGCAATCTCACCGAGCACCTCGTGGAAATCCGACGCCTCGCGGAAATCGCGATAAACGGAGGCAAAGCGCACGTAGGCGACGGGGTCGAGGCCACGCAGGGCCTCCATGACGAGGCCGCCGATCGTCGAGGACGCAACCTCGCTCTCGCCGGCGTTCTCCAGCTGGCGCACCAGCCCCGACACCATCCGCTCGATGCGCTCGCGATCGATGGGACGCTTGCGCAGCGCGACCTCGACCGAACGCATCAGCTTGTCGCGATCGAAGGCAACCTTGCGGCCGGAGCGCTTGACGACGAGTAATTCGCGCAGTTGCACGCGCTCAAACGTCGTGAAGCGCCCGCCGCAGTCCGGGCACACGCGGCGCCGACGGATGGCCGCGTTCTCCTCGGTCGGACGGCTGTCCTTCACTTGCGTATTTTCGCCGGCGCAATACGGGCAGCGCATCAAGGCCTCCCCTTCGCCCGCCGGCTCCTGCCGTCGCCGCGCGGTGGATGACTACTTAGCCGTAGCGGCAGCACAGAAGCAACGAGGCGCGCCGGGATATCCCAAGCGCGCCTCGCTCGTGTTGGTAACTGACGATCAGGAGTAGATGGGGAAGCGCTTGCACAAATCGATGGCCTGCGCCTTGACCTTGGCTTCGACCGCGCCATTGTCCTCGGCGCCGTTCTTGGCGAGACCGTCGAGCACCTCGGCGATCATGCGGCCGATCTCCTGGAACTCGGCGACGCCGAAGCCGCGCGTCGTGCCGGCCGGGGCGCCGAGGCGCACGCCGGAGGTGACCATCGGCTTCTCCGGGTCGAACGGCACGCCGTTCTTGTTGCAGGTGATATGCGCGCGCTCCATCGCCTTCTCGGAGGTGTTGCCGGTCAGCTTCTTGGGGCGCAGGTCGAGCAGGATGAGATGCGTGTCGGTGCCGCCGGAGACGAGCGCGAAGCCCGAGTTGACCAGCACCTCGCCCATCGCCTTGGCGTTCTCGATGACGTTCTTGGCGTAGATCTTGAAGTCGGGACGCAGTGCCTCGCCGAAGGCCACGGCCTTGGCGGCAATGATGTGCATCAGCGGGCCGCCCTGGATGCCCGGGAAGATTGCCGAGTTGATCTTCTTGGCGATGTCCGCGTCGTTGGTCAGGATCATGCCGCCGCGCGGCCCGCGCAACGTCTTGTGCGTCGTCGTGGTGACGACGTGCGCGTGCGGGAACGGGCTCGGATGCTGGCCGCCGGCGACGAGACCGGCAAAGTGCGCCATGTCGACCATCAGGTAGGCGCCCACCTCGTTGGCGATGGCGCGGAAGTCGGCGAACTCGAACTGGCGCGGGTAGGCGGAGCCGCCGGCGATGATGATGCGCGGGCGATGCTCGAGGGCGAGCTTATAAACCTCGTCCATGTCGACGCGGTGCGTGTCGGGGCGAACCATGTACGATACCGGCTTGAACCACTTGCCTGACTGGTTGACGGGCGAGCCGTGCGTCAAGTGACCGCCCGCGGCGAGGCTGAGGCCGAGGATAGTGTCGCCTGGCGCGGCGAGCGCGTTGAACACACCCTGGTTCGCCTGGCTTCCCGAATTCGGCTGCACGTTGGCGAAGCCGCAGCCGAACAGCTTCTTGGCGCGGTCGATGGCGAGCTGCTCGACGATGTCGACGTACTGACAGCCGCCGTAGTAGCGCCGGCCGGGATAGCCTTCTGCGTACTTGTTGGTCAGCACGCTGCCGGCCGCTTCCAGCACAGCCTTCGAGACGATGTTCTCCGAGGCGATCAGCTCGATCTCATGTTGCTGGCGGCCAAGCTCCTTGCCGATCGCATCGGCGACCTCCGGATCGCCGTCGGCAATGCTGGCGGTGAAAAATCCGCTCTTGGAGACGGGCTCGGCCTTGGCGTTAAACATCGGTCTCTGTCCTTGTTATCACGGCAGATGAATGGGTTGAATTCGAGCGCGCGGGGCAGCCTATAGGCTTGCGTCCATAGTATGGCCGCGCCGCTTCTGGCTCAAGCCGTACCGCTTATCGCGGTTTCCAACTAGCGATTTTTAGGGGGTGCGCCGAAGCGCAGCGGGGCGGTTACTCGGCCGCCAGCCGCACGACCTGGCCCTTGGACAGTGGGCAAGCCTCCCACAGCTCGGTCAGTGCCGAGATGAGGTGATCGACCTGCGCGGGCGTGTGCAC
Organism: Hyphomicrobium sp.; assembly: GCA_036559705.1. Taxonomy (GTDB): domain Bacteria; phylum Pseudomonadota; class Alphaproteobacteria; order Rhizobiales; family Hyphomicrobiaceae; genus Hyphomicrobium_A. Next base: position 9,725 of record DATBSP010000104.1, read on the forward strand.
CGGCGAAGGCGTCAGCCGGATCCGCTCGGTGCCGCGCGGCACGGTCGGATAGTTGATTGGCTGCACGTAGATCGCATAATGCTCAAGAAGGGCGTCGGTCACCGCCTTGCAGTGGACCGGATCGCCGATGGTCACGGGCACGATGTGGCTCGGCGACATGACGACCGGCAGGCCGGCTTCGACCAGGCGGCTCCTAACCAAGTCGGCGCGCTCTTGAATTTGCGCGCGCTCGATGGTGCTCGACTTGAGGTGGCGGATGCTGACCACGGCACCGGCGGCCAGCGCCGGAGCGAGCGAGGTCGTGAAGATGAACCCGGCGGCGTAGGAGCGGATGGCGTCGCAGCAATCGCGGGAGGCCGCGATGTAGCCGCCCATGACGCCGAAACCCTTGGCGAGCGTGCCGTTGATGATGTCGACGCGGCCCATGACGCTGTCGCGCTCGGCGATGCCGCCACCGCGCGGGCCATAAAGGCCGACGGCGTGCACCTCATCGAGGTAAGTCAAGGCGCCATACTTCTCGGCGACGTCGCAGATGGCGGCGATGGGGGCGATGTGACCGTCCATCGAGTAGACGCTCTCGAAGGCGATAATCTTGGGCGTGGCGCGATCGAACTCCTTGAGCTGCGCCTCGAGATCCTCAATGTCGTTGTGGCGCCAGATGCGCTTCGGCCCGCGGCCATGGCGGATTCCGGCGATCATCGAGGCGTGGTTTTTCTCGTCGGAAAAGATGACGGCGCCCGGCAGCAGCTGGGCGAGCGTCGCCAGCGTTGAATCGTTGGCGACGTAAGCCGAGGTGAACAGCAGCGCCGCTTCCTTACCGTGCAGGTCGGCGAGCTCGGCCTCGAGTTCCACGTGGTAGTGCGTCGTGCCGGCGATGTTGCGCGTGCCGCCGGAGCCGGCGCCGACCGTATCGATCGCCTCGTGCATGGCGGCGATCACGGCCGGATGCTGGCCCATGCCGAGATAGTCGTTCGAGCACCAGACGGTGATGGGACGCGCGGGCTGGGACTTGTTGAAGTGCTCGGCCGAAGGATATGCGCCGCGCCGGCGTTTCAGATCGGCGAATACGCGGTAGCGGCCTTCGCGATGGACGGCGTCCAGCGCATCTCTGAACTTTTTAGCGTAGTCCATCAGGCGACTTTCAACTCCCTTGGCATTTTTTCTTATCATCGCCCGGCCAGCCATGGCGAGCAACGTGTCTATTGTCGCGCCGGCAATCAAGGTCCGCGCGAAAAGTTCGGCGATGTTCAGGTGACGACCGTGATCCCGATCTGCTGTGCGGCACGGACGTTAGTATGCCGCAGCGACCTCGCCGACCCCGTCTTTCTGGTAGATGTCGGGCCGGAATTGGATGACGCCATCCTGCGTCGCCCAGGCCGTGACATAGGCGAAATAGAGCGTCACTGGCTTGCGCAACCGCACCGTTTTTGTCGTGCCTGTTTCCTTGAGGTGCTGAACCTGCTGGGCGATTCCCTGCCCAGTCAGCAGCCACGTTGCAAGCTCCGCGATGTTTTGCACGCGCACACATCCCGAGCTGGCAGCTCGGAAATTACGCCCGAATACGGACTCCTTCGGACTGTCGTGCATATAGACCGAACTCGAATTTGCGAAGTTGATCTTCAGGAAGCCGAGCGGGTTATCTTTTCCCGGCACTTGCCGATACGACAGCTGGGTCGGACGCGACGTCGTCCAATCGATGGACTCGGGATCGACTTTTTTGCCACCCTCGTAGGCGTCGATGCCGAACTTCACGAGCACGCTTTCAGCGCCGTTCTGCTGCATGTCGCGGCCCTTAGGGATCAGGTCTTCCTTGATCACGGTCGGCGGCAACGTCCACATCGGGTTGAACGCCAGATCGGTGATAGTCGAGCGCAGCAGCGGCGTCGGGCGATCCGGCTTGCCGACGACCCCCGAATGACGCGAGACGACGGTGTTGTTCTCCACCGCCTCGACCTGCGCGGCGGGGATATTGACCAGCACGTAGCGCTTCCCGACGATCTTCGTGAGGTCAGTCAGCCGCGTGAGGTTGGCCTTGAGCTGCGCAAGGCGCACCTCGGAAGGTACGTTGAGCGCGGCGATGGTGCGTTTGTCGACGATGCCTGTCGGCGCCAGTCCGTTCGATGCTTGGAATCGCTTCACCGCCGTATCGAGGTCGGTGCTGAAGTAGTCTGGATAGCTTGAACCGGCGGCAAGATCGCCAGACCGCATCAAGCGCCGGTGCAGGGTGGCGACGGCCGGGTGGGTCGCCCCCGGCTCGAGTTCCACCTCGGGCATCAGCGGAAAGCCGCCGGTGGCGACGATTTCTTCGTAACGGGCAATGGCAGCCTTGGTCGGAGCGAGGTTGGCTTTCGACAGGGTGGGGTAACCCCTTGGTGGGGTGGCATGCCACTCTTTGATGAAGCTGCGGTCATAGCCGCTGTTGTATTGGGAGGCACCTTCTCCGACGGGGCCAAATTGAATCTGTGCAGCGGCCGGCGCAGCTACGATCAGCACGGTCATTCCGGCACTCAGCGCGGTCGCCCGTTTCCCCCACGTAGAGCTCACGACTGCCCCTCCCGCCTCATGAAACGGATCGCTTGTTCGGCCGGTGCCCATCGGCTTGATCTACAAACCGCCGGAATATTTCAGATAAACTCGACTCCTTGCAAAGGCAAAATTACCCGTCGGTGCCCGGGCAAGCAAGCGGCGACCTGGCGCGAGAAGCAAAGGCGGGGGAAAAAGATAAAGGAATTGCAAGGTTACCCTGCAACTCCTGCCGACTGGCGCTTATCAGTCGATCCAAAGATTAGAGGCGGTAGCGGATCTGGTCCGACCAGAAGCGCTCGAGTCGAACGAGCGCTTTGTTGAGGCCGCGGAAGTCCTCCTCGGACACTTCGCCGACGGTCTCGACCGAGCCGAGCTGGCGCTGGTACAGCTTCCGCACCACCTCGCAAGCTTCCTTGCCCTTGTCGGTCAGGCTGACGCGCACGCTGCGGCGGTCGGTCTCCGACCGCTTGTAGTGCAGGTAGCCCATATCGACGAGCTTCTTGAGATTGTAGGAGACGTTCGAGCCGAGATAGTAGCCGCGCGTCTTGAGCTCGCCCGCGGTCAGCTCGCTGTCACCGATATTATAGAGCAGCAGGGCCTGCACGCTGTTGAGGTCGGCGCCGCCGAGACGGTCGAACTCGTCCTTGATCACATCGAGCAGCAACCGATGCAGTCTTTCGACGAGGCGCAACGCCTGCAGATACTCGGAGCGAAAATTTTCAGTCTGCGTTGGCGCACGATGGCGCGCCACATCGAGCGCAACACTCATAACTGCCTCACACTGTTTGACGCCGGGTCCCGGGTATTTTGTTTTGTCCGGGTTACGACAAGAGGTAAGGCATAAAACTAAAAGTCAGCTAAATACCTATAGTAAATCAATAGTAACGGGGTGTCGGCGGAACACTCGATTTACCATAGCACGCTCGCTTATG
>DATBSP010000105.1:0-2540 GCA_036559705.1 Hyphomicrobium sp.
CACCGACCGCGAGGGGCAGGCTGATGCGCAGCGCCTGCGATACAGCGCCGAGCGCGGCCGTCGGCTCGAACTCGGCCGTGCCATGGTGACGGTGCCGAAAATGCACGAGGTTCCGAACATCGAGCGGCCGTGGGTGGTGAAGATCCCCTACTTCGACGTGACGATCTACGAGGAGGCGGAGGATCCCGAAAAGCACTTCACGCTGCAAGAGATCAAGAAGCTGCGCGAGGCGGATTTCTTAGCGCTGACGCGCGAGCGCATCGCCGCGTCAAGCCGCTACAAGGATCACGCGCTCGTCTTTGTGCACGGCTACAACTCCTCGTTCGACAACGCGCTCTATCGCACCGCGCAGATTGCCTATGATCTCAAGTTCGACGGCGCCGCCTTTCTCTACAGCTGGCCGTCGGGCGGCGCCGTGGCGAGCTATACCTACGATCGCGAGAGCGCGCAGGCGTCCGAGCCGTACCTGCGCCAGTTCCTTGATCTGGTCGTCAAGCAGACGGGGGCGAAATCGGTCAGCATCATCGCGCACTCTATGGGTAGTCAGCCGCTGATGGACGTGCTGAAGGACATGCGCTCGGGCGGACCGCAGGAGGTGGCGATCAACGAGGTGATCCTCGCCGCCCCCGACGTCGACGCCGACAACTTCGCCAACCTGGCGCAGCGCATCGAAGGCATCGCCAAGGGGGTGACGCTGTATGCGGCGTCGAACGACCGAGCGTTGATCATCTCGCGCAGCTTTTGGCGCAATCCGCGGGCCGGCGACGTGCCGGCGACGGGGCCGCTGATCGTACCCGGTATCGAGACGATCGACGTGACAGCGGCAAGCCTGGATTCCTTTGCGCTTAACCACTCCGGTTACGCAGAGAACAACGATCTGTTGCAGGACATTGGTAAGCTCATTCTGAGTGGCCTGCGGCCGCCCGACCAGCGGCTGCCGGCGCTCAAGCGCACGTCGTCGCCGAAGGGTGACTTCTGGCGCTATACGGCGCCCTAAGGGGGCCACAGCCCGGGAGTATTGCGGCGCGTCGATTGCCGCCTTGATCGAGGAAATACCGCCGTGTTCGCACGCCAGCCGATTGCATCCATTAGCTTTTTTCTGCTTCTGACGCTGTTCTCCGTGCTCACGCGCGATATTGCCGGCGCCCAGGAGCGCTGGCCGCCGTGGCAGAGCTACGGCGAGGCTGAAAACACCAACCGCAAGAAGGATTTACGCAGGCAGGGGCGATTGCAGACCGACGCCTCCCTCGATCGTCAGATCACGCAGCTGAAGGCCGCCGGCAAGTATGCCGAGGCAGTGCCGTTCGCCCAGCGGGCGCTGGCATTGGCCGAGAAGAAGGGCGCCAATAGTCTTGCCGTGGCCAAGGCGCTCGACACGCTTGCCGGGCTATACGAGGCGCAGAACAAGTATGCCGAGGCCGAGCCACTGCTGAAGCGCTCGCTCGCCATTCGCGAGAAGGCGCCAGGCCAGCCGGGCGTCGCCGCCTCGCGCGAGCGCTTAGCCGTCGCCTACGACAAGACTGGCCGCGCTGCGGACGCGCAGGCGCTACGTGGCCAGCGCACAGTTCTCGACGAGAAGAGCGGCGGGGGCCGAGCCGCCAAGAATGGTGACGGCCAAGCCGACAACGAGGCCGCGGCCCAGAAGAGAGCCGAAGAGGCGAAGGCCGAAGCAGACCGCAGAGCAGCGGAGCAGCGTGCCAAAGAGCAAAGCGCGCAAGCCGAACAGGAACGCGCGCAAGCGCAGGAAAAGAAAGAAGAGCCCGCGACCGCCCCCGGCCGGCAATTCCACGCACGCCGCACGGCGCGGCCGTCCGAGCCGTTAGGCTCCGGCGCGCCCAGCTCTGAGGCGCCCCCGGCACAGAACGAAGCGGTGGATCGTACCGCCAAGGAAGACCAGCCCGGCTCCCCGGCTCCGGAAGCGGGTGAGCAGGAGATGACGCCACAGGCGGCCCCGCCGGCGAAGGCAACGCAGGCACCCAAACCGGCCGCCGAGCCACCACTGCCGGGCGCATTCGGCGGTGCGCCGCCGCCAATGGATGCCGCTCCGTCATCCGCCGACGGCGAGCCATCTGACGACGCCGCAGAGGCGCCAACGCCTCCGCCCCCAGTCGCTGAAGCACCATCGGCACCGGGTGCTTCGGAGCCGCCGCCCCCGGTCGCCTCAGCGCCACCGGCCGCCGGACCGTCGCTCGATGGTGGTGCCGGGTTCGGCCGGGGACGGAACATGGCGACACCGCCGCAGCCGCCGCCCATGGCATCCCAACCTCCCGGCACGACGCCCATTGTCCAGCCAACTGAACCATCTGCCACCGAGGCCGGCGGCGGAGCGGCAACCGCCGCGGAGCCGGACTGGCACGTGGTGCCCGTCTACTGGGGCACCGACCGCGCCGTGCAGCCTAACGCCAAACGCCTTGCGTACGGCTCCGACCGCGCGCGCAAGCTCCAGCTCGGCGAAGCCATGGTCACCGTGCCGAACGTGCACAAGGTACCGAACATCGAGCGGCCGTGGGTAGTGAAAGTTCCCTACTTCGACGTGACGC
>DATBSP010000106.1:0-5225 GCA_036559705.1 Hyphomicrobium sp.
TTCGGCAAGTTTTGCCGGCGGAATGCCGTCGACGACCTCTTGCAACGACACGTTTGCAAGGAACGCGACGATATGCGCTCCCAGCGCGTGCCACAGGCCATGCGTCAGGCAGCGGCGATCGCCGACGCAGCCGACTTCACCATCGAGGCAGCGCGTCAGCCGCGTCTCCTCCTCGACCGCCTGCATGATTTCGTCGATGTGGATCGCCCCAGCGGGTCGCGCCAGCGCGTAGCCGCCTGAGCGACCGCGCGCGCTTGCCACCAGGCCTGCTCGCCTTAGCCGCAAAAAGATCTGCTCAAGGTAAGCCAAAGACAAGCCCTGACGCTCGGCAATGGCCGAGAGCGGAACCGCGGAGACCGCGCCAAACTTGGCGAGGTCGGCCATAGCCATCACCGCGTACCGCGCCTTGGTGTTCAACTCCACGCCACGTCCTCCACGGCCGCACGCCGGCTGCATACGGGCGCTTTCTCTTGCAATCGGCACCGGGCCGTGTGCTAAGAAGCGCCACCGCCTAGGAACCGGGCCGTTTGAAGTTCAGCCCGCGCTCTTTCGAACGGTTCTAAAGTCTATAGGAATATGAAAATTCCGAGCCCACAAGTCAAGGTTTCGGTACGCCCGATTCCACGGCCTGTTTAAAGGGCTTTGCCGCGCGCCTAGCGCAGCCGCCATCCGCAGCCCCGAAGAGTTGGAAAACGATGCCCGAGCTGATCATCAATGGGCCTGCGGGCCGCATCGAAGCCCGATATCACCATGAGGCGGCGAACGACAGCCCCATCGCGCTGATCCTGCATCCCCACCCGCAATTCGGCGGGACGATGAACAATCAAGTCGTCTACACGCTCTATCACACTTTCGTGGAGCGCGGCTTTTCGGTGCTGCGGTTCAACTTCCGCGGCGTCGGCCGCAGCCAAGGTATCTGGGACGGCGGCCCGGGCGAGCTGTCGGACGCGGCCTCGGCGCTAGACTGGCTGCAGATCGTCAAGCCGGACGCCAAGAGCTGCTGGATCGCTGGCGTCTCGTTCGGCACCTGGATCGCCATGCAGCTGCTCATGCGCCGTCCCGAGGTCGAGGGCTTCATCTGTGTGGCGCCGCCTTCGAACCTCTATGACTTCTCGTTCCTCGCGCCGTGTCCGTCGTCCGGCCTGATGATCAACGGCGATAAGGACCGCGTCGTGCCCTCGCACTCGGTCGGCGAGCTTTCGCAGCGCTTGAAGACGCAGCGCGGCATCAAGATCACGCATCAGGTCATCCCCGGCGCCAACCACTTCTTCGAGAACAAGACCGACGAGCTGAAAGAGGCCGTCGGCAGCTACGTCGACGCGCGCATGGAGCAGGCCGAGGTCGATCGCGTCAAAGAGAAGGAGCGCGAGCGGGAGAAAGAGCGCGAGCGCCAGCGCCAGCGGGAGATCGAGCGCCAGGAAGAGGCGAGCGGCGCCGGCAGCGATGCAGGCGCCGATGCAGACTAGCGGACCGCCAGCGTGATCAAGATGGTAGCTCTGTGGGGTGCAGGGCTGCTGGTCCTGCTGATTGCGGGCCTTGCCGCAGCGTATTGGTACACGCTCAGCCTGCCGGGCGAGCCCTACGCCGGACCGCCGCCGCCCGTGACGGCTGCCGAGCAAGACCTCGCCGAGCGTCTCCGCCGCCACGTCGTCGCCATTGCCAGCGAGCCGCACAGCGTCGCCTACTACGCGCCGCTGGAGAAATCCGCCGCCTATATAGAAGCCGAGCTGAAGGCGCTCGGCTACGCGCCGCAAGCGCAGGTCTACGACATCGGCGGCAAACCTGTGCGCAACATTGCTGTCGAGTTGTCGCCGCCCGGCGCGACCGCAACGACCCCGACCCTCGTGATCGGCGCGCATTACGACTCCGCCGAAGACGCGGCGGGCGCCAACGACAATGGCAGCGGCTCGGCCGCCGTGCTCGAGCTTGCGCGCCTGTTGAAGGACGCGCCGCTCAAGGACAAGCGCCTGCGCCTCGTCCTCTTCGTCAATGAGGAACCGCCCTATGACCGCACGCCGGACATGGGCAGCTATCGTTTCGCCAAGAGCCTGCGTGACCAGGGCGAGACGGTGCTAGGCATGATCTCGCTCGAAACCATCGGCTGCTTCTCCGACAAGCCCGGCTCGCAGCGCTATCCGTTCCCGTTCAGCTACTTCTTTTCCGACGTGGCGAACTTCATCGCCTTCGTGGCGCTGCCGGGGGGCCGCGCCTTCCTGCACGAGGTGGTCGGCGCCTTCCGCAGCCACACGCAGTTCCCGACCATTGGCGGCACGGCACCGGACTCCATTCCCGGCATCGGCTGGTCGGACCACTGGTCATTCTGGATGTTCGGCTATCCCGCCATCATGGTCACCGACACGGCGCTGTTCCGCTATCGCGACTATCACAAGCCGACGGATACGCCCGACAAGGTCGACTATGAGAAATTGGCGCGCATCACCCTCGGCCTCGAGCAGACCGCCCGCGATCTGCTGCGCTAGCGACTAGCGCGCGCCCAGGAAAACGCCGCCGGTCATCGGCGACGGCGCGCCGGTCGTCTCCGGAAAGGTGATCGGCAGCTTCAAAGTCGAGCGCACGGCAAGGTAGGCCCACGCCGCCGCCTCGATAAAATCGCCGTCCAGGCCCAGCGCCTCGGCCGGCACCACGGCGTTCTGCACATGGGCGGCGATCATGCCCATCAGCGTCTTGTTCTTGCGGCCGCCACCGCACACCACCCAGATGCGCGGCTCCTCTGGCATGTGCTCGCGCGCCTTGCCGACGGCCGCCGCCGTGAAGGCGGCGAGGGTAGCGGCGCCATCCTGCAGCGAGAGCGCAGCCGCCGGAGCCGATGAGAAATCGTTGCGGTCGAGCGATTTCGGCGGCGGCGCGCCGAAGTAGTTGTGGGTCAGCAGCGCCTGCAGCACGTCCTTATCGCAGTGTCCGCGCGCGGCGATCGCCCCATCGGCATCGTGGGCTGCCCCGGTGCGCGCCAATATCCAATCATCGATCAGCGCGTTGCCAGGGCCCGTGTCGAAGGCAAGCATGCGCCCGTCGGGGCCGATCCACGTCACGTTGGCGACGCCGCCGATGTTGAGAAATGCTGCCGGCAGCTCCGGCACCTGCGCGGCAAGAGCGCGGTGGTAGACGGGCACCAGCGGCGCGCCCTGCCCGCCCGCGGCGACATCGGCGGCACGCAAGTCGAAGACGACATCGACGCCCGTGCGCTCGGCCAGCAGCCGCCCGTCGCCGAGCTGCACCGTTAGCTTGCGTGGCGCATCGTGCAGCACCGTCTGTCCGTGGTAGCCGATAAGATCGATCTGTCCCTTGTCGACGCCGTTGGCGCGCAGAAACCGATCGACAGCATCGGCGTTGAGCTCGGTCAGCGCGCGCTCAATGTCGCCGAGGCTGCCGGGTCGCGAGCCGCGCTCGCGCAAATCCTTGGCCTCATGCAGGGCGGCGCGCAGCTTCACTTTGATCTCGGCCGGATAGGCGTAGCTCGCCGCTGGCCCATGCCGCAGCACCTGGTCGCCGTCGGTATCGAGGAGCGCCACGTCGATACCGTCCATCGATGTCCCGCTCATCAGCCCAAGCGCGCGCTGAAGCTTGCTCATGGAGACCTTCCCGTGCATGTTCCCGCCGCCGCCGCGGCGAACCGGCTGACTGTGATAGCGAAGCTATGACCAATCTCAAATCCGACTTTCTGAAAATACTCACCGAGCGCGGATTCATCCACCAGTGCTCGGATACGGCCGGCCTCGATAATTTGGCCGCCAAAGGCGAGCTTATCGCCTACGTCGGGTACGATTGTACGGCACCCTCGCTGCACGTCGGCAGCCTAATCTCCATCATGATGCTTCACTGGCTGCAGCAGACCGGCGGCAAGCCCATCGTCCTCATGGGCGGCGGTACGACCCAGGTCGGCGATCCCTCCGGAAAGGACGAGACGCGCAAGATCCTGACGCTCGAGGATATCGAGGGCAACAAGACAGGCATGCAGCAGGCATTCGCCAAGTTCCTCGCCTTCGGCTCCGGCAAGACCGACGCGGTGATGGTCGACAACGCCGAGTGGCTGTCGCGGCTCAACTACATCGCCTTCCTGCGCGACGTTGGCCGGCACTTCTCCGTCAATCGCATGCTGACGATGGACAGTGCCAAGATGCGCCTCGATCGCGAGCAGGAGCTGTCGTTCATCGAATTCAACTACATGCTGCTGCAGGCCTACGACTTCGTCGAGTTAGCGCGCCGCTACGAGTGCAAGCTGCAGATGGGCGGCTCCGACCAGTGGGGCAACATCGTCACCGGCATCGATCTGGGGCGCCGCATGGGGACGCCGCAACTCTACGCCCTCACCTGCCCGCTGCTGACCACCGCCTCGGGCGCCAAAATGGGCAAGACCGCCGCCGGCGCCATTTGGCTCAACGAGGCGCAGCTCTCCGCCTACGAGTACTGGCAGTTCTGGCGTAACACCGAGGACGCCGACGTCGAGCGCTTCCTAAAGCTCTATACGACCCTGCCGCTCGGCGAGGTCGCCAAGCTCGCCGCGCTCAAAGGCGCCGATATCAACGAGGCCAAGAAAACGGTCGCCACGGAAGCGACGGCTCTGCTGCACGGACGCGATAAGGCCGAAGCCGCCGCGGAAACGGCACGTCAGACGTTCGAGCAAGGGGCGACCGCCGAGGGGCTGCCCACCGTCGAGTTGCCCAAGGCCGATCTTGCCGGCGGCATCGGCGTGCTGTCTGCCTTTGTGCAAGCCGGCCTCGTCAAATCGAACGGCGAGGCGCGCCGGCAAATACAAGGCGGCGGCTTGAGGGTCAACGATCAACCGGTGGTCGACGAGAAGGCGCTGCTCACCGCCGCGGACGTTGCTTCCGACGGCGCCATCAAGCTGTCGCTCGGCAAGAAGAAACACGTGCTGCTGAAGCCGGTCTGATCGACGCTCAGTGGTTGTGCTACTGCTGCTTCCACTTGGGCACGTTCGTCTCCGACGACCAGCCGTCAACAGTGTCCGCTCCAACCACGGTGCCCGGTGCGTCCGTCGGCTCGCCGGGATCGTTGGCCGATGTGCTCGAGGCGCGCACACTGTCGTCGCCACTGCCGGCCGCTCCATCGTCGCGTCGCTGCACTTTCGGATCGAAGGGCGTCATCTGGAAGATGTCGCGGAAGATGCCGGGCGCCAGCATCGCGAGCGGGTTGACGATGACCTGCGGTCGATCCATCGAACCCTGAATGGCGAACGTCATGCCACT
>DATBSP010000107.1:0-28619 GCA_036559705.1 Hyphomicrobium sp.
TGGCTGCTTGGTATGCCGCGCAGAAAGGCGGCAACCATCGCGACAACAACGTGCCGGCGCGCGTGACCTTCTACGTCTCGCCGGCCTTGCGCCGCACGCCTACACCGGGGCCGTAGCGATCCTCCCGGTCACGGCGGCGAACTAGAACTTCGGTAAGAGCGAGATTGTCATTCGAATACCATATGCCACCGGCGCGCAGGAGCGGGCGCACCAGCGTGCCATTTGGTAGCCATGTCACCGCGAACGGTGCGAGTCATACTCGGGTGTGTCGGCAGAATCGGGGGGATGTAAAGTAGCACGCAACTGTTTCACTTTGCGCGTGTTGCGAAGCGCACGGCTTCCTCGGCAGCGCGGAACAAAGCCTGGGCTTTGTTGACGCATTCCTGCTGCTCTTTGTCGGGCACCGAATCGTGCACGAGGCCGGCGCCCGCTTGCACATGCATGACGCCTTCCTTGATCAGCGCGGTGCGCAACACGATGCACGTATCCATCTGGCCGCTGGCGGAGAAATAGCCGACGCAGCCGGCGTACGCCCCGCGCTTCGACTTCTCCAACTCGTCGATGATCTCCATCGCCCGCACCTTCGGCGCCCCCGAGACGGTGCCGGCAGGGAAGCCGGCCATCAGCGCATCGACCGCGTCGTGCTTCTTGTCGAGGCGCCCGGCGACGTTGGAGACGATGTGCATGACGTGGCTGTAGCGCTCGATGAAGAAGCGGGCGGTGACGTCAACGGAGCCGATCTCGGCGACGCGGCCGACGTCGTTGCGGCCGAGGTCGAGCAGCATCAGATGCTCGGCGCGCTCCTTGGGGTCTTTGAGAAGCGCTTCGGCCAGCGCCTGGTCCTCGGCATCGGTGGCGCCGCGCGGCGCGGTGCCGGCAATGGGACGGATGGTCACCTCGCCATTGCGCACGCGCACGAGGATCTCGGGGCTCGAGCCGACGAGGGCGAAGTCGCCGAAGTCGAGGTGGAAGAGGAACGGCGAAGGGTTCGTGCGGCGCAGGGCGCGATAGAGCGAGAAGGACGGCAGCGTGAACGGTGCCGAGAAGCGCTGCGAGACGACGACCTGGAAGATGTCACCGGCGACGATGTACTCCTTCGCCCGCTGCACCATCGATTTGTATTCGGCCGGTGTCGTATTCGAGGTCGGCTTAGGCGCGGCGAGCTTGCGCGGGGTGCCCGAAGGCGAGTGCGGCAGCGGTTGTTCGAGCGCCGCGACGACGTTCTTTAGGCGCTTGCACGCCGCCTTGTAGACCTTCTCGGCCGGCAACTTCGCATCGGGTCGCACCGGCGTAACGACGGTGATCTCGTCCTTGACGATGTCGAAGATCGCCATCACCGTCGGCCGCATCAGGATCCCATCGGGAATTTGCAGTGCGTCGGGCGGCATATCGGGCAGCCGCTCCATCAGCCGCACCGTATCGTAGCCCATGTAGCCGAAGATGCCTGCGGCCATGGGCGGCAGCTCGGCGGGCAGATCAATCTGCGACTCGGCGAGGAGGGTGCGCAGCGAGCCGAGCGTCGGCTCCTTCTCGGCGCGGAAGGCGTCGGGCTTGGCCACCGGCGTGCGGTTGATGAAAGCCTTGCAGCCCGCGGCGCGCCAGACGAGATCGGGCTCGAGGCCGATGACGGAGTAGCGCCCGCGCGCGGCGCCGCCCTCGACCGACTCCAGAAGGAAGCTCATCGGCTTATCGGCGGCGAGCTTCAAGTACGCGGAGACGGGGGTCTCGAGGTCGGCGACGAGGCGCGTCCACACGACCTGCGGCGCGCCGGCGTCATAGCGCTCGGCGAAGGCGGCGAGCGCCGGCATCACTTCCATTTGACCGGGCCTTGTTCTCTTGGCGCGCTCGAGCGTACTCAAACCGGTCCCCGTGTGGAGCGGCTACTGGGTGCTGTCGCCGGTGGCGGCACCAGTGACCTTCTTGAACTCTTCCTCGTAGATGTGCGTGCCGAGCCGCTTCTGCAGGGCCAGCACGTACTCGCTGAGCGTTTCGTCGGCGAGGGCGTTCTTGAGCTCGGAGGCGACCGTTGTGCGCTGCGCCTCGGTCAGCGCTGGGGCTGGCGTGATCTCGGTCACCTTGAAGACGATGCGCGTCTTGTCGTTGCTGTCGGGGGCGGAGCCGGCCCTGCCTTTGGCCAGCGTGAAGGCGCGGGCTACTGCGTCCTTGCTCATGCCCTGCGGCTCGGTGGAGCGGTTAAACGGCGGCGTCGTGTCGACTTTAGCCGCTCCGGCGGCGGCGACCAGCGCCGACATCGCTTCGCCTTTGTCGGCGCGCTCGACCAGCTTGTTGGCCAGATCGGCAACGAGGCGCGCGCGCTCCTGCTTGATGGTGAATTGCTTCACCTCGTCCTTTACCTCGTCGAACGGCTTCTGCTTCTTGTCCATGACCTCGAGCACGTCGACCCAGGCATAGCCGCCGTCGCTTAGCTCGATCACGTCGTTCTCGACGCCGACGCCACTGTTGAAGGCGGCGGTGATCACCGCATTCGTATCGGTGATGAGGATGGCAGGTTTGCCATCGCGCGCCTTATTGGCGCGATCGGTCTCCGGGATCTCGTAGAACTGGAGCTTCATCTCAGTGCCGATATCCTTCAGCGACTTGCCCGCCGAGCGCTGGTCCTCGACCTGGTCGAGCAGCGTCTGCAGTTGCGCCTGGGCCTTCTTGGTCGCCACCTTGTCCTTCACCTGATCCTTGACGTCGGCGAAGGTCCGATTGACGGCCGGCTGGATGTCGGAGACGCGCAGCAGCACGGTCGTGAAGCGTCCCTCGACGGGGTCGGAGACAGTATCCTTGGCAAGGCCGAAGGCGGCGTCGGCGATCTTCGGATCGATGAAGCGGTCCTTGGAGATGAGGCCGAGATCGATGTCGGAATCCTTGGCGCCGGCTTCCTTGGCGGCATCGGCGAACGACTTGCCGCCGGCGATGGCCTTCTTGGCCGCTTCGGCGGCGGCCTTGTCCTTGAAGGCAATCTGCTGCGCGCGCCGGCGCTCCGGCGTATTGTAGTCCTTCTGCGTTTCGTCGTAGGCCGTCTGTGCCTCGGCGTCGCTGACGTCGATTGTCTTTTTGATGTTGTCGACGGAGAGGACCAGCAGCGCAATCTTGCGGAACTCGGACGACATGAACATCGCCTTGTTCGCCTCGTAGGTCGCCTTGAGCTTGGCTTCGTCGGGCTCGGGCACGGTGACGGCTTTGTCGGCGTCTATCGCGAAGTGCTCGGCGATCCGCGTCTCGCCGCGCCAGTTGTTGATTAAGTCGATCATGCTGCCGGGAACCGCGACGCCGTTGATCAGCGCCGAGGTGAGCTGCTCGCGCAACTCATCGCGACGGCGCAGCTGCAGGAAGCCGCGCTCGCTGACGCCGAGCCGGTCGAGCACGTTCTCGAAGGCAAGACGGTTGAACTTGCCGTCGGGTCCCTTGAAGGCCTGATCGTTCTTCATCGCCTCGGCGAGCGAGGGGTCGGAAAGCGCCAGGCCGAGTTCGTTGGCGTGCGACTCGACCGCCGACCAGGCAATGAGCTGGGCCAACACGCGGTTGTCGAGCCCGGCGGCATGCGCCTGCTCGGTGGTGATGCGCCGGCCGGCCTGCTGCGAGATCACGTTGATCTCGTTCTGGAATGCGCGCTGATAGTCCTCGACGCGGATCTCATGGCTGCCGACCTTGGCGAGGGCGCCGCGGCCCCAGCCAGTGAACACGTCAGCCACGCCCCAGATGGCGAAGCTCAGCACGAGAAGCGCAAAGAGCAGCTTGGCAATCCATCCAGTGGAGCCGCGTCGCAGAGCGTCGAGCATTTTGTAGATCGTTCCGTTGGCTAGTGGCCGCGCGAACTCCGGAAGCCTCAGCCTCCGTGCCCGACGGCGCGTGAGCGGCCCGCGAAATCCGCGCGTGGCCTGGGATGTGGCATGATATGAAGCGCAGCCGCCGCGGCTTTGCAAGTTTGCCGTGCCGGCACGGCGCCAAGCGGCGCCGCCGGTGCTTAACATGGACGACATTTCATGATGGGGGCGATGATGACGGGGGCGAAACGGCGATGACGGCGGAGAAATCCGGGGCAGCGCGTCCCGTCCGGCCGCTGGTCGCCGGCAACTGGAAGATGAACGGCCTCGCAGCGCAGCTCGCCGAGGCGCAGGCGGTGCGCGATGCTCTGGCCAAATCCGACGGCTCCGTCGATGTGATGATCTGCCCCCCGGCAACGCTGCTGGCGCAAATGGCCTGGGCGGTCAAAGGGTCCAAGATTTTACTGGGCGGGCAGGATTGCCACGTCGCCGCGAGCGGCGCCTACACAGGAGACGTCGCCGCCGAGATGCTGGCTGACGCGGGCGCAACGGCGGTGATCGTCGGCCATTCCGAGCGGCGCGCCGGGCATGGCGAGCTCGACAGCATCGTGCGCAGCAAGGTGGCGGCGGCGCATCGCGCCGGGCTTGTGGCAATCGTGTGCGTCGGCGAAACGGCGGGCGAGCGCAGCGCGGGGCTGACCGAAGAGGTCGTGCGTCGGCAACTGGATAGGTCGTTGCCGGATGCGGCGATGGGCGCCTACACTGTTATTGCCTACGAGCCGGTGTGGGCCATCGGCACCGGGCTGACGCCGACGAGCGAAGACGTGGCGAGCGTGCATGCCGCTATTCGGCAGGCGCTCAACGCGCGATTTCCGGCCGAGGGCGCGGGGATGCGCATCCTCTATGGCGGCTCGGTGAAGCCCGCGAACGCCCGCGAACTGCTTTCCGTTAAGGATGTTAACGGCGCTCTGGTCGGGGGCGCCAGCCTAAAAGCGCCAGACTTTTTGGGTATCATCGCAGCCTACGGAACCTTACCGCTCGCCAGAAGGTAGGAATCACGGCAACTGATGGTAGAGTTCCCTCAGTCCATTCCGCAGCAGTCAGCGATGGCGGTGAGATCTCTTCGATGAGCCGTGGGGGCCAAAAAGTTCGCAGCTTGGCAGTGGCCGTTGCGGTCGCTTGGGCGGGCGCGGCTTGGGCGGCCAAGCTCGACAAAACCGCCTGCGCCGCGCTGTCGAGCGAGCTCGCTGCCATCAAGAATAGCGGCATCAAGGCGGACATGGAGCGGGGCCCGGAATGGGCCAAAGCGAACATGCCGCCGGAGCGTTTGCAGAGCGCCTTGCGTCTCTTGGAGCTCGAGGATCAGCTCGAGTTTCGCTGCTCAATGCGCGGCATCGCAAAGCAGCAAGACAAGCCCGAGGCGCCCGGTACGTCGGCGGCACCTGCGAGTAGCTCGCCGCCTGACAGCAAACGCGCGGCCGAGCAGCCGCCGCGAAACGTGCCGCCAACCGCCACCGAGAATCGTGCTGGCGCGCCGGCCATGCTGGCGCCGGTGTTCAAGCCGCCGGTGGCCATGCAGTCAACGCATTTGCCGCCGGCCCCGCCAACGCAGCGTACCTCGACGGTCCCGCCGGCTGCCCCGACGGTGGCTCCTGCTGCCGCTGCTCCCACAGCAGTGCCGTCGACGGCGCCCGCCACCACAGCCACGACCACGCCAGCTGCGGCATCGCCCGGCGCACCAGCGACCACCGCCAAACCAGGGCAACCGCCGCCGGTCGTCGCCAACACTCCGCCGACTACAGTTCCGCCGGTGACGAGGGTCCCGGTAACAAAGTCAGGCCCGCTGCCGAGCGCTGCCGCGACGACTGCTCCGCCGGCGACGGCCCAGCCCGCACCGGGTGCCGCCAACACTCCGCCGGCTACAGTTCCGCCGGCGACGACGGTCCCCGTAACAAAGTCAGGTCCGCTGCCGAGTGCAGCCGCGACGACTGCTCCGCCCACGACGGCCCAGCCCGCACCGGGCGCCGCCCCTGCCACCAAGAACCCCTCTACTGCGGCCGCCCGCAAGAAAAACCCGCGCCGCAATTCGAGTAGCGCCTACGTCTCGCCCGGCGACGTAAATTCGTTCTCGCTGCCTGGAATGGGCAACCGCTGAGCCAGATTTGCCCCCATTAGCGCGCCCCTCTAGCGGCCCGTGGCCATCTGCTATAGAACGCGGAAAACGCCCGTCACGGGCATCCCCTTAGAGCTTCAAAGAGATTGCCATGGCGACCGCACTTCTCGTTCTGCATCTGATGATTGCTTCGGCGCTGGTAGGCGTGGTGCTGCTGCAGCGCTCGGAGGGCGGCGCGCTGGGCATTGGCGGCGGCGGCGGCGGCGGCTTTCTCACGGGCCGCGGCACGGCCAATCTCTTGACGCGCACCACGGCGGCCCTCGCTGCCGCATTTTTCGCCACCAGCATTCTGTTGACCCTCATGGCCCAGCACGGGACGCCGAGTCGGTCGATCTTCGAAGGTGGCGCGCCGACTAGCGGCGCCCCGGCAACCGACGCCGCGCCGGGTCAGGCACCGGCCCCGGCCACCAAGGCGCCCGAGGGTGGCCGTGGCGGCATCCTTGACAAGCTCCAGGAGCCGGGGGTTCCGCAGAACCGCTAGGACCCAGCCGGCGCACAGATTGAGCTTTTTCGCCGACCCTGTTGGCCTGTTGCTTTTGCGCACTTTGCGAGGCGCTGGCGGACGCTAGTCTGGGTTGAGAGATTCACGCCAACTCGCACTGGACTTCGCATGCGCCGGACGAATGCCGCGGTCCTATTGACCATCCTGCCTGTAGCCGCGCTGCTTGGCGCGTGCGCCGGCGCCGACCTAAAGCCGGTCGCCTCACTCAACGCCTCGAACATGATGTCGCCGTCAGGCTACTCCGAAACGAAGGTGAGCGACACGCAATACCAGGTGCAGGCAGCTGGCACCGAGGCAACGCCGAAGGCGCGCATCGAGAAGATCGCCCGCGCTCGCGCGGCACAGATCGGCGTCGAAGAGAAGATGAAGTTCTACAAGGTCGCCAGCGTGCAGCACGGCGTCGCCTGCCAGAAAGCGCACGAATTCTACAAGGGAGGCACGACGTCCAAGGGAAGCCGCCAGACAGTCGTGCTTGACGTCGTCTACGCCAAGGAGCAGGCGGACCCGACTTTCGTCAGCACCGCGGACAGCTACATAGCCTTGAGCGGCGAGTTGGCGAGCGAAGAAGTCCCGCCGGAGGCGAAGGCGGCCGCCGAGCAGGAAGCGCGTGCCGGTTGCGGACAGCCAACCTGACGCTTTTCCGGCACTCTAACCTTAGTAAATCGCCACATTTTCCGCCCTCGCCGGGGATGAGGCGATAAAGACTCTTCGAATCGCCCCCCACCTCGTGTAAGCCTCAAGGCCCATGCAGCAGCGGTACATCTTCATTACCGGCGGCGTGGTGTCCTCCCTCGGCAAAGGCCTGGCGTCCGCCGCTCTCGGCGCGCTTTTGCAAGCGCGTGGATATTCGGTCCGGCTTCGCAAGCTTGATCCGTATCTCAACGTCGACCCCGGAACGATGTCGCCCTATCAGCACGGCGAAGTGTTCGTCACGGACGACGGCGCGGAGACCGATCTCGACCTCGGACACTACGAGCGCTTCACCGGCGTGCCGGCGCGCAAGTCGGACAACATCACCACCGGCCGTATCTATCAGGACATCCTCGCCAAGGAGCGGCGCGGAGCGTACCTGGGCGGCACGGTGCAGGTGATCCCGCACGTCACCGACGCCATCAAGGAGTTCGTCACCAGCGGCAACGAGGGCATCGACTTCGTTCTGGTCGAGATCGGCGGCACGGTCGGCGACATCGAGGGCTTGCCGTTCTTCGAGGCCATCCGCCAGCTCGGCAACGATCTGCCGCCGCTCGCGTCGATCTTCATCCATCTGACGCTGATGCCGTACATCCCCTCGGCCGGTGAATTGAAAACCAAGCCCACGCAGCACTCGGTGAAGGAGCTGCGCTCCATCGGCATCCAGCCGCACATTCTGCTGTGCCGCTCCGATCGCCCCGTGCCGCCGGCCGAGCGTCGCAAGATCGCGTTGTTCTGCAACGTGCGCGAGGAAGCGGTGATCCAGGCGCTCGACGTTGCCTCGATCTACGACGTGCCGCTCGCTTATCACCGCGAGGGTCTCGACGAACAGGTGCTGCGCGCCTTTAATATTTCCGGCGCGCCCAAGCCCGATTTGACGCGCTGGGAGGCGATCTCGCGCGGCGTCGACACGCCCGAGGGCGACGTCACCATCGCCGTCGTCGGCAAGTACACCGGCCTCAAAGACGCCTACAAATCGCTGATCGAGGCGCTGGTGCACGGCGGCATCGCCAATCGCGTGCGCGTCAAGATCGAGTGGATCGAGAGCGAAATCTTCGAACGCGAGGATCCGGCGCCCTACCTAGAAGGCGTCAACGGCATCCTGGTGCCGGGCGGCTTCGGCGAGCGCGGCTCGGAAGGCAAGATCCTCGCCGCCAAGTTCGCGCGCGAGCGGGGCGTGCCGTACTTCGGCATCTGCTTTGGCATGCAGATGGCCTGCCTGGAAGCGGCCCGCAATCTCGTCGGCATCAAGGGGGCAAATTCGACCGAGTTCGGCCCCACCTCCGAGCCGGTCATCGGCCTGATGACCGAGTGGATGCGCGGCAACGAGCTGGAGCAGCGGCGCCACGGCGGTGATCTCGGCGGCACCATGCGCCTCGGCGCCTACCCGGCGCAACTCGTCGAGGGCAGCCGCATCGCCAGTATCTACGCCAGCAAGCAGATCTCCGAGCGCCATCGCCACCGCTACGAGGTCAACACGAAGTACCGCGAGCGCTTGGAGGCAGCGGGCTTGCGCTTTGCCGGCCTGTCACCGGACGGCCTCTTGCCCGAGACGGTGGAGTACAGCGACCACCCTTGGTTCATCGGCGTGCAGTACCACCCGGAACTCAAGAGCCGGCCGTTCGAGCCGCACCCGCTGTTCCGCTCTTTCATCGCCGCCGCGATGGAGCAGAGCCGCCTCGTCTAAGAGCGAGCCCGGCGCCGCCAGGCGTACGCCAGTGCCAGTCCGCTCGGTATGGCAAATGCGATGACGTAGAGCACTGCATCCCAGAGATACGGGCTAAGCCGCAAGGCCGCGGAAATCGCCTCATGGTGGTAGGCCAGGAAGGCGAAGGCGAACGCGAAGGACAGGGCGCAGCCAAGCCAGAGCAGAAACACCTCGGAGCCACCGATCGCGCGGCCGCGCTGCCTTACGAATATGCCGACGGCCGCAAGGACTAGCGCAAAGGCCGTGAGAGAGCCGCGCACCAGATATGGGCTGCGCTCGGACAGAAAGGGGCCGGTCCTCCGCCCACTCCATCGTCAGCCACAAGCTACCGGCAGGCGCCGCGAGCGCGAAAATCAGAGCCCCTAGCTTCCAAAGGACATCGCCCGGCATGGCCTTAACCCTAGTTCGGCTGGTAGCCGCCTTGGTTTCGTAGGGAACGGCGCTCGCCGCGTGAACTGCGTAGATAGCCAACGAGTACGCAGCCGCCGAGTGTCACAATGCACAACCTAACCCGAGTATTGATCACCATTCTTCAGAAATACATGCGCGAGCCGACCTCCAGTGTTGGCCGCTCTACGACGCTGGATGAGGTCGGAATCGACCTCATGGACCTTTCGATGGTCAGTCTCGACGTCGAGGACGTCTACGACGTTCAAATCGGCCATGGCGACGAGCTCAAGCAGCTCGCAACAGTCGACGATCTCATTGCTCGCGTGGCCTTGCGCCTGGCGGAAAAGGCGTTACCGCGTGTACGCATTGAGCGGGTTAGGAAAAACTGGATGTCGACGGGCGCCGAGCGCCGGCCGTGACCCGCTCGGAGAGCCGGGCGATGATCGGGAGGGGACGTTTCCGCCGGCCGGCCCCAAATCAGCATTGCTGGTCGCCACAGTGCGCTGCATCGAAGGCGCTGCGATGCGGTCGGCTACTTCTTTCCTCGCCATTTGGCCGCCTAAAATTTAAGCAGAGGACGTCGCAACAAGCCTTTGCGAAGAGGTGATGACGGGCATGAATTACATGTTTTCGCACAGGTATATCAACGCGTTAGATACCGCCCGGGCGAACTGGCACGCTAATTGATTACTCCTATTGGCGTTAACCAATCGTCGGGTTTGAAACTCCGGCGGGGAATGCCCGAGAGGGTGATAGGGACAGATACAAGGAGTGCTCCCCATGAAGCTCGTTACTGCCATCATCAAGCCCTTCAAGCTGGACGAAGTGCGCGCCGCGCTGACCAAGCTCGGCATCAACGGCATGACCGTGACCGAGGTGAAGGGTTTCGGCCGCCAGAAGGGCCATACCGAGGTCTATCGCGGCGCCGAGTACACGGTGAACCTGCTGCCGAAGGTGAAGCTCGAGCTCGCCGTTGCGGGCGGGCAGGCTGACGCCGTCGTTGCCGCGATCCGCGCGGCGGCCAACACCGGCTCCATCGGCGACGGCAAGATCTTCGTCTCGCCGATCGAGGCCATGGTGCGCATCCGCACGGGTGAGACGGCCGAGGCGGCCATCTAGCCACTTCCACACGACTTCCCCGCCAGGGTCCTGCGTCGCCTTAACGGCGTGGGCCCGGCGGGGCCTAACCGCCGGTTCGGAGACTATCCTCCATCCGTGTGGCCTCCTGGCCACGTGCCGGGCGCCCGCCCAGGCGGCGCGCCTATCATGCCTCTGCAACTCGATGTACACAGGATGCGGGGCCCCTTACCCGAATCGGGCGATAAGGGGAACGCGGAGGACGTCGCCGCAGGGGCTCCAGTAGACGTGGATTAGAGGCACGTCCTCCTCAACGAAGCTGCGGCACGATCCGCGGTTAGAAGATGCGCTTGCGCTCAGGGGAGTCATACAGATGCCTATGGATATCCAGTCACTGCTCATCCTACTGCTAGTTGGTGCCATCGCCGGCTGGCTCGCCGGTACACTGGTCAAGGGTTACGGTTTCGGACTGCTCGGGAATATCGTCGTCGGGATCATCGGCGCCTTCATCGGCGCCTGGCTGATGCCGATGTTCGGCCTAGGTCTGGCAGGCCTCGTCGGCCAGATCGTCTCGGCCACCATCGGGGCGATCATCTTGCTTCTGCTCATCGGCTTGGTTCGCAGAGTCGCCTAGCCACGAGCAATAATACGAGAATGGCCGCGCCTCACGGGGCGCGGCCATTTGCGTTAGGAAGCGCTGTTGCGCCGGCCGGTCCCTCCGCATGTTATAGAGCGGCCATGACCAAGCATGATCCCCTGAAGCCCAACGCGCGCGTCGCCATTGGTGACATCGAGGTGGCGAACGACGCCAAGCTCATGGTGTTTGCCGGACCGTGCCAGATGGAAAGCCGCGCGCATGCGCTCGAGATGGCGGCGGCTCTGAAGGAGACAGCAGTGAAGCTTGGCTTTGGCCTCGTCTACAAATCCTCGTTCGACAAGGCGAACCGCACCTCGCTGTCCGGCAAGCGCGGTATCGGGCTCGAAGCCTCGCTCCCCGTTTTCGCCGAGATCCGCGAGACGCTGGGGCTGCCCATCGTCACCGACATTCACGATGCCACACAATGCGCGCTCCTCGCCCCGGTCGCCGACGTGCTGCAGATTCCGGCGTTCCTGTGCCGGCAGACCGACCTTCTCGTCGCTGCCGCCAAGACCGGCCGCGTCGTCAAGGTGAAGAAGGGGCAGTTCCTCGCGCCCTGGGACATGAAGAACGTCGTCACCAAGATCGTCGCCTCGGGCAATCCTAACGTGATCCTGACCGAGCGCGGCTCCTCGTTCGGCTACAATACGCTTGTTACCGACATGCGCGGGCTGCCGATCATGGCGGAAATGGGTTGCCCGGTCGTGTTCGATGCCACGCATTCGGTGCAGCAGCCGGGCGGGCAGGGGACGAGTTCAGGCGGCGACCGGCGCTTCGTGCCGGTGCTGGCGCGGGCGGCGGTGGCCGTGGGCGTGGCCGGCGTCTTCATCGAGACGCACGAAGATCCGGACCGCGCTCCCTCGGATGGCCCCAACATGGTGCCTCTCAAGGACTTCGCTGCACTGCTGGCGGAGCTGATGGCCATCGATATAGTCGTCAAAAAGCAAAGGAGCGCGGCCAAAGGCACACGCTCCTCGTGAAGTTTCCGCTCGGCTCTCGCCGCTCAGTCCATGTTCAGGAACGAGACGGCGGTCCACAGCGGCGCATCGTCGGTCGCGTAAGCGTAGCGCGGCCCCGAACGCTGCTTGCTGGCGATGGCAACGCATCCGCTCTCGCCGCACATCGGCCCGGAGTTATAGGTGACGCCATTGAGCGCGGCGACGCTCATCGTGGTGACGAAATAGGCGACGGTATAGAGGCACGTCAGTACCCCCAGCGTACGTATGACGAGATCGAAAGACATCGCGCGACCCCCTTATCGTGAAGCTGCTTGCACATCGACCGCGCCCCCTGTCAGTGATCAGCGGACGATCGGCCGACGCGTTCACCCTATCGAAAGAGCGCTTAACGTGGCGTTAAGGTTACGCGACGGTAAACGCATCGATTCGGCGGATGCTCCCCCGTCCGCAAAGCAAATCGCGCCGGCAGATAAGTATCGCAGATTCCGCATGCTTCGGCGAGACGCACAATGCGTAGCGAACGCGCGGCTCGCCGACTGTCGGCGGCATCGTGGTGCGCGTCCGTGTTAGTCGTATTTTGAACGCATAGGCTCGCCGTGTTGTGAAGTTGCTGCACCGTGCGGGTTGGTGTCCGAGGCGAGGGGGAAGGATGGTCGGCGTGTCACTCAACGAAGTCGCGATATTGCTCGCTGCCCTCGCCATTGCCGGGCCCTTGGCGCGCTGGCTCGGCATTAGCGCGGTGCTGGGATACCTCATCGTCGGCATGCTGCTCGGGCCGAACACGATCGGCTGGTCGTTTTCCGACTACAAGGCTCAAGAGATCCTGCATTTCGCCGAGTTCGGCATCGTCCTGTTGCTGTTCCTGATCGGCCTCGAGCTGCGGCCCAAACGGCTGTGGGCCATGCGCAACGCCGTGTTCGCCCTGGGCAGCGCGCAGGTGCTGCTGACGGGCGCGGCGCTGGCGGCCATCGGATTGGTGGTCGGCTTCTCGTGGCAAACAGCCTTGTTCGCCGGCCTGGCGCTGGCGCTTTCATCGACCGCCCTTGCCCTGCAAGTGATGGACGAGACCGGCGATCTGGCGACGCGCCACGGTCGTCTCGGCTTCTCCGTGTTGCTGTTCCAGGACCTCGCCGCCATTCCGCTCATTGCCTTCGCCCCGCTGTTTGCGACAACGGCGGCGGTGGCGACGGCCTCAACGGCGCAGATGGACCTCATCGCGGTGCTCGAGGGCCTCGGCTTCATCGCGGTGGTAGTCGTCGTCGGCCACTTCGTGCTCGACTATCTGTTGCGCCTTGTCGCACTGACGCGCGTCAAGGAGGCGATGACGGCGGCGGCGCTACTTACCGTCGTCGGTGTCACGATCCTCATGCAGCTCGCCGGCCTGTCGGCTTCGCTCGGCGCTTTCATCGCCGGCGCGCTGCTGGCGGAATCGTCCTACCGCCACCAGCTCGAAGCCGACATCCAGCCTTTCGAGGGGCTACTTCTCGGGTTGTTCTTCACCGCCATCGGCATGACCATCGACGTGCGGCTGCTGCTCGATGAGCCGGTCCTCATTCTGACGCTGGTCGCCGGGCTGATCGTCATCAAGACTGTAATCCTCTACGTGCTGGGACGCTGGCAGGGACTCGAGCCGGGACCGGCGCGCCGCCTGGGCATCGCGCTGTCGCAGGGCGGCGAGTTCGCCTTCGTGTTGTTCACTGTGGGCTATGCGGCGGGCTCGCTGTCGCGCGAGAACACCGAGCTGTTGACCATCATCGTCACGCTGTCGATGGCGGCTACGCCGATCTTGCTCAAGCTCGAGAGCTTGCTGTCGCGCCGCCGCAAGGGCACGCCGTCTTACGAGATGCCGCCCGACAATGACGGGCATGTGATCATCGCCGGCTTCGGCCGCGTCGGGCAGATCGTCGCCCGCATCCTCACCGCCAAGCGCATTCCCTTCACCGCACTAGACATCAGCGCCGAGCAGGTCGAGTTCGTGCGCCGCTTCGGCGCGCAGGCGTTCTACGGCGATGCCAGCCGACCGGAAATTCTGGAAGCGGCCGATGCACACCGGGCGCGTGCCTTCGTGCTCGCCATCGATGACGTGGAAGCCTCCATGCGCACCGCCGAGCACGTACGATCCAATTATCCGAACCTGCCGATCTATGCCCGGGCGCGTAACCGCAACCATGCCCACCGGCTGCTCGACCTCGGCATCACCAATATCCAGCGCGAGACGTTCCTGTCTTCGCTCGACATAACCAAGCAGCTCCTGAAGGGCCTCGGCGTTTCCGACCGCGAGGCAGGACGCCTGCTCCATACATTCCGCACCCATGACGAGCGACGCCTGATCGAGGACTACAAAGTGGCGAGCGACCTCGACAAGTTGCGCGAGCGCGCCCGCAGCGATGTAAAGACCCTGGAAAAGCTCTTTGAGGAGGATGCCGCCGAGGAAGCGCGCCTGCGGGAGGTCGCCCAAGCCGAGGAGGTTTCCCGGTGAAGCCGATCATCTGCGTTGGGCATGCGGCGCTCGACTATGTCTATCGCATCGAGTCGTTCCCGCCCGAGCCGACGAAAGTGCGCTCGCTCGAGCACATCGAAAGCGGCGGTGGCATGGCGGCCAACGCGGCCGCGACCATTGCCCGGCTCGGCGGGAGGGTGGAGCTGTGGAGCCGAACCGGCGCCGATAGCGCCGGCCAGCGCATCCACGCTTTTCTCGAGGCCGATGGCGTCGACACGCGCTTTGTGCGCACCTACGAGGGGGCGCGCTCGTCCACGTCGGCGGTCATCGTCGATAAGGACGGCGAGCGCCTGATCATCGGCGAGCGCGATCACGCCATGTCGATGGATGCAAGCTGGCTGCCGCTGGAGCGCATCGCCGGTGCCGCGGCGGTGCTCAGCGACTTTCGCTGGGTTGAAGCGACGCGCGATGCGTTCCGCGAGGCGCGGGCGCGTGGCGTGCCGACGTTGCTCGATGCCGATCTGGGCGGCGGCGGGTTGCTTGCGGAATTCCTGTGCCTTGCCGATTACGCGATATTCTCCGGACCAGCACTTGACGATTTTGCGCCGGAAATTGACCAGCCCGCACAACTGCAGAGCGTGCTGGCGACCGGCGTGCGTCACGCCGGCGTGACGCGCGGGGCGGATGGCTACGTGTGGCTGTCGCAAGGTGGCACGTCAGGGCACCAGCCGGGTTTTCCTGTCGAGATAGTCGACACGACCGGTGCCGGCGACGCATTCCACGGCGCCTTTGCCTGGGCGCTGGCCAATGACCGCTTGGCGCCAGAGTGCGCGCGCATCGCCGCCGCGGTTGCTGCTCTCAAATGCCGCAAGTTGGGCGCCCGCCCAGGCCTGCCGACGCGCGCCGAGCTCGACGAATTCCTCGCCGCGCGTGTGGATTGAGGCGGAATCGCCGCCGCTTCGCAGCCCAAGGCATGGACTGGGGGCGGCCGCCTCGTTAAACGTGCCTGACGCAAAAGGGGGCGCCCGGCCGTGAGGCGAGGAGCGGGTCCCATCAGCTGACGCAGGGATGGATCTATGACCGAGGCGCGCGAGACGATCACCGAAGCGAAGGCGATCGCGCACGACGACATGGCGAACGCCATCCGGGCGCTGGCCATGGATGCGGTGCAGGCGGCCAAGTCGGGACACCCCGGCATGCCGATGGGCATGGCGGACGTCGCGACCGTGCTGTTTCGCGAGGCGCTGCGCTTCGACGCCGCCGACCCCAACTGGCCGAACCGCGACCGTTTCGTGCTGTCGGCCGGCCACGGTTCGATGCTGCTCTATTCCTTGCTCTACCTCACCGGCTATCCCGGCATGGAGATCGGCGAGCTGAAGCGCTTCCGCCAGCTCGGCTCCAAGACCGCCGGCCATCCTGAGCACGGCCATGCCGCCGGCATCGAGACAACCACTGGGCCGCT
Source organism: Hyphomicrobium sp. (assembly GCA_036559705.1). GTDB lineage: Bacteria > Pseudomonadota > Alphaproteobacteria > Rhizobiales > Hyphomicrobiaceae > Hyphomicrobium_A. Next base: position 15,812 of record DATBSP010000107.1, read on the forward strand.
CGGCCAGGGCCTTGCCAACGCCGTCGGCATGGCGCTGTCGGAGCGGCTGCTCAACGCGCGGCTCGGCAACGACATCATCGACCACCACACTTACGTCATCGCCGGCGACGGCTGTCTGATGGAAGGCATCAGCCACGAGGCGATCTCGCTCGCCGGACATCTCGGCCTTGGCAAGCTCATTGTGCTGTTCGACGACAACGGCATCTCCATCGACGGCCCGACCAGCCTGTCGGTGACCGATGACCAGGTCGCCCGCTTCAAGGCAAGCGGTTGGAACGCGGTGGCCATCGACGGTCACGATTCAAAAGCGATTTCGGCGGCGCTGGCGAAGGCACGCGCAGATTCTTCGAAGCCCTGGCTGATCGCCTGCAAGACTACGATCGGCTACGGCGCGCCGACCAAGGCCGGCAAGGCGTCAACGCATGGCGAGCCGCTCGGCGATGAAGAGATCAAAGGCACGCGCGAGAAGCTCTCTTGGCCGCACGCGCCGTTCGAAATTCCCGAGCCGGTGTTGCTCGCCTGGCGCGCCATCGGTCAGCGCGGCGCCAAGGAGCGCACGAGCTGGAAGTTGCGCTTGGCGCAAGCCGGCCCCGCCGCTGCGGCTGCGCTCGCCGAGCCAGCCGGCGCGTCGCGGGCTGCCGGCGTCGCCGAAGCCATCGGTGCCGCCAAGACCGCGGCGCTCGGTGATGAAGCCAAGCGCGCCACGCGCGTGTGGTCGCAACTGGCGCTCGAGCACATCGTGCCGGTGCTCCCCGAGCTGATCGGCGGCTCGGCCGACCTCACCGGCTCGAACGGAACGCGCACCAAGCATCACGTGCCTGTCGCCAAGGGCAGCTTCGCCGGGAACTACATCCACTACGGTGTGCGCGAGCATGGCATGGCCGCCGCCATGAACGGCATGGCGTTATCCGGCGGACTGATCCCGTACGGCGGCACGTTCCTCGTGTTCACCGACTATTGCCGCCCGTCGATCCGCCTTTCGGCGTTGATGCGTCAGCGCGTCATCTACGTGATGACACACGACTCTATCGGGCTTGGCGAGGACGGCCCGACGCATCAGCCGGTCGAGCACCTGGCGGCGCTGCGCGCCATTCCGCATCTGCTCGTGATGCGCCCAGCCGAGGGTGTCGAGACGGCCGAGTGTTGGGAGGTCGCCTTGCAGCACGACACCAATCCTTCCGTGCTGGCGCTGTCGCGGCAGGCGGTCGACAACCTGCGCAAGGCGCCGTCGGATGAAAACCTCAGCGCCAAGGGCGCCTATGTCTTGGTTGAGCCCGAGGGCGGTCGCGACGTTACTTTGATCGGCACCGGCTCGGAGCTGGCGCTCGCGGTTGAGGCAGCCAAGACGCTGGGCAAGGAAGGCGTGCGCACCGCCGTCGTGTCGATGCCGTCGATGGAGCTGTTCCGCGCCCAGCCGGAAAGCTATCGCGCCAAGGTGCTCGGCAACGTGGCGCGCGTCGCGGTCGAAGCCGGCGTCATCCAGTGCTGGTACGAGTGGCTGGGCGAAAATGGCAGCTTCGTCGGCCTATCGGACTTCGGGGCCTCGGCCCCGGCTCCCAAGCTCTACGCGCACTTCGGCGTGACGGCCGATGCCGTCGCCGCAGCCGCGCGCGACCTCGTCAAGAAGTGAGCCGCCCCAGTATGGACTTTAGCAAGCTCAAGCCGATTTCCGCCGCGGACGTGTCGGGCAAGCGTGTTCTGGTGCGCGCCGATCTCAACGTGCCGGTGGCCGATGGCAAAGTGACGGACGCAACGCGCCTCGAACGCATTCTCGCCGGTCTCAAGGACTTGAGCGCGCGCAACGCCCGCGTCGTCGTCATTTCGCACTTCGGACGACCGAAAGGTGCCCCCGATCCGACGATGAGCCTGGCGCCGGTCGCCGCCAAGCTGGCGGACCTGCTGGGCCAGCCAGTGCAATTCGTCGATGCGTGCATCGGCGATGCGGCGGAGGACGCCGTCTCGCGCCTCGCCCCCGGCGGAATCGCCGTGCTCGAGAACCTGCGCTTTCACAAGGGCGAAGAAAAGAACGATCAGGAGTTCGTCACCGCCCTGGCGCGCTCGGGCGATGTGTTTGTCAACGACGCCTTCTCCGCCGCGCATCGCGCGCACGCCTCGACCGAGGGCCTGGCGCGCGTGCTGCCGGCCTACGCCGGCCCGCTAATGCTGGAAGAGATCGCTGCACTGTGCGCCGTGCTCGAAAAACCGCAGCGGCCGACGGCGGCGCTGATCGGCGGCGCCAAGGTGTCGAGCAAAATCCCGATCCTCAAGCACCTTGCCTGCAAAGTCGACAAGCTGATCATCGGCGGCGGCATGGCCAACACCTTCCTGCTGTCGCATGGCGTCGACATCGGCAAGTCGCTGGCCGAGCCGGATTTCGTCGAGACGGCGCGCGAGATCATGACGGAGGCCAAGGCGCGTGGCTGTGCGGTCGTGCTGCCCGAGGACGCGGTGATCGCGCGCGAGTTCAAGACGGGCGTCGCCCATGCCATCGTGCCGATTTTGGCGGTGCCGAGCGACGCCATGATCCTCGACATCGGACCGCGGTCGGTGGCGCACATGGCGGACGTCCTCAAGGAGTGCCGCACGCTGCTGTGGAACGGTCCGCTTGGCGCCTTCGAGATCCCGCCTTTCGGCGATGGCACGTTCAAGGTCGCCCGCGAGGCGGCAGGGCTGACCAAGGATGGCAAACTCGTCACGGTTGCAGGCGGCGGCGACACGGTAGCCGCCTTGAATGCGGCCGGCGTTACCCAAGATTTCACCTACGTCTCGACAGCGGGCGGCGCCTTCCTCGAATGGCTCGAGGGGCGCCAGCTGCCGGGCGTGGCGGCGCTCCTGCGCGCGCAATCTTAGCGACGAAGCGCGGCAACGAAAGTAGCGCGTGGCCATGTTGGCGGACCTGCAGATCTACTTCGGGGTGGCACTCGCCGGACTGGTAAGCTTCCTGTCGCCGTGTGTGCTGCCGCTGGTGCCGCCATACCTCGGCTACCTCGGCGGGACGACCATCGACGAGTTCACCGCCGAGGGCGGCGCCCCAACGCACGTGTGGCGCCGTGTCGTCATCGCCGCGGTGTTGTTCGTGCTCGGCTTCACGACGGTGTTTGTCGGCCTCGGGGCCGGCGCCTCGCTGTTCGGCCAGCTCATCCAGACCTACAAGCGCGAGCTGGAGATCGTCGCCGGCCTTGTCATCATTCTTTTCGGGCTGCACTTCCTCGGCATCTTCCGTATTGGGTTGCTCTACAAGGAAGCGCGCTATCACGGCACACACCATCATGGCGTCAGTTACGTGGGCGCCTATGTCATCGGGCTCGCCTTCGCCTTTGGCTGGACGCCGTGCATCGGACCAATACTGGCCACTGTGTTGGCACTCGCCGCCAACGAGGGTAGTCTGGTGACCGGCGTGAAGCTCCTGTTCGTCTACTCGCTGGGGCTCGGCATCCCGTTTATTCTCGCGGCGGTCGCCATGCGGCCGTTCCTCGGCTTCATGCAGCGCTTCCGCCGTCATCTCGACAAGGTGGAGAAGGCGATGGGCGCGCTGCTGGTCGTCACCGGACTGTTGTTTTTCACCGGCTCGATCAACTGGTTCGGCAGCTGGCTGCTCGACAACTTCCCGGCGCTGAGCCGCATTGAGCAAGCGGTGACGCCGAAGGATCTCGGCGCCGAGATCATGCGTCGCGGCGCCCCGCAACAGTGACAGTGTCCCGGTGGTGAGCATGGCCGATGCCGCCCAAACGCCGATCGCGCTGACCATCGCCGGATCCGATTCCTCGGGCGGCGCCGGCATTCAGGCCGACCTCAAGACGTTCACCGCGCTCGGCGTCTACGGCGCTAGCGTGCTAACGGCGCTGACGGCGCAGAACACGCGCGGCGTAACCGCCATCCTGCCCGTGCCGCCCGAGTTCGTGCGGCAGCAGATCGATGCCGTCGCGACTGATCTCAAAGTCGCGGCGGTAAAGACCGGCATGCTCAATGATCGCGCCACGGTGCTGGCGGTGGTCAAAGGCGTGCGCCGGCATACACTGGCCCCACTCGTCGTCGATCCGGTCATGGTGGCGACCAGCGGCGACATGCTGCTGCAGGCGGACGCAGTCGCCGCGGTGCGCGGCGATCTCCTGCCGCTCGCCGACATCCTCACGCCCAACCTGCTTGAAGCCGCGCGCCTGCTCGATCTCCCCGTCGCCGCCGACGAAACGGAGATGCAAGCCCAGGCGCAGGCGCTCTTGGCGTTGGGCCCCAAGGCGGTGCTGCTCAAAGGCGGGCACGGCGAGGGGAGGGACGCCGTCGATATTCTGGTCGCCCGCGGTGTCGCGCCGGTGCGTCTGGCGTTGCCGCGCATCGACACGGCCAATACTCATGGCACGGGCTGCACCCTGTCGGCCGCCATCGTCGCAGGCCTGGCGCGCGGCGAGTCGCTGGTGGACGCGGTCCTCTCGGCAAAGCGCTTCGTGCATGCCGCGCTGGCCGCGGGCCGTGACCTGAAAATCGGGCGTGGGTCGGGCCCCGTCGACCATCTGCATGCGCTGCGCGGGTCCCGTAAATCCTGAGCCTTCGGGGTCAGCTGGGGCTAACCCTGTGGCACCGATGCATCGACAGTTTCTGAATATTGTTTGGACCACTTGCGGCCAGCCCGGCCTTCTGTAACAAATTCGGGCAACGCGGTGCTACGGCATCGTTTCGACCTCCGGGGGGAGCGTCGGACCGGCGATTAGGGGCGCCGCCCGACTTGGCTGAAGAACCGGTCCGGACCATCCGGGCCGGTTTCTTTTTGTGCGCATCGCATCGCCCTTTTTCCCAGCCACCCGCGCATCCAGTAGAACGGCGCGACGGAGGGTTGTGTGGCTCGCTCCGGGCCGCCGGGCACCAGGCATGCAAGCGCTCACCTATCTTCTCGGTACCGGCCCGACGGCGAGTATGCTCGGGGTCCGCATCTCGCTGTTCTTCGGCGCGCTGTTCCTCGCCTATGGTGTTGTCGTTCCGTATTTCCCGGTGTGGCTCGACGCCCGCGGCCTTGATCCGTTGCAAATTTCGGCTGTCACCGCCGCACCGCTGTTCATCCGCCTTCTCGTCACCCCGGCCATCGGGCTGCTGGCCGATCGGCTGGGCAATTACCGGTCCGTGATCGTGACGCTGGCCTGGGGCGCGCTGGCCATGATCGCCGGCCTGGGCCTCGTCTCCGGCTACTTGCCCATCCTGCTCATCGGCGTCGCCTTCCTGCTCGCCAACGGGACCATGTTGCCGCTGATCGAGACGGTGGCGGTCGGCGGGGTCCGCACCCAGGGTCTCGACTACGGTCGCATGCGGCTGTGGGGGTCGATCGCCTTCATCGTCGCCAACTTCGTCGGCGGCCTCGTCATCCAGGCGCTCGGCGGCGGCTCGGCCTTGTGGCTCATCGCCTTGGCCGCCGGGTTGACCATTGCCGCCGCGCACGCATTGCCGCCGCCGCCGGTCACCGTGCGGGCGGTGGGCGCCGAGAAGATGAGCTGGCGCGCCTCCTCGCCGGCGCTGCTGCTGCAATCACGTCTGTTCATCCTTTTTCTCGCCGCCATCGGCTGCACGCATGGGGCGCACGCGACCTTCTACACCTTCGGAGCTCTGCATTGGCAGGCGCAGGGATTGTCGGCGGCGTGGGTCGGTACGCTATGGGCCATCGGCGTCTTCGCCGAGGTGGTGCTGTTCGCGCTTTCGGCACCAGTGGTGCGCCGCTTCGGACCGGCCGAGCTGATCGTCGCCGGCGCCGGCGCCTCAGTGGTGCGCTGGGGGGTAATGGCATTCGATCCCCCGCTCGGCGTGCTCATCCCGCTGCAGGTGCTGCATGCGCTGACGTATGGTGCCGCGCACCTCGGCGCTATTTTGTTCATTACCCGCGCCGTGCCGCACAAGGGCATGGGCAGCGCGCAAGCGTTCTACGCGACCATCGCGGCCGGGCTGGCGTTGGGCGTCGTCGGCCTGATCTCGGGTGCGCTGTTCGCGCAAGTCGGTGGAGAGGTGTACTTCGTGCCAACGCTGGTTGCCACGATCGGCTGCGTCGCCGGCGTGATGCTATGGCGCGATTGGGACGGCGGCGCACTGTGGGCAGACACGGAAGCCGAGGCGCCTAACCCCACAACTCCGGCAGCGGCGGGCTGATCCAGCCGTCCTTTATGGCGAGCGCCGGCTCGCGATCCCGAGCTAGTAGCAGCGGGCCGTCGAGGTCGACCCAATCGGCATAGCGGGCCAGCAGTAGTGCCGGCGCCGCGGCGAGCGAAGTCGCAACCATCGAGCCGACCATGATCTTGAAGCCGCGCGCCTTGGCGTCCTCTGCCATGGCCAGCGCCTCCGTCAGCCCGCCTGTCTTGTCGAGCTTGATGTTGACGGCGTCGTAGCGGCCGGCCAGCGTCGGCAGGTCGGCGCCGGTGTGAGCGCTCTCATCGGCGCACACGGACACCGCGCGCTTGATGTGGGCAAGAGCCTCGTCGGCGCCGGCGGGCAGCGGCTGCTCGATCAGCTCGATGTCCGCAGCGGCGGCGGCAGAGAGAAACGGCGCCAGCTGCGCCGGTGTCCACGCCTCGTTGGCGTCGGCGACAAGGCGCGCATCGGGCCGGGCGGTGCGGACCGCGGCCATGCGCTCGGGGTCTCCCTCACCGCCGAGCTTCAGCTTGAGCAGCTTCAGATGCGGCACTGCGCGTGCGTCGGCGACCATTTGCGCCGGATCGCCGAGGCTCAGCGTGTAGCAGGTCATCGCCGGCGCGGGGGCCGGGATGCCGGCTAGGTCCCAGGCCCGCTTATCGGCGCGCTTGGCTTCGAGATCCCACAGCGCACAGTCGAGTGCATTGCGGGCGGCGCCGGCCGGCAAAAGCTCCGGCAACCGGCCGCGCGTCAGCGGTCCATACAGATCGCGCAGGGCGTGCAGCGTGCCCTCGACCGTTTCGCCATAGCGCGCGTAGGGAACCGCCTCGCCGCGGCCCGTGTGGCCGCCGTCGGCGACGCGCGCCACGACGACGTGCGCTGCCGTCTTGAAACCGCGGGCGATGACGAAGGGCTTGGCGAGCGGCCACGCCTCGGCGCTGGCCTCGATGAGCTGGACTTTGCCCGGCGCTGCCATGGTGGCGCTCGTTAGCCGAGACGGCCGGAAGCATGAGCGAGTAAAAGGTAAACACGGCCGGTGTCGGAGACGAGCTGGCCTTGTGACAGGCGTCCGGTGGGATCACGCTGGTCGGTCTCGGAGACGATGCGCTCGAAATCGGCGAGGTAGCGGCTCACGGTGCGCGATAATTCGCCGTCGTTGCGGCAGCGGTGGCTGACGTCGTCGAACATGGCGCGCCCCTCGTTGCCGTAGATACTGCGGACCATGACGCCGCGCTGGCCGGAGCGCAGGCGTTGCCAGATGGCCGCTGCGGTGGCGGGATCGAGAGCGCGGGCGATGGCCTCGAGGTCGAGGTTGAACGCGGCACCCTGGGCCTGACGCGGGGCGCCTTCGCCAGCATGGCCGTGGCCGGTCTCCTCGTCGCGTGAGGCGCGCGCCAGCAGGTCGCCGAGCGACCAGCCTTCGCGGTTGTCGGCAGGCGCGCCGCGCTGGCGCTGCCGGTTGCCGAGCTCCTGCGCGATGGTCGACGACAACGAGGTGAGGGAGCGCGCCTGGCTCTGGCCGCGTGGGGCATACGCGTTGGGAGACAGCGCCTCGGCGTGCTGTTGCGGGGGAGGGGTAACATCGCGCTGCACGGCACTGCGCGCGGCGAGCTGCGAGAGCTGATCCAGCGCCTTGATCTGGTCGTGCAGGGCGCGGCGCATGCCTTCGGAACTTTCGTGCGCCACGACCGGCAGGCGCTCCACTTCGGTGCGCAGGCGCACCTGCTCGGCAGCGATATCGGAGGCAGCGCGCGTCGCTTGCTGGCGCATCTCCTCGGATGTTGCGGCGAAACGGTTGCTGAGCGAGCCGAGCTCGCTAGTCATGGTCGTTGATACCGAGGTCAAGCGGTGGCGCAGATCTTCCAGCGTGCGCTCGCTTTCGGCGCTGGTTTGCTCGCGCATGCGTTCGATCTCGCTACGGGCGCGCAGGTCGGCTTCCGACAGCGAGCCTTCCATGGTCGAGGAATAATCGCCGACGAAGGTCGAGAACTCGTCGGCCTTGCCCGAGAGGCGATCCAGTGTCTGCGCCAGCTCGGCGTGGCGGGTCTGCAGCGTCTTGTCGATCTTGAAGTTGGCCGTCTCGAGAGCATTGGCCGCCTTCATGATCTGCTGGCCTTGATTCTCGAAGCGCCCGGTAACGCCGCTGATCTGGTTCAGCAGGTTCTCGGAAATGTTCTTCAAGAGGTCGGACTGGCCGGCAAGGCCCTCCATCGCCTTGATTGACTGGCGCGTGATGTTCTCGGAAGCGCGGCGCACCGAGTTGATGCCGTGCATCAGTGCTTCGTCGAGGTCGGTCGCCTGCTTGCCGATGGTCTCGCGGAAGCTGACGGCATGCGCGTCGAGCGCGTTGGTGAGCGCCTCGGTCTTGTCGACGACGGCCGTGTCGATGGCCGAGGTGGAACGCATGATCGACTCATCGAACAGCCGCAGGCGTTCACCGAAGGCTTCGTCCAGTGAGCGCGTGCGCTCGACAAGCTGATAGTCGAGCGCCTGGGCGCGGTTGGCGAGGGCGGCGTCGATCGCGCGTGCGTATTCCTCGAAGACCGTCTGCAGGTTCTCGGTGCGATTGCCAAGCGAAGCGTCGAGCTGCTGCAGCTGATTGTCGAAGGTGATTTGCATCTGCTCGGCGCGCGAGCCGAGCGCGGTACCGAGGGCAGAGGTGTAGTTTTCGAGCACGTTCTGCAACTGCTCGGTGCGCCCGCCGACGGCGGTCTCGAGACTGCCGACGCTCGTGGCGAGCGAGGTTTCCAGCGTGGTGAGATTCTCGCCGGCACCTTCGATGACCTTGGCGAGTTTCACCTGCTGGTCGGACAACTTCTCGATCAGTGTCGGGATCTCGCTGCCGAGGCGTATGAGGCTTTCGGATACGCGGTCTGACGTATTGACCAGGGCGTGGCGTTCGCCGGACAGCTCTGAGATAAGACCGCGGATCTTGCGCTCGTTCTCCTCATAGGAACGCTCGAGCACCGAGACCTCGTTGTGCACCATGGCCTCGAGCTCGCCGGCGCGGCCGAGCGCGCGCGAGATCGCGTCGTTCATAAAGCCGACCTGGCGGCGCACCGCTTGGCCGAGTGTGGCGGCACTCTGCTCTGCCAAGCGATCGGGCTCGGCGAGGCGAATGGCGACCTCGGTCATGGTCGAGGACCTGAGGCGCAACTCTTCGGTGCGCCAGGCGAGCAGTGCCATCAGCCACAGAAGCGCGATGGGCACGAAGATGGCGGCGACGGCCAGAAACGTCGTGGGGCGGGTGACGAGGTCAAGCCAGCCGAGCACCGGCGCGTCGGTGTTGATCGAGACAAGCGCGAATGCGGTGCCGATGGCCGCCCAGATGATGCTGGCGATGGCGGCGAACTTGAACGGCGCGTTTGAGGGTTTCTGCTGCAGGGCAAAGATGAGGCCGCCGATGCTCGGGCCGTCGTCGTTGGCGGCGACGCGGTTGCGCGAGGGGCCGGCTGGACGGCGGCGTGCCATGCGTCGGCGCGGCGCGGCGGTGTCCGCCGGCTCAGGCTCCGCCGGCTCGTCGGTGAGCGTCTTTTCGTCTGCCGGGGGCTCGGGCGCTGCGGCGGGGGCGTCGGCTGCCGCCCCCGCGGAAGACTTGGGCAGCGGCGGCGGCAGTGTTTCCTTTGGGGCTGCGTGCTCAAACGGCGGTTCGCTCGCATCCTCGGCAGTGCGCAGTGCACTGCCTTCGGTCGGCAATGAAAGGCTAGGCTCGGGGCGCGTCTCGCCGTTCTGCGCGTCGAGCCTATTGTTGTCTTGCGCCATTGCCCCGTCCATGCCTGTCGCGTCCCCCGCCCCAATCCCAAGAGCACGCGACTGAACGGTTGGTCCCCAGCAAATCGACGCGGCGCGTGGCCCCGTTTCAAGGCCAACTCCAACGCCGCCGTCAGAAATGCTAATCCACCCGTCTCCCCACGCTTGGCCGGTGTTTGGGGCGAAAGAAAGGTTCACCATCCTCGCCCCCACCGGCGCCTGCGCGCGTGAGTCGTTCGAAGGTTAATGCTCAAGTTGATGGGGCGCAATTTACGGGCATTTATAACCTGTGTGTGAGGATCATTGTCGGCTAAGCCGGTGCACAGAAGCCTCTTTTTGCCACCTCGATTGGGCTGGACAGCGACACATGCCAGCACGCGATTCTCGAAGTGCCGCAGAGCCGGACGCCGTGGCGGAGCCCGTCGATCTCGCTCACCTGCGCCGCTATACCCTGGGCGATCGCGGGCTTGAGCTGGAGATCCTGGATTTGTTTGTCGGTCAGCTTTCGATCGCTATCTCCGCCCTAAAGAATGCCCCCACGGAAAAGGAATGGGGCATCGCCGCCCACACCCTCAAGGGCTCGGCCCGCGCCGTAGGTGCGTGGTCGTTGGCGACAATCGCCGAAGGGGCCGAGCGGCTGCACGGCTTGCCGGACGCCGACACGCGCCATGCCGTTGTCCGCCGCCTTGAGGCGGCAGCCGGAAAGGCGCGCGAATACATCGCCGCGCTGGCCCGCGCCGCCTGACTAGCGGCGTCCTCCCTTGCGACCCCGCTACGCTTGAATTTGAAGGCCGCCACGACTATTGGTGCGGAGCATTGACCGCCGTTCGCCGGCGCTATTGCCCGGCCGCTCGCATGCGCCGGCCCGCCATACGGAGTTCCGCGCAAACGAGATGCTCAAGGTCACCTTTATTCAGCCTGACGGTAGCGAACAGGTGGTCGATACCGATACGGGGCTGACGCTGATGGAATCGGCCAAAATGAACGATGTCCCCGGCATCGAGGCCGAGTGCGGCGGTGCCTGTGCCTGTGCCACCTGTCACGTCTACGTGGACGACGCTTGGCGCGACAAGACCGGCACGCCATCTCAAATGGAAGAGGACATGCTCGATTTCGCCTTCGACGTGCGCGAATCGAGTCGCCTCAGCTGCCAGATCAAGCTGACGCCGGAGCTCGACGGGCTGGTCGTGCGCGTGCCGGCAAAACAATTCTGACACTTCGAAAGGGTAGGGGATGAGCTCTGTCGCCACCTCGGCCGCAACTACGGCTCCGATCGAAACCGATGCGGTGATCATCGGTGCCGGTCCGGTGGGGCTGTTTGCCGTGTTCGAGCTGGGGCTCGTCGACATCAAGGCTCACATCGTCGACATCCTCGACAAGCCGGGCGGACAGTGCGCCGAGCTCTATCCCGAAAAGCCGATCTACGACATTCCCGGACTGCCGATCGTGTCGGGCCAGGAGCTCACAGACCGCCTGCTGCAGCAGATCGAGCCGTTCGGAGCCGAGCTGCACTTGGGCGAGCGGCTCGACGTGCTGGAGCCGCTGCCCGATGGGCGCTTCCGCCTTGTGACCGATGCCGGTACTCAATTCATCTGCAAGGTGGTGGTGATCGCCGCCGGCGGCGGCTCGTTTACGCCCAAGCGTCCGCCGCTCGCCGGTATCGAGGCCTACGAGGGCACCTCGGTGCTCTATTCGGTGCGCCGCATGGAGACGATGAAGGGCAAGTCGGTGCTCGTCGTCGGTGGCGGGGATTCGGCGCTCGACTGGACGCTGAGCCTGCAGCCGATCGTGAAGAACCTGACGCTGCTGCACCGGCGCGATGAGTTCCGTGCCGCGCCGCATTCGGTCGAGAAGATGCGCAAGCTGGTCGATTCCGGCGCCGTGCGTTTGATGATCGGGCAGGTCGGCGCGCTGCACGGCAGCGGCGACAAGCTGGAAGCCGCGACGATCAAAACGAAAGACGGCGAGGAGCGTATCGACGTCGATGCGATGCTGCCGTTTTTTGGGCTGACGATGAAGCTCGGTCCTGTCGCCGACTGGGGCCTTGCGCTCAACGAGAACCTCATTCCCGTCGATACCGAGAAGTTCGAGACGAGCGAGCAGGGCATCTTCGCCGTCGGCGACATCAACACCTACCCCGGCAAATTGAAGCTCATCCTCTCGGGCTTCCATGAGGTGGCGCTCATGGCGCAGCAAGCCTACAAGTACGTCTATCCGGGCAAAAAGCTGCTGTTCCAGTATACGACGTCATCGTCGAGCCTACAGAAGAAGCTCGGCGTCAGCTGATCTGCATCAAGCCGGGGACAATGCAGGCAAGGAGGCGGCGCATTGCGGCGGGCTGCGCCGCTAACGCCGCTTTCATCGCCGGACGTGCGAAACGGAGATAGAGTCGCGCATATGCGGCGCCTTTGCGCGACAGCGGCACGGCCCAGTCGACGACCCCGATCTCAGTGCGCGCCAGTCGTTCTTTATACGGGGCCGTCGGCGGGAGCAGATCGAAGGTATTGAAGCCTTCGTAGAAAGTCTCGCCGATGGCGCGCTCCAAGAGCATTGCCGTTGCGCGTCGTGATCAGCTCATAGCGACATGGGCCGGCAGGGACCTCTAGCTCGACAAACTCGCCCGAGCGTGCTGCATCACCGCGACCGCTGCGGTCGGCGGCGTCGCGCTCATAGCGCATGGCGGTGGATGTCGAACCGCTCGCGGCCGACACGATCGAATGGAAGCGCGCGCAATTGAAGGAGCAAAGCATCATCTCGCCGACGTTTGCGGATCCGCGTCTACTGGCCTTTTTCGCCGACGCCGCCGGCGACAGCGCGCGGCCTACGGGTTGCCGCGTGATGACGCTCGAATGCGACGGAGCCGCGGCGGCAGCGGGCATCTTCATCGCCTGCAAAGATCACATGGCCTCGCACGTCGCCCTCCGAGCGTTTCACAACGCGCAGCAAGCGGTGTGCT
>DATBSP010000108.1:0-9895 GCA_036559705.1 Hyphomicrobium sp.
GTAAATCGTTTCGACGGCGAGCGGCGCGCAGCTGCAGCAGTTCATACGCTTCGAGAGATGACGATAGACGATGCCGGGGGTCGGGATTGGCGCATTCGGCGCACTCAAGATTTCGAGCAGCGCACCCTCGATGTCGCGATCAGAAATGACGGTACAGGAACAGACGATCATCACAGGCTTCCTTGCGCGCAATTCCTACAAGGCTGCGCGGGCCGTAAATATGGAAAGTCGGCTTCAACTTTTGAAGGGCTGAAGGCTTCTGTCAAGGGCTGTTACGCCGCACGTTTTGGCAATGTGACCGTGAAGCCGCGGTCCCCCGGACACAACCGGGGCGTTAACCAATCGGCCGCACCGGGGCCGACTGCTGGCCGCCGCGCCGCGTCCGCGGCGCCGGCCCGCGCAGCGGCGTCTTGCCCGAGCGCCCGCCCGACTCGCGCGCCGCCTGCACCTGGTGTGCTGCGGCCATATCTTCAAGCGTGTGCTGGTCGAGGACGCTGATGAAGGCGTCCAGTGCGTCGTCGACGATGCGATGCAGGCTGCCGCGGCCGCCGGCCTCCTCCTGCTCATCACGCCCCATCGTCTCGATGGAGCGGACGACGTCACCGATGCGTATTTTCGCCGCCGGCCGGGCCAGGCGCACGCCGCCGTGGCGCCCACGTACCGAGGCCAGGAAACCCGCCTTCGACAGCAAGTGGACGATCTTGAAGGCGTTCTGCTGGGTGATATCGAGCCGCTCGGCGATCTCGGCGACCTTGATCAGCCGGCCTTCCGCCTTGGCGCAATCGATCAAGATACGGACGGCGTGGCTCGTGGATTTGTTCAGGCGCATGCGATTTCTGAATCTGCCCCAGGTCTGCCAGCGTTACGTCAAATCGAGCCAGCTTGGCAACCGCCCCGCACTGCCCGGTCGTGGATGCTCGCTCCGTCCCCGAAGCGTACCCTAGCAGGCTAACCACCCGTACGGCAGCAGAATTCTCCTCCTCGATGCACTTTTCAGGGCCCGCCGCCGGACCGAGGCCACATCAGCACGAAACTTCCCGGGAGGCGCTGACTCGCTGCAGGTGTCACCTGCGGAACAGCCCCCAAGGCTCAGGCGATGCATTGTCGGCCAACCTGCGAACGCCGTGGACAGAGATGGCCGCACGCTGCCCAGCGTCTGGCCTCCAAAAAAGGAGAAGAAAAAATCGCCCTGAGCTGATTCATTCCAATATTTTGACGCGACTTAAAAATCGCGTCGCATCGCCGGTCAGCAGTGGCTTTGCCAGCAGCTGCGGACGAAAATTTTTGTCCTGTTCCGCCCGGAACAGCGGCATGAGGGCGGCTGCGTCACTCTCAGCGTCATGGAAGCCCAGCCGGGCGCCGCGCTGAACCGACGGAGAAAGTCATGACCAAGCTGCTCGCCCTCGCCACCGCCCTCATCTTCGCCGCCACGACGTACACCTCGACCGCCCAGGCGGGCATGCGGGCTGGCATCGGCATTGGTGTCGGCGGCCTCGCCCTTGGCGCCCTCGGCGCCATGTCCAACAGTGGCCATCGCAGCGAAGCCCGCGAATACAGCACGCGCAAGAAAGAGCGCGCGGTTCGCCGTCAACGCGAGGAAAAGGCACCGGTTCGTGCCGCCAAGAAGTCGAAGCCCGAGACGACGCAGCAGGCTGCCACCGCCTCGAACGAGGCGAGCGGCATCGCCAGCAAGGACGGCCCGGCCGTGACGACCGGTTCGACCGATACGGCCACCGCCGAGACGGAGAATTCCTCCATATCGCTCGCCTCCGCTAGCGACGACCTAGCAGCGAAGAAGATCGATACCGCAAGCCAGGAGACGAAGAGCCTCGACTGCAAGAAGTTCTTTCCCTCGGTCGGCATGACCCTTTCGGTTCCCTGCGAGTAAGCAGCGACCGACTTACGCCAAGTCCTGACCTCTCCTTTCGATCCCGGTCTCACCGCCGGGATCGATTGTTTTTGGGAACGGCCAATCGTCCCACAGGCTGCAAGCTTGGTGCGTGTTGTTACGGCCGGAACAGCGTTCCCTGCGTTACCGCGCGATCATGCTTCCGCGATGCCAACCGCTCGGGGACGACCATGATCAGACTTCTGGCCGTGAGTGCGGCCACCTTCCTAGCCCTAGCCACCACAGTCACATCCGGCGCACGCGCCGGGTGCGACGAGGATTGCGCCTACGAAGCGCACGAAGCCGCCTACGAACGCGCTTACGAACGCGAGTCCGTGCGCGAGGAGGCGGCCGAGGAGGGGTACTATTCTTCCGGGGGCCGCAGTTCTTCAAAATCGTCGAGCCGGAGCGAGCGAGCAGCAAGGGGCGCCCAGATGCGCAAGGCGACCACGTCTTCCGCAGAGAGGCAAATCGCCGAACCCAAGCCCGACCCGGCGCCGCCGCGTATCCCACGCAGCAAGGTCGCCACGGAGAACTCCTCGATATCGACCGGATCCGGATCCGATAGAATAGCCGAGGACGACACCTACGAGCGGCCCGCCAAGGCTGTCGGCTGCAAGAAATACGTCGCCTCGGCCGGCGTGACCCTGTCGGTCCCCTGCGAGTAACGCTCCGCTCCCTCCAGAACCACAGCCCATCCCGGCCTTCGCGCCGGGATTTTTTTTGCCGGCACCAGGCGGAGCGCCGGAAATTTCAAGCGTGTTCCGCCCGAGACAGCGCCGGCCAGCCACCTCCCGCATGATGGCATCAGTGAACAACGCCAACACCTGGAGACGACCATGACCAAGCTGCTCACCGTGATCGCCGCCACCTTCCTCGCCATTGCTGCCATCGCGTCGGGCGCCGAGGCCGGCTTCAACGTCCGTATCAACGCACCTGCTGGTTTCTCAGAGGTCCACAAGGCCGGCTGCGGCGGTGGCGGCGGCGGCTATTCCCGCGCATACCGCCGGCGCGTGGTGCGTCAGTCGGTGCGCCGCAGCAAGCCCAAGGTGCAGGTCGCCAGTCGCGTCTCCAAGCCCGCAGTGATCGCCAAAGCCGAGCCGAAGCAGGAGCCCGTCGAGGCACCAGGCGAGGAGCTCGCTGAGATCGAGAACTCGTCAATCGTTTCTGCCGCCGACAAGGTCGCCCAAGCCAAGATCGAGACGCCCGAGAAGAAGCTTGCTCAGGATGTCGCCAAGATCACGACCGAAGAGGCGGCCCAGAAAGTTGCCTCCGCCGTCAAGGACGTGGGTTGCAAAACCTTCTTCGCCTCGGTGGGCATGACGCTCTCGGTCCCTTGCGCCAAGTAACACGACGGCCCCGGCATCGCGCCCGGGGCCGTTGTCCTTCGCGCCGTTGAAGTCGCAGAACGCGCTCCGCGAAACATTTCCGAGTTGTTACTGCTGGAACAGCGTCCAGTACGCGCACGCATGATGATGTCATCAAGATGAGCGACGCGAAACTTCAGCGGAACGTCTCGTCGATTGAACACAAAGTTGCATCCACTGGAGGAAGCAAATGAACAAGTCACTGGTCGCCCTCTTCGCCGCTTTCATCGCGGCCGCGACCATCTTCAGCTCGGCGGCCGAAGCGGGCCTCCGCATACATTTCGGCTTCGGTGGCTTCAGCGGGCACCATGGCGGCGGTATCAGCAAGCGCCACTATCACCGCAAGCGCTACATCGTCCGCCGCGTTGCAAAGAAGCAGAAGGTCTACGTCGCCAAGCGCAAGACGACGTCGGAGCCGAAGGTCGCCAAGGTCGAGCAGGCGGTTGCCAAGCCGGTGGTCGTCGCCGCGCTTCCCGTCATCGAGCCGGACGTGATCGCCGACAGCGAGAACTCCTCGATCACGACGGCGTCGCTCGAGCCGGTCGAGAACACGGCCAGCGTCGGACCGGAGACGGTAGCGCCGGTCGAGGTTAAGGCCGACGCTACCAAGACCACGACCTCGTCCAAACCCGAAAGGACCGCGAGCAAGCTTGACTGCAAGAAGTTCTTTCCCTCCGTTGGCATGACCCTCAGTGTGCCTTGCGAATAGGGGATTGACCTCCTAGTTGGCCGCGGGCCGTTTGATGGACCGGCTCGCGGCTTCATGACACTCTCCCGGCCGTTGGCCGGGTATATTCCGATAGACCGCCATAAACGCCCGCAATCATTTTACTGGGCGAAGGGGACCAACACATGCAGGCGCATGCCGATACTATGCCGCAAGCGGCACAGGTTCCGCAGGGTAAACCGAAGACCGTCAAGATGGCGGCCAAGCTTGCCTACAGGAACCTCTTCCACGATCGTCTCAGCCTTATCGTCACGCTCACCGGCATCGTCTTCTCGGTTGTGCTCGTCGCCGTGCAGTGCGGCCTGTACATCGGCTCGGAGCGCATGATTGCCGCCATGCTCGATCAGTCGAAGGGCGACCTGTGGGTCGTGCCGCTCGGCACCAAGAGCTTCGATGACCCATCGCTGCTTATAGGCCACGAAAAGTATTCCGTGCTGTCGACCTCCGGCGTCGCCGATTCAGAGGAGCTGGTTGTCGGCTTCGCGGCCTGGCGCAAGCCGAAGGGTGGCACGACCGCGATGCTGCTCGTCGGCTCCGATCACGAGAACGGCACGCTGAAGCCGTGGAACCTCGTTGCCGGCAGCCTCGGCGATCTCAATGCGCCTGGCTCGGTCGCCGTCGACGATACCTACTTCGCCGATCTCGGCGTGACGAATAACGGCGATACCGCCGAGATCAACAACGTGCGCGTGAGGATCGCCGCGGTGACGCACGCCATCCGCTCCTTCACGACGATGCCGTACGTATTCACCTCGCTGAAACAGGCCCGCATGCTGCTCGATGCAGGAAGCAACCAAGCGTCCTATACGCTGGTGCGCGTGGGGCCCGATGCCGACCTCGAGAAAGTGCGTGCCGACCTCATCGCCCGCCTGCAGGATCGCGAGGTCCTCACTCAGGCAGAATTCCGCAATCGCAGCGTCGACTACTGGCTGTTCCAGACCGGCGCGGGAGCCGCACTTATCGCCGGCGCCGCCCTCGGCATGATCGTCGGCGTCGTCATCGTCGCGCAGACGCTCTACTCGAGCACCAAAGACCACCTGAACGAGTTCGCCACCTTGCGTGCGCTCGGCGCTTCGGCCGGCTACATCCACAAGGTCATCCTCATTCAGGCGATGCTCAGCGCGGTGCTCGGCTACGGCGTCGGCATGGTGCTCAGTATGCTTGTCATCTGGGCGTCGAAGGATACGACGCTACTTATTGTCATGACGCCGGGGCTTGCTCTGCTTCTCTTCGCTTTGACGATCGGAATGTGCGCCCTCGCCGCCGTATCGGCGATCTTCAAGGTCACGCGCATCGATCCCGCAGGAGTGTTCAGCCGATGACCGACGCCGACGCCGACGCCAACGCCAACGCCAACGCCAACCGCAAGGTGCTTCTCGAGGCCCGCGACATCGTCAAGGTGTTCGGCTCGGGCGCCGGCGAGGTGAAGCCGCTGAAGGGAGTCGACCTCAAGCTCTACTCCGGCGAGCTGACGTTGCTCATGGGACCGTCCGGCAGCGGCAAGACCACGCTGCTGTCGATCCTCGGCTGCATCCTGTCGCCGACCGAGGGTCACCTCGAGGTCGCCGGCAACTCGACGCAGGGGCAAGATGCCGAAGGGCTCGCCAACATCCGGCGCCGCCATGTCGGCTTCGTGTTCCAGGGGTACAATCTGTTCCCCACGATGACGGCGAGCGAGAACGTCATGCTCGCCCTCGACGTGCGCGCGAAGCCCGTTGTCGACCCGCCGACGCATGCCCTCAACGCGCTGATCGCGGTAGGCCTCGGCCATCGTGCCAAGGCCTTCCCGGCCAAGCTCTCGGGCGGCGAGAAGCAGCGCGTTGCGCTTGCCCGTGCGCTGGCCGGCGCTCCGTCGGTAATTCTCGCCGACGAGCCGACCGCAGCGCTCGACGCTGAGAACGGCCGCGCCGTCATGGCCCTCCTCGCCGAGGTCGCCAAAGATCCGAACCGGGCTGTTCTCGCCGTTACACACGATCATCGCACACTGCCGTATGCAGACCGCATCGTGCGTATCGAGGACGGAAAAATTCACAGCGACGAGCGGCCGCAAAAAAGCGCCAACCCAACCTACGGTGCCGACCCGCATCACGATGCTCATGCACGCGCGGAGCTGGTAAGTGCTGCGACCCAGGTTCAACCGGACGACGATAACCCAACAACTCCGCCGAGCTCGCTCGGTGGCCGCTATAGGATCAGACGTCATGCTTAGGACTTTTGGAATTGTTGCCGCTCTCGTCGCCGCGGCTGTCGGCGGGTACGTGCTGAGCGAGGGAACGTACTTCTCCGGTGATACCAAAACCAAAGCCGAGGCCAAGACCGGCACACCTTGGGTGGCCGCGGCTCCCGGCCGCGTCGAGCCCGGCAACGGCGAAGTCAACATCGGCGCCGCCATTCTCGGTCAGGTCGCCGATGTGCCCGTGAAGCTCAACGACAAAGTCGAGGAAGGCGAACTTCTGATTCGCCTCGACGACGAGGAGGCGCGCGCGCGTCTTGCTGCGGCAGAAGCCGAAGCGGGCCTGCGCAAGCGCCAGCGCGATGCCGAGCCGTCGACCAGCGGTCGCGAGGACGTGACAAAGGGCGAAGACAATGTGTACTCCGCCGAACGCGAGGTGATCGGTGCGCGCTTCGAGCTCGATGCGGCTCTCTCCGGCAAACGCCGCGGCGAGGCGACCGAGCAGCAACTCGCCGATGCCCGCCGCCGCCTTGCCAAGGCGCAGGAGCGTGTCGAGCGCGAGCGCCTCAATTATGCCCAGGCGCAGGCGAAGGCGAGCCTGCCCTCGCCCAATCAGTTCGAGTCGGCGCTCACCTCCGCCCGTGCCAACGTGGCACTCGCCGCCTCGCAGCTCGACAAGACGCGCATCCGTACCCCGCGCGCCGGCAACGTGCTGCAGCTCAACGCCAAGAAGGGTGAGATCGTGGCCCCCTCGCCCGAGCAGCCGCTGGCGGTGGTCGGGGACATGTCGAACGTGCGTGTGAAAGCCGAGGTCGACGACGGCGACGTCGCCAAGATCAAGGTCGGACAGAAGGCGTTCGTGCGCTCGATCAACTACCCGGGCCGCGATTTCGAAGGCACCGTCGCCGATCTGGCACCGACCATGGCCACCCCGCGCATCTCGGCGCGCGGACCGCGCCGTCCATCGGACATCGAGGTGTTGGAGATGACCATCAACCTCGAAGGCAAGGTGCCGCTGCTGCCCGGCATGCGCGTCGACGCCTTCGTGCGTCCCGACCGCTGACACAAAAGCTCGAGCCGCGTGTGCCCCATCCGGCGCCGCGGGCTCAGCCGGATTTCACGGGAATGCCGAGGCGCGCGAGCAGCGTATCGCGCGCCTCTTTCGTCTCCGCGCCCCAGTCCGCCACCTTCGAGGCGACGAGGTTCGCCTCCGAGCGCAGGATGACGCCGTCCTCGAGAACCTTCAGTCCGTTGGCGGCGAGCGTTGCGCCGGTTGTCGTGATGTCGACAATGAGATCGGCCGTGCCGGCGGCCGGCGTTCCCTCCGTCGCACCAAGGCTCTCGACGATGCGATAGTCGGCAAGACCTTTGCCGGACAGGAACCGGCGTGCCAAGTTGATGTACTTCGTCGCCACACGCAGCGGCCGCCCATGCTCGCGCCGGAAGATGGCGGCGACTGCGTCGAGATCGGCCACCTCGCCGACATCCAGCCAGCAGCGCGGCACGGCTACGACGACGTTGGCGCGACCGAAGCCCAGCGGCTTCAACAGCGTCACGCGCTCGTCGGCGTTGGAGATGTTCTCGCGCACGAGATCTTCGCCGGTGACGCCGATGTGCACGCGCCCGCTGCCCAGCGCCGCGACAATCTCGGAGGCGGAGATGAATGCGACGTCGATGCCGTCGACGCCTTCGATGGCACCGCGATAGCCACGATCGTGGCCCACCTTGCGCAGCTTCAGCCCCGACTGACCGAGGAACTCGGCCGTCTGCTCCATCAGCCGTCCCTTCGAAGGCACGGCGAATGTCAGGCGCGCGCTCATCGCTTGCTCCCGCGCACGACGGCGAGCAGGCGCTCGGTGTGAATGGCGCCGCCGACGGCGGGCACGTTGCGCGGTGCACCGACCGCCTTCAGCAGACCGTCATAGCGGCCGCCGCCGCCCACCGGGCTCATCGGCCCCAGGGCTTCAACCAGCACTTCGAACACGAAGCCGGTGTAGTAGCCGACACTGCGGCCGAACTCGGCGGAGAAGTCCACTGCGCCCATGTCGACGCCGCTCTCGCTCAGCAGCATGCAGCGCCGCTCGTACGCGTCTAGCGCCTGGGCAAGCGCGGGGCTGGGCTTGCCAACGAGCTTCCTTAACACGGGCGTTGCCTGCGGCGCCGTGGCCTTGGTCTTCACGTAGGCGTCGATCAGCGCCGCAGCCTCGGGCTTGAGAGGCGGTGCCTTGGCGTCTGCTGCTATGGCGAGCAGCCCCTCGGCAATCTCTGCTGCCGTGCGCGTGCCGATGAGCTCGATACTGCCCTGCTCGAGGTGCTCGGCGACGAGGCCTTCCGCCTTGTCCGCATCGTCCGGATCAAGCGCCTCGATGAGAGCGCGCGGGAAAGCGGCGGCCGATCGCGCCGGATTGGTCGACAGCCGCTTGAGCTCGGCGCGAAGC
Source organism: Hyphomicrobium sp. (assembly GCA_036559705.1). Taxonomy (GTDB): domain Bacteria; phylum Pseudomonadota; class Alphaproteobacteria; order Rhizobiales; family Hyphomicrobiaceae; genus Hyphomicrobium_A. Next base: position 8,594 of record DATBSP010000108.1, read on the forward strand.
GCCTCGGGGCGCAGGAACTGGTGGCGCAGCCGGCGTCGCCAGCGCTCCGGGATGTCGGCTGAGCGCAGCAGGGCGTCCAACAAAGCCACGTCGCCAATGCGCAGCTTCCACCCGGGCAGGCCCGCCTGCTGCAGCGCGCGCAGCACCAGCACCAGCGTGCGCGCGTCGGCTTCCCCGGCATCCTTGTCGCCGAAGGCTTCGATGCCTGCCTGGCGGAACTCGCGCGGGTGGGAGGCGTCCGCACTCGCCGGTTGAAAGCGGAAAGCTGGCCCGTTGTAGCTGTAGTAGGCCTCTTGGTCGGCGTCGCAGTGCCGTTGCAGGTAGAGCCGGCAGGTCGGCACAGTGAGGTCGGGCCTGAGGCACAGCTCCTTGCCGTCCATGTCGGTGAACACGTAAGTGCGCCCGCGAAGCGCCTCGCCGACGACGTCGAGGAACACGCCGGCTGGCTGGATGACGTCGGGCGCAACAGCCTCGTAGCCGGCGGCGATGAACACCGCGAGCAGCGTACGGGCTTGTGCCTCGAGAGCCTCGAAATTTGCCGGCGACGCAGCGCCCATGACCATGCCTAGCGTTAAAGTTGCCGTCTTTTGGACGAGGCAAGGCGGCTCGGCAAGACCCGATGGATGCCGGTAGGCCGCAGCCTTTGCCTTGACTATGTTTGACCCGGCCGGGAGCGATGCCTTTCCGGCGGCAAAGAGCTATGTTGGGTCGCTCGCTTGCCACGCCGGGAGTTAAGGCAGGTATTCGGTAAGTCGTGTTTATTCAGGGGGCCGACGATGAAACGCTACCTCCTCGCAGCCGGATTGAGCGTACTGGCGGTCGTCGCCATCGCGGGCACGACCTTGGCAGTCACGGCGCCGGCACCCGTCCCCGCTGTGCAGCCGCAAGCTGAGGCGCCAGCGCTTGAAGAAGCCAAGCCCGAAGGCGCGCAAGTCGCGCCTCCCGCCGCGCCGGAAGTGCCCGCGCCAGCGCCCGCCAAAGCGGCTCCGGCGCCACTGCCGCTCGAAGAGGAAGTCGTCGAGGAAGTGTGGCCGATGCCGGTCGAGGATTTCCTCGCCGGCAAATATCTCGAACGCGCCGACGTCGTGCTGACGCGCCGCGCATGGGACATCTCCTCATGGGCCATCCGCTGGGCGACCAACTCGCCGTTCTCGCACGCCGCCATGGTGTTTACCGGACCGCAGTTTGAATCCGGCTACACCAGCACATTCGTCATCGAGTCAGGCACCAGCGGCGTCGACCTCACCAATCTGCGCGACTACATCGCCGACAAGAGCGCCTTCATCGCCATCAAGCGCTTCA
>DATBSP010000109.1:0-13374 GCA_036559705.1 Hyphomicrobium sp.
AGCCGGCATGTACGAGGTGACCTCGAGGCCAACTTCCTGCTCACGAACTGCGGGCTTCGTCCAAACCTTCATGACTTCCTCCTATTCGGCAAGATGCCGTCCAAAACTGGATGGCCCCGCCGAGGGCCCACCCTCTGAAGCGATGACCTCTCAAAGGGTCGCTCCAGTCCGCGGATCCAGGCCACGCAAGCCCGGACCGCAATGGCGGCTATAAACCACATGCGACTTTCGAACGGAAGTAAATCGGTCTCACAAACGCGTGTGCTATTCGTCGTCTAAATGTCGTGCGCTTGCTCGCGGTTGCGAACATTTTTGGGCGCGCGTCGAAGGCGTGTAGAGGCGTGCGAGGCAGCGACCGAAGACGCGCTTGACGGATGCCTAATAAAGGTCCCGAGGCGGTGTCTCACAGGGAGGTAGCGCTGGGTCCGTCAACAGCCGCGTCAACGCTTCGACCCAAGGCGCACGGAGCCGCAAAGCCATACCCAAACGACACATAAGACAGGAAAATCGTTCTTATCTTCTGGCAAGGCGCCCCCAGCAATAGAAAATTCTACTTCGATAAACTATAAGAAGGGGAACCGGCCGAACGGGGCGCACGGGCTGCCGCTGTAAGCCGGTTTACCCTATCCGGTCATGATGCTTGGCGCGCAGGCAGCGAAAGGTACGGCGTTGCGGTACTTCCCTATCTTCTTCGATCTCGACGGACGCGACGTGGTCATCGTCGGCGGCGGGGAGAAGGCGTTGCAGAAGTTGCGCCTGCTCGCCAAGACGTCCGCGCGCCTGAAGATTGTCGCCGCCGAGGTTAGCCAAGATATTACCGCTGCCGACGTGCCGACGCTGGTTCTTGAGCGGCATGCTTTCACCGAGGCCGACCTTGACGGGGCGTCGCTGGTCTTTGCCGCCAGCGATGATCCTGAGCTCGATGCGCGCGTCGCCGCCGCTGCCCGGTCCCGCGGCCTGCCTATCAACGTGGTCGACGGGCCATCGCAGAGCAACTTCATCATGCCGGCGATTGTCGACCGCGACCCCGTTCTCGTCGCCATCGGTACCGAAGGCGCCGCGCCGATCCTCGCCCGCGAAATCAAAGCCAAGATCGAGAGCTGGCTGCCGGCCCAGTTCGGCCGGGTGGCGCAGCGCGCCCAGCAACTGCGCCGCCACGTGCACGACGCCATCGCCGATCCAGTTGTGCGCCGCCGCACCTGGGAGGCATTGCTGCAGGGCGTCTGGCGCTCCGCCGTCCTTGCCGGAGACAGCGAGACGGCTGACCGCGAGCTCGACCGCCAGCTCGCCGCCGGCGGCGCGCACGCCCAACCGGTCGGCAGCGTGGCGCTGATCGGCTGCGGCCCCGGCGAGCCCGATCTCATCACGCTGAAGGCGCAGCAGCGCCTGCAGTCGGCCGACGTTCTGGTCGTCGACCGTCTGGTCAACCCGGCCATCCTCGAATACGCACGGCGCGATGCCGTCCGCATTGACGTCGGCAAGGAGCCGGAGGGAGACTCGGCCCTGCAGGAAGACATCAACCGCATCCTGGTGCGCGAAGCGCTCAAGGGTCAGCGCGTGGTCCGCCTCAAGGGCGGCGACGCCTTCGTGTTCGGCCGCGCCGCCGAGGAGATGGCGGCGGTGCGCGCGGCCGGCATACCCGTCGAGGTGGTGCCAGGCATCACCGCGGCGCACGCCTGCGCCGCGAGCGTCGGCCTGCCGGTGACGCTGCGCGCCAAGGTGCGTCAGTTCGCCGTCGTAACCGGAGCATCGGCCGACGGGCCGCTCGAGCTCGATTGGCCGGCGCTGGCGCAGCCGGGACAGGCCTTCGCCATCTACATGGGCGTGCGCACGGCCCAACACTTTCGCGACAAGCTGCTGGGCGCCGGGGCGGCACCGCAGACGCCGGTCGTCATCGTCGAGAACGGCACGCTGTCGAACGAGCGTGCGCTGGCGACGGAGCTGGCATTGGTCGCCGACGCCATCGCCGAAGCTGGGATCCATGGCCCGGCCGTCATTTTCGTCGGCCTCGATTGGGCGAGCGGTGGGCTGTCGCGGCCTGACAAGGTCGAAGTATACGAGGCGCAACTCAGGCGCGCGGGCGGGGCTGTCATCGAAGCCGGCGAGCCCGCCGCTGCGGCAACGCCGCAACCAGGATAACCCGTGCACCGAAGGTGGTAGTCTTGGCGCACCGCGGTGGACGAGAAATGTCGAGGAGGCGTTTGTGACCGCCCAACCGTTGCTTCCGAAGAACGCGCCGTTCACGCCGGAAGACATTGATGCGCTCAACAGCGTCGTCGCGCGCACGACGCCGCAGCAGCGTGCCTGGCTCGCCGGCTTCTTCGCCGGCTTCGAGGCGGCGCAGGCCGGTGGTGCCCAGCCCCAGCCGGCGGCGCCCGCCAAGCCGCGCCAGGCGCTGACCGTCCTTTATGCAAGCGAAAGCGGCAACGCCGAAGCGCTCGCCATGCGGACGAAGAAGCTTGCCCAGAAGCATGGTCTCGATGCCCGTATCGTCGACTTTGCCGACGCCGACATGAGCGTGCTGTCGAAGGCGAAGAACCTGATGGTGTTCGCCTCGACCTGGGGCGAGGGTGACCCGCCGAGCCGCGCCGTCGACTTCTACACCGCGCTGATGGGCGATGGCGCCCCGCGCATCGAGGGCGTGCGTTTCGCTGTCCTCGCCCTAGGCGACACGGCCTACGCGCAGTTCTGCGCCACGGGCAGAGCGATCGATGAACGCCTCGAGGCGCTCGGTGGCAAGCGCGCCTTCGACCGCGTCGACCTCGACCTCGATTATTCCAAGCAGGCGGCCGAGTGGACCGAAAAGGCCCTCACCGAGCTGGCGCCGGCCGAGGCCGCCGGCACCGCCACCGTCGTGCACGTCGACTTCAAGGGCGGCGCCCATGCCCCCGACGACGACGAGCCGCAATTCACCGCCGAGAACCCACTCACCGGCGAGATCTCGACGCTGGTCAATCTCAACGGCAGCGGCTCGACGCGCGAGACCTGGCACGTCGAGATCGCCGCCGAGGCGTCCGGCTTTTCCTATTTGCCGGGTGATGCCATCGGCATCGTGCCCGAAAACGATCCCGGCCTCGCGCTGGAACTGGCCGAGGCCGTTGGGCTCGGCGCGGATGGCGCCGTCGTGCAGAAACTGCGCGAGCGCTACGACGTGACGACACTGTCGCGTGCCCTCGTTGAATCCTACGCCAAGCTCACGCAGCGTACCGACCTTGCGCACCTCGCCGAGCAAAAGGCGTTTGCCGAGTTCGCCGAGGACCGCCAGCTCATCGACCTGTTCGAGCGCTATCCCGAAAAGCTTACCGCCGATCAGCTGCTCGGTCTGCTGCGCCCGCTGCCAGGCCGGCTCTACTCCGTTGCGTCGAGCCCCAAGGCGCATCCCGGCGAAGCGCATCTGCTTGTCGGAGCGGTGCGCTGGGAGTCGCATGGCAAGAAGCGCGGGGGCGTTGCCTCCACCTACTTCGCGGACCGCCGCAAGGTCGGCGACGCGGTGGGCGTCTACGTCAAGCCGAACCGCCACTTCCGCCTGCCTGAGGACGGCAACCGCCCCATCGTCATGATCGGCGCCGGCACCGGCGTGGCGCCGTATCGCGCCTTCATCGAGGACCGTGTCGAAGACGGCGCCAAGGGCAAGAGCTGGCTGGTCTTCGGGGAGCGCAACTTCACCAACGACTTCCTCTACCAGCTCGAATGGCAGGAGTATTTGGCCGACGGAGCGCTGTCGCGCCTCGACGTCGCCTTCTCGCGCGACCAACCGGAGAAGATCTACGTGCAGCAGCGGCTGTGGGAAGCGCGCGCCGACCTCAATAAGTGGGTCGAGGACGGCGCCCACATCTATGTGTGCGGCGACGAGAAGGGCATGGCGCGTGACGTTGATGCCATGCTTGGCCGCATCCTCGCCGAAGCCGCGCGCGGTGACGATGAAGCCGGGCGCGCCAAGCTGAAAGAGCTCGCCAAAGCCGGCCGCTACCAGCGCGACGTGTATTGACGCGCGGGCGCCGAGCCCCCGCTACAGGACAGCAACGATGACCGACGACAAGCGCAGCAAGAACGAGTTCATCAAGGAGGGCAGCCGGCAGCTGCGCGGCACCATCGCGGAAGGGCTGGCCGACGTCTCGACGGGCGCCATCTCCGAGGATGACTCGCAGCTGACGAAATTCCATGGCACCTACCTGCAGGATGACCGCGACGTGCGGCCGGAGCGGGCCAAGAAGAAGCTTGAGAAGGCCTACAGCTTCATGATCCGCGTGCGCCTGCCGGGTGGCGTCACGACGTCGAAGCAGTGGCTGGCGCTCGACGCCATCGCCGGCACCTACGCCAACCACACGCTGCGCCTGACGACGCGTCAGACGTTCCAGTTCCATGGCGTCATCAAGTCGAACATGAAGCGCACGATGCAGGCGCTCAACGCCGCGCTGCTCGACACACTGGCCGCCTGCGGCGACGTCAACCGCAATGTGCTGGCCGCATCGAACCCGTATCTGTCGAAAGCGCACGCCGCCGCCCACGAGCTGGCCGTCAAGGTGAGCGAGCACCTGCTGCCGCAGACGGGCGCCTATCACGAGATCTGGCTCGACGGCGAGCAGGTGATCGACGAGACACGGCCGGCGAAGAAGGACGAGGAGCCGATCTACGGCACCCACTATCTGCCGCGCAAATTCAAGACCGTCATCGCCGTGCCGCCGTCGAACGACGTCGACATCTTCGCGCATGACCTCGGCTACATCGCCATCCTCGACAAGGGCAAACTCAGTGGCTGGAACGTCACCGTCGGCGGCGGCATGGGCATGACGCACGGCGAACACGACACGTTCCCGCGCACGGCCGACGTCCTCGGCTTCTGCACGCTCGAGCAGGCGGTCGATGTGGCCGAGAAGCTCGTCACCGTGCAGCGCGACTGGGGCAACCGCGAGAGCCGCAAGCGCGCGCGGCTCAAATATACGATTGAGGACCGCGGCCTCGACAACTTCCGCGCCGAGGTCGAGAAGCGCCTCGGTTACAAGCTCGGCGAGCCGCGTCCGTTCGAGTTCACCTCGACTGGCGACGTCATCGGCTGGGAGCAGGGTGCCGACAAGAAGTGGCATCTGACGTTGTTCATCGAGAATGGGCGTATCAAGGATCTTACGGGCTGGTCGTTGCGCACGGCGCTGCGCGAGATTGCCGAGGTGCATCCGGGCGGCTTCGTTGTCACGGCCAACCAGAACCTCATCATCACCAACGTGCCAGCGAAGGCGAAGGCGAAGATCGAGGCTATCCTCAAGGAGCACGGCATCGCCATCGGCACGGACCTATCGGGCCTGCGCCGCAACAGCATGGCGTGCGTCGCGCTGCCGACGTGCGGACTTGCGCTGGCCGAAAGCGAGCGCTTCCTTCCCGAGCTGCTGACCGCGCTCGAAGAGTCGCTCGACAGGGCGGGCCTCAAGGACGACGAGATCGTCATCCGCATGACGGGCTGCCCCAACGGCTGCGCCCGGCCGTACTTGGCCGAGATCGGTCTCGTCGGTCGCAACCCCGGGCTCTACAACCTCTACCTCGGGGCGGCGTTCAACGGCTCGCGGCTCAACAAGCTTTACGCCGAGGACGTCGGCAAGGCGCGCATCGTGCGGCTCTTGGAGCCGATGTTCGCGCGCTACGCCAAGGAGCGCGAGGAGGGCGAGCACTTCGGCGACTTTGCCATCCGTGCCGGCTACGTGCGCGCGACGACGGCGGGCAACCGCTTCCACGCCGACCTGGACCTTGTCAAAGCCGTCAGCTGACGCAAACCTTCAGTGACGCATGGGGTTGAGCAGCGAGTAGGCGGCCCAGAACAGCACGAGCGCCAGCGCCACGCGCAACACCCAGTCGGGCACCAGCCCGGTGATGCGCGAGCCGAGCGCAATGCCCGGCACCGATCCGAGCAGCAGGAAGCCGAGGATATTCAAATCGACGTTGCCCATGCCGAAGTGGCTGGCGCCGGCAAGGAAGGTTAGCGGGATGGCATGCACGATGTCGGTGCCGATAAGACGCCGCGCTGACAGCGAGTGATACAGCACCGTCAGCGCCACGACTCCGATTGCCCCCGCGCCGACCGAGGTCAGTGCGACGAGCACGCCGAGCACGAGCCCCAGCAACAGCGTCGGCCCCTGGCGCACGGAAACAGGCAGGGCCGCATCGGAGGCGGTCACGGCCATCCGCTTCAGGAGCGGGTAGGCGGCAACGCACAACGCGCTTACCACCAAAGCGCAGGCGAGCACCTGGCGGATGATCGCGGCGAGCACGTGGATGTCGGGCTCGGCGAGATAGATCCACGACAGCACGATCGCTGCGCCCGGCAGGCTGCCCATGGCGAGCCAACGCACGATGGCCCAGTTGACGTTGCCGAGCGAATGATGCCGCCACGCCGCGCTCGCCTTGGTTATGGAGGCGAATAATAGGTCCGTGCCGACCGCCATGACCGGCGAGATGCCGATACCGGAGATGAGGAACGGCGTCATCAACGACCCGGCCCCGACACCGGTAAGGCCCACGAGGAACCCGACGGCGAAGCCGCCGAATATGATGATGGGCCAGGCGCCCGAGTGCAGAAATTCCATATAAGATAGGCTCGTGATCGTGTTCTTGGGCGCCTCTGGGGGGCGACCATATCCGTTATCTTGGACGGTTCAACCGCAGAAAGGGCCACAGCCTGGAGGGCCCATGCCGCGGGCCTTAGGCCAGGGCGGCGACAATGGTGCGCAGGCTCAGGATGGCCACGACACAGCCGACAAGGATCATGAGAACTTTGTCGGGGAGCATTTTGGTCGCATAGGCCGCGAAGGGTGCTGCGATGACGCCGCCGATGATTAAACCGGTGATGATCGGCCACAGCTCGAGGCCGATGGTGGCGACGAAGGTTGCCGAGATGGTCAGGGTGACGAAGAATTCAGCGAGATTGACGGAGCCGATGGCATAGCGCGGCGTCGTGCCCTGGCCGATCAGCGTCGAGGTGACGATCGGACCCCAGCCGCCGCCGCCGATGGAATCCAGCAAGCCGCCGATGAAGCCGAGCGGCGCGACGCGCGATGGCTCCGTGCCTTCCGAGACGCGCTTGGTGAGCGCCTTCCAAACGATCAGAAGTCCGATGAGCAGCAAATAGGCGCTGATGAAGGGCTTGACCTTGTCACCGTCCAAATTGGTGAGCAGATAGGCGCCGATGGCGCCGCCAATGGCCCCGGGCAGCGCCAGACGCAACAGCAGCTTGCGGTCGACGTTTCCGAACTTCCAGTGTGAAGCGCCGGACACTGCGGTGGTGAACGTCTCGGCCGCGTGCACGCAAGCGCTGGCGGTGGCTGGCGGGATGCCGAGGCTCAGCATAACCGAGGTAGAGATGACCCCGTAGGCCATGCCGATGGCGCCGTCGACCATCTGTGCCGCGAAGCCGACGGCGACGAATAAGAGCAAGTCTTCCCACATCGAGTTGGCTCACACCTTTTAAGCTCGGGGCCCGGCGTTCGGTATAATGGATACCGAAGCCGACGCACCTTGCAATCGTAAGAGCCGTTAAAGCTCGATTTTTACCGGAATGCCTGCAGCGTGCAGCAGTAGCGCCGCTTCGCTGGCGCGCCGCTGGAACTCGCGGCGGTCCTCGTCGGTGTCGCCGAGATCGCGGCACAGGCCCCGCTCCAGGAGTTCGCGCGTCAGCTTGAAGGCCGAGGCGCTGGCGCCGTTTCCAGCCGTGGCGCCGGCGATGACGCCGCCGGCGACGGTGGCCCCGGTAAGCGCGTCGATGATGAGGAACGCACCCGTCGGCTGATTGTCAGCAAACGTATCGACGGTAACCGAGCGGCCGAGCGTGATGGAGGCAATGGCGATATCGTTGACGCTGGCCTTCTCCGAAGGCTCCGCAATCAACGTCTCAAGATCGAGCAGCGACTTGATGCCGATGGTCGAGATTGGCGCCAAGTCGGTTGCGGTGCGCAGAAAGTAACCCGCGCTCGGGTCGAACGGTGTCTCCCACAACCAAACGATACGCGCCTCGATCTGTGTGGCGACGGTCGGCGGATGGTCGGCCAGGGAAAGGATGGCGCCGCGCGCCACGTCGATATCGGTGTCGAGCTGCAGGGCAACGGCCTGCCCCTGCTTGGCGAGTTCGAGGTCGCGGCCCATGGTGGCGATGCGCAGGACGTGCGCGCTCTGCCCGCTCAGCGCGTCAGTGACGCGGTCGCCGACGCTGATGTAGCCCGAGGCGACGGTGCCGGCGAGACCGCGGAAGTCGAGGCCATCGCGCAGGACGGTCTGCACGGGCAGGCGGAACGGCCCGCGCGGGGCGATGTCGCGCGGAGGAATACGCTCGAGGTGTTCCAGCAAGTGCGGGCCCATGTACCAGGGCATGTGCTCGGATCTGCGCGCGACGTTGTCGCCGCCGACGGCGGAGACTGGAATGGCGATCGCCTCGCGGAAACCGAAGCGCAATGTGAGTTCGCGGAAGTCGGCTTCGATGGCGCGGAAGCGTTCCTGCGACCAGTCGGCGAGGTCCATCTTGTTGACGGCGAGGATAACGCGCTTCACGCCGACGATGTCGAGAATGGCGGCGTGGCGGCGCGTCTGGCGCTTCACGCCGTGGCGCGCGTCGACCAGCATGATGGCGACATCGGCGTGCGAGGCGCCAGATGCCATGTTGCGCGTGTACTGCTCGTGACCCGGGCTGTCGATGACGACAAAGCGCCGCGTCGCGGTGTCGAAGTAGCGCCAAGCGACGTCGATGGTGATGCCCTGCTCGCGCTCGGCGACGAGGCCATCGAGCAGCAGACTGAAGTCCGGATGCGCGCCGCCGGTCGCCGCGTTGGACGAGCGATTGATCGTCTCGCGCTGGTCGTCATAAAGATCGGAAGCGTCCCACAGCAGACGGCCGATCAGCGTCGACTTGCCGTCATCGACGGATCCGCACGTCAAGAGGTGCAGGATTCCGTTGAGGTCCTGGTTGAGTGCGGGCGCCAGGTCTTCGCGCCTGATAGCCGTGAGCGCCGTCATCAGAAGTAGCCCTCTTGCTTCTTGCGCTCCATGGCGCCGGCTTGATCGTGGTCGATGAGCCTACCCTGCCGCTCGGACGTGCGCGCGCCGAGCGTCTCGGCGACGACGCTTTCGAGGTCGGCCGCCGTCGATGGCACGGCGGCGGTGAGCGGCCAGCAACCGAGCGTGCGGAAGCGTACGCTCTTCATCTGCGGCACCTCACCCGGCTGCAGGGGCAGGCGGTCGTCGTCGACGACGAGCAGCTGGCCGTTGCGCACAATGGTCGGACGGCGGGCGGCGAAGTAGAGCGGCACGACGTCGAGCTTCTCGCGGGCGATGTAGCGCCACACGTCGCGCTCGGTCCAGTTCGACAGCGGAAATACGCGCACCGTCTCGCCAGTACCGAGGCGTCCGTTGAGCAAGTTCCACATCTCGGGGCGCTGACGGCGGGGATCCCAGCGGTGGCCGGGCGAGCGAAAGGAGAACACGCGCTCCTTGGCGCGCGAGGCTTCCTCATCGCGGCGCGCGCCACCGAAGGCCGCGTCGAAACCGTATTTGTCGAGTGCCTGCTTTAAAGGCTGCGTCTTCATCACGTCGGTGTAGACGGACGGTGAGTAGTCGTTCGGGTTGATGCCCTTCTTCAGGCCTTCGTCGTTCGTATGCACGATGAGGTCGAGGCCGAAGTCGCGCACCGTCTTGTCACGGAACGCGATCATGGCCTTGAACTTCCATGTCGTGTCGATGTGCAGCAGCGGAAACGGGGGCTTCTGCGGCCAGAACGCTTTGCGCGCGAGATGCAACAGGACCGTCGAGTCCTTGCCAATGGAATACATCAGCACCGGCTTGCGGAACTGCGCGGCGGCCTCGCGGAAAATATAGATGGCCTCGGCCTCGAGCATGTCGAGGTGCGATAACTGAACCGTCATGCGGCGGCTTCCTTCTGGCGGGGCCTGTTGTGCAGCCCGCATTCCTTACCGTCCTCGTTCTCCCACCACCAGCGCCCGGCGCGGATATCCTCGCCCGGCTTGATGGCGCGCGTGCACGGCTGGCATCCGATGGAAGGGAAGCCGCGCGCGTGCAGCGGATTGACGGGAACGTTGTTGGCGGCAACGTAGGCTTCAAGCCTCTCGAGGCTCCAGTCGGCGATGGGGTTCAGCTTGACGAGCGCGTTCTCCGCATCCCAGGCGGCGAACGGCACATGTGCGCGTCCGGCTGACTGCTCGCGGCGCAGACCGGTGACCCAGCCCTTGGCGCCTAGCAGCGCACGCCGCAGCGGCCGCACTTTGCGGACCTCGCAGCAAGCCTTGCGGTTCTCGACGGCGAGGCGGAAGCCGTAGATGCCGTCGCGGGCAACGAGCTCCTCCACCTCGCGGGCGTCGGGGAACATGACGCGGATGTTGAGGCCGTAGCGGTTCTCACTGGCTTCAAGCGTATCGAGCGTCTCAGGGAAGTGGCGGCCGGTGTCGAGGGTAAACACGTCGATCGTGGTGCCGCTCGCCGCGATGGCGTGGAGCACGGCCTGATCCTCGATGCCAAGGCTGGTCGAGAAGGTTACGCGGCCGGCAACGGAGCGGGCGATCTCGATGAGGCGTCCTTCGAGGCTTTCGATTGCCTCCAGACGGCGGTCCAGCGCCAATGCCTCGGCGACCGGGTCGGCGGCGGGTGCCGGCCGGCTGCGCGAGGCAGTACGCAGTGTGCTCCCGGCGCCCCGCGCCCCTCTGGCGCCGCGCCCGGTTGAGGATTTCGTCGGCATCGTGATCCCTTCGCTGGAAACCCGAAAATAGGGGAAATCGATTTCTACTTAAAGGATGTTGCCCAAATAAAAATAGGATCACATTCCGCCTTGCCGGCCGCGGGGAAAATTTTTGCCAAGCGGCGGCTTCTTGGAACATGGTCCCGTCGGCCTTGGGCCGATCACCCCCGGGGGCCGCGGGCAGGGCGGCATTCGGCCGACACGCACAAGTGGTGGGACGGTCGGCGTACAGCTTCGGGGGCCGCGCTGGGACGTAGGGTGGAAAACCTGTGCGGTCGCCACACTTCGTATGACAGTCGGAAAGGAAGTTTATCGCATTTGTGAAAGCGAATCGGTGTGCCAGCAATTCGGCTGTTCCGGGCCGGTATTCTAGTCACAGAATTATCGCAGGAACTGTGCTCGCAAGGTTCCGGACGAAAATGTGGGGACGAATTGGAACCCAAAAACAGTAGTAGGTTTCAGTAACTTGGACACTCGACTTTAATGTGGACATCTGCGTGACATTCCGGCCTCGGCGACACCGTAGGAATAATGCCCCTGGCCAGGTGGTTAACAGATGGTATTCTTTGGGCGCTTCGTGACGGGGGCTGAACATGAAGAGGGCTCTTCCATGTTCCGGCGGCCATCCTGGGGCAGCAAAAAGCAAACGTTGAGCAAGTAGCGGGGTACCAAATTATGGGGGATTCCTCTAAGCGTCCCGATTTTCCGCAGTTCGACCCACAACCGATCGATATGACTCGGGAACGGGCCGAAGAAGCTGGTATCGAGGTGTTCGAGGTCGTCGGATCGATTAAATGGTTCGATGCATCAAAGGGTTACGGCTTCATCGTGCCCGACAACGGGCTTGCCGACATCCTGCTCCACGTCACCTGCCTCAGGGCCGGCGGCTACCAGACAGCCTACGAAGGAGCAAGGGTCCACGCCGAGGTGTTGCGCCGGCCGAAGGGTATGCAGGCGTTCCGCATCCTCAGTATGGACGAGAGCACGGCCATCCACCCCTCGCAGCTGCCACAGCGGACGCACGTCATCGTCACGCCGGAAAGCGACTGGGAAAGGGCCATGGTGAAGTGGTTCAACCGGGTGCGCGGTTTCGGCTTCTTGACGCGGGGCGACGGAACGCCCGACGTATTCGTGCACATGGAGACGCTGCGGCGCTTCGGTTTCACCGAGCTTCGTCCGGGTCAGATGGTCATGGTTCGCTGGGGTCACGGTTCGAAGGGCTGCATGGCCGCCGAGCTGAGACCGGACGGGCAACCCGGGCTGCCGCCAACGCACTGACAGGGGCGATGGCTCAGTTGAGAATTCGCAGCAGGGCTGCCCATTGGGCGGCCCTGCTTTTTATTGCCGCCATGCTCACGGCGTTGGCTGCGCCCGTCGACGCGAAGACGCGTCTTGATCGGCTGTGGCTGGTGCCGGCCAGCGGCCAGGAAGTGCCGATCGATATCGAAGTTGCGGAGGACGCGCCGGAGAAAGCGCTCGGGCTGATGTTCCGCACCGAACTCGCCGACAACAAGGGCATGCTGTTTCCCTACAGCGAAGCGCGCGAGCTCAGCATGTGGATGCGCAACACCTACATCCCACTCGACATGCTGTTCATCCGCCCCGACGGCGTCATTCACCGCATCGAGATGCGCGCCGAGCCAATGTCGGAGCGCGTCATCACTTCCGGCGGCCCGGTGTCGGCGGTGCTGGAGCTGGCCGGCGGCGCCACCGAGCGGCTTGGCATCAAGGCCGGGGACCGCGTGCGCTATCCGTTGTTCAGTTCTGCCGCGCCGGCACCTGACCGTTAGGGACAATCACACATTGCGTTGACCCATGCGCGCTCCGCCCCGATAGTCCGCACATCCAAGCCAATGCTGTCGTACGTCGAAAAGGGAGACGACACGCGCGGCTTTGCCGACCTGCGCGAAGGCATCACGCTGACCCCAGACAACTATTGGTATCCCTATTGGCAAGGCGTGGAACTGGCCAAGCGCGGCCGGGACGATGAGGCGCTCTCCAGCGTCGACAAGGCGATCACGTTGAAGGGTGACGAAGTCAATCCCTACCTGCTCAGGTCGGAGCTGAGGGAGAAGAAAGGTGACACGCCAGGCGCCATTGCCGATCTGACGCGGTCATTGGAGCTTGACCCCAACTACAAAGCGCCGCGCAGCAATCGCGCCCTCCTCTATCAGGAACTGGGCAAGTACGACTTCTCCCTTGCCGACTACGACAAGTTGCTGACGCTCGAGCCCGGCGACGCGTACTACGCGCAGCGCCGGGCCGACGTGATGGAGAAAATGGCCTCCGGACCGGCGGCCAAACCCGCCGCGCCGCCGCCGAACGTGAAGGCGGACGAGCCGGCTCCGGAAGTGAAGAAGCAGGAGCCGGTACAAGCCGGCGAAACGGACTGCCGCTACTATCTGGCGGCGAGCAATACGACAATGTCCCCCGTGCCCCGACTGACCCCAACAATCTACACGGCCCAGGCTCGGCGTTGGTACGCCGCGTTTACTCGGCGGATGCCATCGCGTAGAACCCGTGCATCGTCGCTTCGTCGGGGCGTAGCTCAGCCTGGTAGAGCACTTGCTTTGGGAGCAAGGGGTCGCGAGTTCGAATCCCGCCGCCCCGACCAAAAAACACGGCCCTCTGCCGTGGCGACGTTCTCCTGCTGC
>DATBSP010000110.1:0-3200 GCA_036559705.1 Hyphomicrobium sp.
CGCATCTGCAAGGGGCCATCGAGCAACAACTCGGCGCCGTTCTGCAACGCAACGAAAAACTCGAGCAACTCAACGCCTGTTTCGAAGCAGCGCTCAATCATATGGGCCGCGGCCTGTCGATGTTCGACAGCGAGCAGCGGCTCGTCGTCTGCAACAAGGCGTACGCCGATATCTATTTCCTCCCCGGCGAGTTGGCGCGCCCGGGCACGCCATTCCTCGACATTCTGCGCTACCATATGCGCCGCGCGATAGGCGAGGAGGCTTCCAAGGAAGCGGCATCCGGGTGGATCAAGGACCACGTGGCGCGACTGCAGCAGACAGGCCACCGGGAGGAGATCCAAAACCTTAGCGATGGCCGGATTATCCGCGTCACCTATGAACCGCTTGCCGCCGGCGGATGGGTCGACATGCAGGAAGATATCACCGCCCAGCGACAGTCGGACGAGAAGATCGAATGGCTGGCGCGGCACGATACGCTGACTGAGATCCCCAATCGCTTCCATTTCCGCGAGCGTCTCGAGCATCAGTTCGAGACCTACGATCCGCGCCAGGGCTTCGCGCTACTGTGGCTCGATCTCGATCATTTCAAGGAAATCAACGACCGGTACGGACATCTCGTCGGCGACGGCCTTCTGAAGAGCGTTGCAGCTCGCCTGAAAGACAGTCTGCGTGCCGGTGACGTGGTCGGCCGTCTCGGCGGCGATGAGTTCGCCATCCTTCAGGTCGGCGTCGATCGCGAGGATCTCGCCGACAACTTGGCGCGCCGCATCCTGCAGAACATCCGTCGTCCGCACGAAGTGCTCGGCTACTGCCTGCATACTGAAGCCAGCATCGGCGTGGCCCTGGCTCCGCACCATGGGCAGAACCCCGAGCAGCTGTTTGCCTGTGCCGACATGGCGCTCTATCGCGCCAAGTCGATGGGTCGCGGCGTGCATGCCGTTTATACGCCGGGGTCGGTCGATTCCGCGGCGGCTGCCAACCCGCTGCGCGCCGAGCTGCTGGAGGCGGTCGAGCGGGGCGAGCTCGTGCTGCACTATCAGCCCATCGTCGACCTACAGGAAGGCAAGGTTTCGAGCTTCGAAGCGCTGATGCGCTGGAAGCATCCGAGCCGCGGCATGATCCCGCCCTCGGAGTTCATTCCTATAGCCGAGGATACGCGCCTCATCGTGCGCATGGGGAGCTGGGCGCTGAAGCAAGCCTGCACGGACGCCATGGATTGGCCGGAAGGCACCAAGGTCGCGGTCAACCTCTCCGCTGTGCAGATCGAGTGCTGTGACGTCTACGAGATTGTCATCGAGGCGCTCAAAGAAACCGGCCTCGAGCCGCAGCGACTGCAGCTCGAGATTACCGAGACCGTTCTGATGCGCGACCAGGCGCGGACACAGGAGGTGCTGCGCAAGCTGCACGATCTCGGTGTTCTGATCACGCTGGACGACTTTGGAACCTGTTTCGCGACGCTCAACTACCTGCGCAGCTTCCCGTTCAAGAAGATCAAGATCGACCGCAGCTTCGTGCGCGATATTCCCGAGCACCACGACTGCGTCGCCATCGTCAAATCCGTCGCCGATCTCGCGCGCGAGCTAAACATGCGGTCGGTAGCCGAAGGCGTCGAGACATCGGCCAGTCTCGCGGCCGTGCGTGCCGCCGGATACAGCGAAGCGCAGGGGTTCTATTTCAGCCCGCCCGTACGGGCCAGCGGCGTAAAGCGTGCCGTGAAACAGTGCACGCTTCGTCTTGCGGCATCCGAGACCGCCGGTACCCCTGACAAGGCCGCCAGGCGCAACGTGCGGCCGGAGTAGTTGAGGTCAAGCGTCGACGGCGATGCGGCTCTTCACCTCGTTCGGCGTGCCGAAATGCTCGAAGTAGCGCGGGTCGATCTTCTCGACCGGCAGAATGATCAGGACGTCGGTCGTTCCGAACTGACGGTCAATAACCGCGCCATCGCCCACGAACGCGCCCAGCCGCAGATACCCTTTGATGAGCGGCGGTAGCGCTTTCAACGCGGCTCTGCCGTCAACCTTGTCCTTCGGCAGCCGGTCCATGCTGACGTACATCCGCTCATGGGCGCGGCACCGCCACTCGACCGGCGCCAACGCGTTTTGGTGCAGGAAGCTCAGCGCCATAGCGTGCTGGTCGGCGTCGGTGCCGGGGAGGCTCGCACAACCGATCATCACGTCGACCTTGTGCTCGCGCACATACGTCCATAGTCCGTGCCAGAGGAGCTCGACCGTCCGCTTGTTGCGGTAAGGCTCAAGCACGCACGAACGGCCAAGCTCCATGAAGCGATAGTGCGGCTTGGCAGCGATGAGCGGCGCGATGTTGTATTCGCTTTGGGTATAGAAGCCGAGCGTGCGCTCGGCGATGTCCTGGCGCAGAACGCGGTAGGTGCCGACAACCTTGTGCCGGCGAAGGCCTCCCCACGGTTCATTGGCCGGGGTCGCTGCTTCGTCGACTACGAGCAGGTGATCGCAAACGGCGTCGTAGGGATCCTCATCGCGACGGCGCAACTCGGCGCGCAAGGTGGGAACGGCCGACATCTCCTCGTAGAAGACTTTATAGCGCAACCGCTGGGCGAGCTTGATGTCGCGGCGCCGGCGAGTCAGGCGTACCTCAAGGCTGCCGATCTTGCCGTAAACCTTATCCGGCTTGCGGAGGGGGAAGGCGGCGCCGCCCGCATCGCGCAGCGCGCGCAGAGCTAACAAACCACCGGGGACTGCCTGCCATTTGGGGCTGCTCGCCAATCGGCTGGCCATCCGCCGCGCGGTATACTTCATAGTTCCGTCTCTCCCCTGCCTGCACCCAGGCTATCTTACGGTGCTCGCCGCCCGGCTTGAAGCAGCCCCGTGCCGCCCGGACGCGCCCGCTGCGCTGATGCCATTTTTTCAATGGACGCGGGTGGATAGCACGATTCCATGACAGACTTTTTACCCGCGGCCAATGGGCGCCCGGCAGGTTACGCTCAGCAAATGCGCATGAAATTACGCGCTCTCAAGGGCACGGGCTAGGCAGCGCGTTGTCCAAACCAGCGCCTCAGCACGGCCTCAAGACCGGCCTTGTCGAACGGTTTGGCCAGGTAATCGTCCATGCCGGCCTGGAGATACCGCTGCCTGTCCTCGGCAAATGCGTTCGCCGTCAGCGCGACGATCGGCGGCGGCAAATGGCCCGGACTATCGGCATAAAGCTTCTTGATCTCACGGGCG
>DATBSP010000111.1:0-13044 GCA_036559705.1 Hyphomicrobium sp.
ATGTTCCCCGGGGCCTATAAGATCCGCATGGGAGCTGTCCCTGACCGAGACCGTGGTTTCGGACACACGGCCCCCACCTACTTCTCGTAGGGACCACGCGGGATCATCCGCTTCGACGGCCACCGCGGCATTTTTCTTCCAATGCAGATGGGCGAGGAAAAACGGGCAGAAAGAACCCGGGCGCTCGCCCGTCGCGCTGCGGCCTTTGAGGCGCACGGCGCGACGGCCGGGGCGCATCTTGCCGCGCACGGCCTCGCGTTCCTGGAGCCCGCGCCCGGCGCCATCGTCTCCGGCTTCTCCGCCATCCGCGACGAAATCGACCCCGCCGCGCTATTGGCGCGTCTGCACCGCGAGGGCCATCGGCTCAGCCTCCCCGTGATGCAGGGCAAGGGCTTGCCGCTTGTCTTCCGCGCCTGGGCTCCAGGTGACGATATGGGGCGCGTGCAGTGGGGTATCGCCGAGCCGCTGCCCGACAAGCCGGAGCTCGAGCCCGACGTCGTCCTCGTGCCGCTGCTCGCGTTCGACGGCCAGGGCTACCGCCTTGGCTACGGCGGCGGCTTCTACGACCGCACGCTTGCGCGCCTACGCGCCATTAAGCCTGTGGTAGCCGTCGGCGTCGCATACGACGAGCTGAAGGTCGACGCCGTGCCCCATCTCCATTATGACCAGCCCCTCGACTGGGTGCTGACGCCGTCAGGCCCGATACGCTGTTCCGGAACCTGAATGCGTCTGCTTTTTCTCGGGGATATTGTCGGTCGCACCGGCCGCAAGGCGGTGGTCGACGCGCTGCCTGGCTTGCGCCGCCGCTACGGCCTCGACTTCGTTATCATCAACGGCGAGAACGCCGCCGGCGGCTTCGGCATCACCGAGGCGATCCTCGAGGAGCTGATCGAAGCCGGCACCGACGCGGTGACGCTGGGCAATCACGCCTTCGACCAGAAGGAGGCGCTTGTCTTCATCGAGCGCTATCCGCAGCTCGTACGGCCGATCAACTATCCCAAGGGCACACCAGGCCGCGGCGCCTCCCTGATCAGGACGCCGGCCGGCCTTGAGGTCCTGGTGATCAACGCCATGGGCCGCATTTTCATGGCCGAGCTCGACGATCCATTCCGCGCCGTCGATGCCGAGCTCACCGCCTGCCGCCTCAAGCAGGGCGCCGACGCCATTGTCATCGACATGCATGCCGAGGCGACCAGCGAGAAGCAGGCGATGGGCTTCTTCGTCGACGGACGTGCTACGGCGGTGATCGGCACGCACACGCACGTACCCACCGCCGACGAGCGCGTACTGCCCAACGGCACCGCCTACATCTCCGACGCCGGCATGTGTGGGGACTACAATTCGGTACTCGGCATGGATGTCGAGGAGCCGCTCAACCGCTTCATCACCAAGATCCCGCGGCAGCGCTTCGAGCCGGCCGGCGGCCCGGCGACGCTGTCCGGACTCGCCGTCGACATCGACGACAAGACGGGGCTCGCCAAAGCTTGCGCGGCGCTGCGCATCGGCCCGCATATCGAGCCCGCCGCCCCGACGTTCTGGGAGCCGTGCGCAAATGCCGGCTAACGCCGCATGGCCGCTCTGATCCAGTCGATGTAAGCCGATAGCCGAACGTACACGCCGGGCTTCTCCGGTTGGGCGCAGCCCTCCCCCCAGCTCACGATTCCGATCTGCACAAACTCCTGACGCTCGTCCACCGTGAACAGGGGGCCGCCGCTGTCACCCTGACAGGAATCCGCGAACTCGTGACCGGCGCATAGTTGCCGGGCACTGATGTGCCCTGCGTAGCGTCTTGGGTCGTTGCAGACTCCATTGCCGACGAGCTTGACGGTCGTCCAGTGCAGGTGGTCCGATGTCTTGCCGAAGGCAGAGAAGGCGTTCTTTCCCCAGCCGATGACGGTGGCGTCCGGGCGTGACCCGAGTAAGGTGGATTCGACCGGCGGCGTCATGAGTGGCGCCGGAACAATGTCGCTCGGCACCGAGCCGTCGATCTCGATCAGGGCAATGTCGTTCTGCGGCGGCTCGCCCTCGCGCTCGGGCTGATACTGCTCGTGGACGATGACGCGTTTTGCCCGCAGCAGGATGCCGCCGCGCGAGAGCACCTCGCTGTCGAGCTTGAGCTGCAGTGCGTCCGCCTTGCCGACGTAGTCCTTGGCGCAGTGCGCGGCGGTCAGCACCCAGTGCGGACTGATCAGCGACCCGCCGCAGAAGTGGCCAAGCGCCTGATTCTGCTTGGAGTGGCCGAGTGAGACCGTGTAGCGGAAGAGGCCGGTCGGCGCGAGGTTAGAGGTCGGACCCACGATGCGGGTCTGAAATTCCTTTCTCGTGGTGTCGACCGCCGGCTCGGCGGGCGCGTCGGGCGAAACCGTCCGCGTCGCGGCCGGGGCTGCCCCCTTCGTCTCCGGCAGCGCGCCGATGGTCGCGACGATCCAATCGCGGTAATGCGCGAGGTCGGTGTAGACGTGTGGCTGGTTCATCTTGGAGCAAGACCTGCCCCAGCTCACAAGGCCTTGGGCAATTAATTTGCCGGCCGCTGAAGGCACCAACAGCGGTGCTCCGCCAAACCCCTCGCACGCGTCGATGCTATCAAAAGCCGACTTGGCGCAGAACGCGCTTGACACGATCCTCTCGCCGTAGATCGAGACGCAGTCCTCGCGCGGCATCACGCGCACCGACAAATGGCGTTGGTTGACGAGGCCCGTGCTGGGCTCGTCGGCAAAGAAGCGTCCCCAGCTGACGACGACGGCACCGCCCGTTGCTGCCTCCGAGGCGGGCTCGCCCTTGGCCGGGACTTGCGTGATCTCGGTCGGCGCAATGCTGATCGGGTTGGCGAGCTTGATGAGGGCGAGGCCATATTCGACGTCGCCGGCGGCGTCGGGCGGACGCCCGCTCAGCACGATCTTCTCGACGCCGACCTTTATCGACTCGCCGATCGACGTACTCCCGTAGCCGATGGCAAATTCCGACGGAGGATCGGTCTTGCCCGTAAGCGCGCCCTCGGTGAAGTTCGTGGTGACGCAATAGGCCTGCGTGATCGCCCATTGCGGGGCGATGAGTACGGCGCTGCACGAGTGGTGTATGGCGCCGGAGTCGCGGCGCATCAGCGATACGGCACCGGGATAGAGACCCTTTGGAGCCAGCAATCGGGCTGAGAGCTCCTTGGCATCCTCAACCGGAACGAAGCCGCCGGCGGCGGGCGCGAGGGCAACACTGCATGCGAGCCCCGCGAGTGACATCGCGAGGTAGCACCGCCGGCGAAAGGCCATGTTTAGCCCCCAGCCCAAACGATATCGATCCGCGGCTGGATCATAGTGCGGGCGGCCGAGCCTGAAAACGGTTGTCGGCGAGGCTGACGCTTCTTGCCGCCACCGGCTTGACCGGGAGGGGGCGCCTCGCGCAATAAAACCGTCAAACTGTGCGCAACGAGAGCAAGATGGCCGGCCATTCCCAATACAAGAACATCATGCACCGCAAGGGCCGCCAGGACGCGGCCAAGGCGAAGCTGTTCTCGAAGCTCGCGCGCGAGATCACCGTGGCGGCCAAGAACGGTACCCCCGACCCGGACATGAACCCGCGGCTGCGCCTCGCCATCCAGGCGGCGCGCGCCGAGAACATGCCAAAGGACAACATCGAGCGCGCCATCAAGAAAGCGGCGGGGGGCGATGCCGACACCTACGAGGCGATCCGCTACGAGGGCTATGCGCCGGGCGGCGTTGCCATTATCGCCGAGGCGCTAACCGACAACCGCAACCGAACGGGGGGCGCTGTGCGTGCCGTGTTCACCAAGTACGGCGGAAATCTCGGCGCCACGGGCTCCGTCGCCCATATGTTTGCGCACGTCGGCGAGATCACCTATCCGGCCAACGCCGGGTCGGCGGACGCGGTGCTCGAGGCGGGGATCGACGCTGGCGCCGACGATGTGCTCTCGGATGCCGACGGCCACGTCATCGCCTGTGCCTTCGACAGCCTCGGCTCGGTCGCCGCCGCGCTCGAGGAAAAGCTGGGGGCGCCGCGCAGCGTCAAAGCGATCTGGAAACCGAACCTGTCGACGCAGGTCGACGAAGAGAACGCGCAGAGTATCTTCAAGATGATCGCCGCTCTCGAGGACGACGACGACGTGCAGAACGTCTACGCCAACTTCGACATCTCCGACGACGTGTTGAAGAAGCTCACCGCGGCCTAGAGCTTAGGCAGATTGGCGCTGTTCGCGCTGGCGCTGGCGGTTGTGCGGGACCGCAGCGCGGTGCGCGCGCGCCGCTTTCGGAGCCAGCTCATGCATCACGGCCCGAAATACCGGCGGGGCGAAGAGAACATTGCGGTGGCCGAGTCCCTCGAAGCCAAGTAGGCGCGCCGACCGTCGCGCGGCTGCAATGTCCTCGGCATTGCGGAACGACACCTCGTCGTCCTCGCGCCCGTGCAGGACGAGCACCGGAGCGTCGGTGCCTTTCAGCAGTTCGGATGCCGTGAACGTCGCCACGGGACGGTGTCCGACGCGTTCCAGGTGATGCTCGTAGGCGCGCTGCGCTGCCGGACCGAGCTTCAGCGTGCTGCCGAAGTTCAGCGCGACCTCCGACAGCTTGTTGGGACACGAGATCAGCACGATGCGCCCGATCGGGTGCGCGTGCGCCATCGGCGCCCCGCCCTCGGCGACGAGCAGCGCGACGAAACCGCCGAATGAATGCGCGACGACGGCGTCGATCTGGCCGAAGTGATCGCACACGGCGAGCATGGAGCGCGCGCAGTCGGCAAGATTGGTGCGCCGCCCAGGGCTCAGCCCGTGGGCGGGAAAGTCAAATGCGACAACACGATAGCCCGAGCGCCGCAACGGCTCCATGAACGCCGTCATGAAGGCGGCCTCGCTCGTCCACCCGTGTACCAGCATGACGGTGCCGCGCCGCTCGCAGTCGGGCTCGAAGACGTAAGTTTGTACGTCGCCCGCCGGAGTCGCCAAGATCTGCCACTTGGCGTGGCGCAGATGGAAACGCGCCCGCTCGGTCAGCTCATCATGATCGGGCGAGCGGTGCTGCGACAGCTCCGGCGTGCAGAAGATGCGGAAGGCGACATCGCCGGCCAGCGCCGGGGGCAGGGTGTCGAGTACGGTTGCCGCCCGCGGGTGCGGGCAACGCAGCGCTAAAGAGCGCTTCTCTTGGCGGTGTCGTCTCACGGCGTACGCGCTCGGCTGATATGCGCGGCTCGAAATTTCGGGGTAATCGTCCCCGGGGGCCGCGCCAACTGCGACCAACGACGGATAATTCAAAAGCATAAATACCCCGTGAAGTTACGCCGGCAGATGCCACGGATCAACGCCTTGCGCACACTTTCAGTTGCCTGCGGCAGCTCGCCTCGGGGCGTGCGCCAAATGCATGGACTGGCTGTATTTCCAGGCCGACGCACGCGATGCACGGGAACGAATCACCTGCGTGGTATGCGTTCGTGCATGGGGGCAGCCTTAATACGCATCATCGGGATCGATCCGGGCCTGCGCCGCACCGGCTGGGGCGTCGTCGACAGCGACGGCGTGCGTCTCAGCTATGTGGCGAGCGGGATCGTCACCGCGCGCGCCGACGCCGAGCTCGCCTATCGGTTGCGTGAGCTGTTCGAGGGCATCGCCGGCGTTATCGCGAGTTTCAAGCCGCAGGAGGCCGCGGTCGAAGAGACGTTTGTCAACGACAACGCGCGCTCTACCTTGAAGCTCGGGCAGGCGCGCGGCATGGCGCTGCTGGCGCCGGCCATGGGCGGCCTGCTCGTTGCCGAGTATCCGCCCAATCTCATCAAGAAATCGGTGACCGGCGCCGGCCACGCCGAGAAGCGGCAGATCGAGGCCATGATC
The DNA here is from genome assembly GCA_036559705.1 of Hyphomicrobium sp. Taxonomy (GTDB): domain Bacteria; phylum Pseudomonadota; class Alphaproteobacteria; order Rhizobiales; family Hyphomicrobiaceae; genus Hyphomicrobium_A. The sequence continues at coordinate 5,828 of DATBSP010000111.1, forward strand.
GGCTTCCTGTTGCCGAAAGCGCGCGTCAAAAGCGCCGACGAGGCTGACGCCCTTGCTATCGCCATCTGCCATGCCAATCATCGCCAGGCGCGCGTCAGGCTGACCGTGGCCGCACTGGGCAGCCGATAAAATCCGGCATTACTGCCCACTGCCACCTGCGCTCGGGGGGAACCAATGATCGGAAAGCTCAAAGGCAAGGTCGACGCTATCGGCGAGAGCTTCTGTATCGTCGATGTGGGGGGAGTCGGCTACGAGGTGCAGGCGTCGGCGCGCACACTTCGCAACATGAAGATCGGCGATGACGTTGCGCTCACCATCGACACGCACGTACGCGAGGACGCCATTCGCCTCTTCGGTTTTGCCAGCGAGGTCGAGCGCTCGTGGTTCCGCACACTGCAGAACGTGCAGGGCGTCGGCTCCAAGGTGGCGCTCGGTCTGCTCGGCACGCTCAGCCCGCAGGAGCTCGCCAACGCCATCGCGCTCGCCGACTGGGCGAGCGTCGAGCAGGCACCGGGCATCGGCAAGAAGCTGGCGCAACGCATCGTCGCCGAGCTGAAGGACAAAGCGCCGGCGCTGTCGGTCGCCGGGCTGCATCTGCCGAGCGGCAGTACGGCTGCCGGTGCACCGGCGGAGGGCAATTCCGCCGCAGAGGCAATGTCGGCGTTGTCCAATCTCGGCTATCAACCGGCGCAGGCGTCCGCCGCCGTCGCGGTCGCCATGAAAGAGCTGGGCGAGGACGCCGATACCGCCAAGCTCATCCGCCGCGGATTGAAGGAGCTGGCGCGCTAGCGCGAGGGGATCAATGGTATCGAATAGTCAACGCGCACTCTGGACGTTTCTCATCTATGCGCTCGTCGGCCCGTTCTTCGCCGCACTCGCCGTCGTCACCGTGATCGTTTCGGCCAAGATCTTCGGCCTCTCGAGCTTGCTGCCGGTTGAGGTGGCCTCGCTCGGGCAGGCGGGCCTTGCCGCCTTCGTGTGGTCGATCGTGCCGGCGTTGCTGACGGCGCTTATCCTTGCTGTCATCGTCTGGCGCACGGGCGGCTTCAACTGGCTTCTCGCCGTCGTCGTCGGCGTCATCGCTTTTGCCATTGCCGCGATGCTGCTGCCACTTGGCCTCGACCACGCCCGGTCTTACCTCGCCTTCCTGGCCGGGCTCGTCTCCCTCGCGGTGCGGCAGGCGCTCATCCAGGCCGATATCATCGGTGACTGAAGTTTACCCGCGCAACCAAATCTCGCTTCTGAGCGTTTCCTTGGACCTTCACGCGGAAAGGGAGACCTCCCATGCGCTGGGCGATCGCTATTGTACTGTGCATGCTGGCTGTGCCTGCCTCGGCCGCCATGCAGACGGATGTCGGCGTCCTGACGTGTACCCTCGCCGAGCACGGCGAGAAGAGCACGGAGCCCGAGAGCCAGACGCGCGCCATGCTCTGCTCATTCAAGCCGAAGGGTACGGGGCCGGAGGAGAGCTATGTCGGCGAGATCAAGAAGGTCGGTTCGCAGACGGCGCTTTCCGGCAAGCTCGTTCTGATCTGGGCCGTCATGGGCCCATCCGATCGCAAGCTGAAGCCGGCGGTGCTGGAGCAGACCTATGTCGGCGAGGCTTCTACCGGTGCGGGCGACAAGCCGACGGCGCCGAAGATGCTTGTCGGCGAAAGCGACAAGGCCTACGGCCTGCAGCCGATCACCAATGACGCGCACGACCCGAGCGCCAGCGACAGCATCACCGTCGTCGAGCTGCGCATCAAGAGCACGGCAACCTGAGCGTCAGGCGCCGTCGGCGAGGACCGCGACGGCCTTGTCGAGCTGCGGATCCTTACCCGCCGCATAACGGATATCGAACGGCACCTCGATCGACGGGGGAACGCCTTTGCCTTCGACACGCTCGCCGTCGACGGCGGCGTCCTCCACCGCCATGATCAGGAGGCTGCCGTCCGACAGCAGGAATGCCGTGCCGGCCAGCAGCGCTCCGGCTGTGCGCTCGCCGATCACCTGGCCGAAGCCGTTTTTCTTGAAACCGTAGGCCAGCACTTCCTTGCCTGAACGCGTGCCGCCGTTGACCAGCATGGCGACGGGCTTGCCCCAGCGATAGCCGACGAGGTTGGTGGTCCCGTTGCGACCGGTCAACGCCAAGGTCGGCCCGTACGTGTTGAACACGCTGAGATAGCGGGGATGCGCGCCGCCCCACCCGTCGCGCAGATCCCAGATCAGCGCGTCGGCGTCCTTGAGCTTGCCGTCACTCAGCACGTCCTCCAGCAGCGACTGGTACTCGGTGCCGGCGTACGACCAGACGCGCACGTAGCCGACGCGCTTGCCGTTCGTCTCGATGATGCGGGCGCTGTCGCGCAATGCGGCCTGGAACGTCTCGCCCGGTTCGATCCAATGCGGCTCGACCGTGATGCTCCGAGTGTCGCCGTTTGCCTCGCGGCGAATCTGCAACGTCACCTTCTCGCCGATCTTGTTGCGGAACGAGCCGATGGGGGCGAACGGCCTATTGTCGGCCGCGACGATCTCATCGCCGGCGAGCAGGCCGGCGCGCGCCGCGGGAAAGTCGGGGAACACGGCGGTCACGAATGTCTTGCCGTCGATGTCCTTGGTGAACATGCCGATGCCGGCATAGCGTACCTTCTCGCCCGCGAAGTGCTTCGGGATATCGCGACGCAACGGATAAGAGAAAATGTCGACGAGCTCGTAGTAGGCGGTCTCGTCCTTGGTGTAGTGGCGCGTGTGCGAGGCGCCGAGCTCGGTGAGCAGCGCGTTGATCGCGGCGGAGCGCTGCGCATCCGTCTTGGCGGCGAGGTAGGCAAAACGATGCTTGTTGCCCATCGCCTCCCAATCGAGCCCCTTCATCTTCGGGTCGTAGAACTTGTCGCGCGCCAAGCGCCAAACTTCCTCGTAGACGGCGGTCTTCTCGGACTTGGGCTCATAGGCACGCGCCTCGGTGAACGGCAGCACCTGGGCGCCGGCAACGGCAACGGCCACAGCTCCAGAGCGGACGAAAGCGGGCGCACGCATGTCATGACCTCACGCTGGCAAGTCGATGCCTGCAATGTAGGCAGGGAAATGGACGATGCGAGGATGATCTAGCCGCGCAAGCCTGCGCAGCACCTTACAAATCAGCAATCTTTGAACATCGAGGAGACGCACAGCCACGTGTCGTGCACGCTGCGCCGCGCGATCTCGAAAGCGCCGACCTCGTAAGTGGATTGGCTATTGGCCGCGAGGGCTCGCTGAAAATCCGTAACCGTGACGGTGCGCTCAACACCCTCGCACTTGCCGCCTTCAACGACGGGTAGCAGCGCACAGTTCTTGTGCTCGCCTTTTTGCGCCAGCACTTTCGAGCAGATTTGCGTCGCGAGATCGTTGCCGACGCTGTATTTGTCGGACGGCTGTTCGACAGTGCACCGGTAGGTGGCCGCCGGCTCTTGGCAGGCAACACACAGCTCGGCGGCACGCGCCGACACGGCGGAGGCGGCGCAGAGCGACGCAAAAAAGATGGCTCGATACATCCTGCTTCTCGTGTCTCAAGATTGCTGTCCCCTCGAGCCCCGCACAGCAACGCTAGACCGACCAGCTAAGCGTGTGAAGAGGCAAGGTTTTGCTCGATGTGACTACCGCAACGCAGCATCCGCCACCGTGGTTTCCTTGACGACAACGGCGAAGCAGCCCACCAGCAGCCTATGAACGCCGCCGACAAAACCGGGGACACCTACGCGTCAGAGCGCCTGATCGCCTTCACCGACGCGGTGATGGCGGTGGCCATCACGCTCCTGGTGCTCGATCTAAAATTGCCCGAGGGCCTCAGCGACGACGCCCTCGTCGACGCCATACAGGGGCTGTCGCACGCGCTGTGGTGCTACGTTCTCAGCTTGATCGTTATCGGTGTCCTATGGCGCACCACAATCAATTCTCGTACATCCGTCGCGTCGACGGCGTGCTGCTGTGGCTCAATCTGTTCTTCCTGATGGCCGTAGCCCTTATTCCGTTCGTGACCAGCGTCATGAGCGAGCACCGCAGCCCCCTGCCGACCATCCTCTACGCCGGCGTCCTCATGATCATCTGCCTGCTGACCGCCGCCATGTGGTGGTATGCGAGCCGCAAGTCCGAACTCATGCCGCCGGATGTCCCAAACGACCTGCGCCGTGCAGGCCTGATCAATCCTCTGCTCGTTGCCGGTGTGTTTGCAGCCTCGATGGGCGTTGCCTACACGGCGGGCACCGCCGCCGGCCAATGGACGTGGCTCTTGGCTGCCCCGGCGGGACCTCTCGCCAATCGGCTTTCCCGCGTCTGACATGGTCGTTTGCCTTGACGCCAGCAGCGAAGCAGCTCAGGAACAAACCATGACCGACCGGCTCGTCACCAGCGTCAAGCGCGACACCGACGTCGCCGAAGCTTCGCTGCGTCCGCAGACGCTCGCCGAGTTCATCGGCCAGGAGCAGGCACGCGCCAACCTCAGCGTTTTCATCAGGGCGGCGCGCGATCGCGGCGAAGCCCTCGACCACGTGCTGTTTGCCGGTCCACCCGGTCTCGGCAAAACGACCCTTGCCCAGATCATGGCGAAGGAGCTGGGCGTCGGCTTCCGCGCCACATCCGGTCCTGTCATCGCCAAGGCCGGCGATCTCGCGGCGCTCCTCACCAACCTTGAAGACCGCGACGTCCTCTTCATCGACGAGATCCATCGCCTGAGTCCGGCCGTGGAGGAAATCCTCTATCCGGCGCTGGAGGACTATCAGCTCGACCTCATCATCGGCGAGGGTCCGGCGGCGCGCTCGGTGCGCATCGACCTCGCCAAGTTCACGCTGGTCGGCGCCACGACGCGCCTCGGCCTGCTGACGACGCCGCTGCGCGACCGCTTCGGCATCCCCGTGCGTCTCAACTTCTACAGCGTCGAAGAACTCGAACGCGTCGTCGCGCGCGCTGCGCGCGTGCTCGCCGCTCCCATCGGTCCGGATGGCGCCCACGAGATCGCCCGGCGCGCGCGTGGCACGCCCCGCATCGCCGGACGCTTGCTTCGTCGCGTGCGCGACTTCGCCTCTGTCGGCGGCGCCCCGATCATCGACGCAACGCTCGCCGACAAGGCGCTAACCGCGCTCGAGGTCGACGCCGAAGGCCTCGACAGCCTCGACCGCCGCTACCTTGCGTGCATCGCCAGGACGCACGACGGCGGTCCCGTCGGCATCGAGACCCTCGCCGCCGCCCTCTCCGAGCCGCGCGATGCGCTGGAGGAAATTGTCGAGCCGTATCTGCTGCAACAGGGCTTTATCGGCCGCACCCCGCGCGGACGCATCGTGACGCTAAAGGCGTGCAAGCATCTCGGTATGTCGGGGCCGCAGCGCACGTCCAGCCCGCAGGGCGCCCTATTCGACGTGCTGAATGAGGACACCGGCGAAGATGATGAAGGCCATGCTGGAACCGGTTGAGGCGCCGTAACTACGGCTTTCTGCCAAGGCGCAGGGCGGATCGACTTCTGGCACATTCTTTGCGTCAAAATGGCATTCGTCGCGTAACTCCACAGGGCCCGGTCGGCAATCCAAGTGATCACTCGTAGACAGCTATTTCAGGGCCTCGGCGCTGCCACTGCCGGAGGCATCGGCTTCGGCGGCTATGCGCTGGCCGAGCCGTTCGGCACGACGGTTACCACTTACACGCTCTCGCCGCCGCGCTGGCCGCGGGGCCTGTCCGTGATGCTCGCCGTCATCGCCGACCTGCACGCCTGCAAGCCGTGGATGGATGTCGAGCGCATCGAAGGCATCGTTGCCCAGGTCAACGCCCTTGCTCCCGATGCCGTGCTGCTGCTCGGCGACTACGTCGCCGGCGACAAGATTGCCCGCTATTCCGAGCCGCTCGCACACGAGGACTGGGCGGGCTCTCTGGGGGGCCTGAAGGCGCCGCTCGGCATCCATGCCGTGCTCGGCAATCACGACTGGTGGGAGGACGAGGGCGTGCAGCAGCGCCGCTGCGGTCCGACGAAAGCCGGCTTGGCCCTGCAGAGCGCCGGCATCACACTGCACGAGAATACAGCCGTGCGGCTCGTCAAGGACGGCGGCGCCTTTTGGGTTGCCGGTCTCGGCGATCAGTGGGCTTTCAACCCGCGCAAGTGGAAGGGCTTTGCCGCCTACCACGGCCTCGACGATCTCGCCGGCACGCTTGCGCAAGCGACGGACGACGCGCCGATCGTCCTCATGGCGCACGAGCCCGATATCTTCCCCGACGTGCCAGACCGTGTCGCGCTTACCGTCTGCGGCCATACGCACGGCGGCCAGGTGCGCATCCTCGGCTATGCGCCCTACGTGCCCTCGAAGTTCGGCGCCCGTTATATCTACGGCCACATCGTCGAAGACGGCCGCAACTTGATCGTCTCCGGCGGCCTTGGCTGCAGCGGGTTGCCCGTGCGGTTCGGCGCACCACCCGAGATCGTCATGATCGAGCTTGGTGCATGATCACGCATCGCGTGACAACGGCATCGCGATCGGCTCTCTTCGCGCCATGACGGACAGAACAGACCTTCGCGAGGACGACTGGCCGGATCTGGCCGGCCGCCTCATCGAGGATGCGTCGGGGCGCGCGCACGTGCTGCCCATACGCGTCTACTTCGAGGACACCGACTTCTCCACTCTCGTCTATCACGCCAGCTACGTGCGCTGGTGCGAACGGGCGCGCTCTGACTTCCTGCGTCTGCTTGGCGGCGATCACCGCCGCCTCATCGACGGAACCGGCGGCGCCGAGCCAGCGGCGTTTGTCGTGCGTCGCATGACGTTTGATTTCCTCAAGCCAGCGCGCATCGACGAATTGCTGGAAGTGGTTACGCGCGTGAAGGCCATCGGTGCCGCGAGCCTCACGCTTACGCAGAGTGTTAGGCGTTCGGAAACCACGATCGTCGAAGCCGAGGTAACCGTCGTTCTCATCTCCGTTTCCGGCAAGCCGCTGCGCATTTCGAATGCCCTGCGCCAGGCGTTCGGCCAGGCCTAGGCCGGGTGGCGGCGGTCTGCTGTGGCACGTCAGCGGCGCATCGAAGTGCAAAAAACGCTTGATTCCGGCCCTTATCCCGCATATTCGCCCTCGGCCGACGGCACATTGTGCGTGCATCTCGTGTACTATCCCTCCGGCTGAACGATTCTCTCAAGGAAACAACCGATGGCTGAAAAACCCGCTCCGAAGATCAATACCGTTACGCTCCGTCAGATCGGAGCCGCACTCTCGGAAGCGCACGACATCCC
>DATBSP010000112.1:0-4491 GCA_036559705.1 Hyphomicrobium sp.
TTGACGTCGATCACATTTCAAGGATTTTGTTTTGGGAGAAACTGTCGTGGAAAGACGAATAACTCTCACTGACATAGACCGCCCTGGAGAGGCGCTCGAAGTCGATATCATCGCCGCCGACGAGACGTCGTTGACGCTGGCAGTGCCGAACACATCCGTGCAATTTCGACTATTGCGCCACAGCCGCAATGCTCCCTATCAAGGATCGTTGGGCGGACGGAGCTTTTGCTTCGTTCCCCTTGCTGGCGAGGCCAGAAAAGGCCCGCGTGAAGCGACCAGCGAAATTCACGTCGCGCGATCCATCCGGCAGCGCCAAACTTGATTGCAGCGCAATCATTGCCCATGTTGCTGACGACGCCATGCTGGAGGCTGTCGTGGCAAGCATCACAATCCGCAATCTGGACGACGATTTGAAGCGCCGCTTACACATGCGCGCCGCTGAAAATGGCCGCTCCATGGAAGAAGAAGCACGGGAAATCCTGCGTCGCGCAATCAGCGACGTCATCGCGCCGAAGAATCTCGGCCAGGCTATTCACGCCCGCTTCGCCGCTATCGGCGGCGTGGAGATGGAGCTGCCCGCACGCGGCCCGATGCACGAACCGCCATCGTTCTCATGAACGAGGCCGTCATCCTGCTCGACACCAACGTCGTCTCCGAGTTGATGCGGCCCAAGCCCGCGCAGGCAGTGTTGGACTGGTTCGCCGAGATGGTGACCCGATCGCTGCTAGCCAGACGCGGCGACTCCAGCAGCCTCACGGATGGCCGATGCAATCTCGCCTTCGCTGCGTCCACCGTTGATGGCGATGCGTCCGCCGAAGACGAAGTGAGGAACCGACCTGACCCCGGCCGCCGTCGATCGGGTCGCCTCCCGCTCGACACGTCGGTGTTGCTCTGGATCGAGCGCTATCGCGCGGGCTTCTTCGCGTTCGAACCCATAGGCCACGGCGATGTCTGCGAGGATATCGGCGTCTGAGATGTTCTTTGCTTGCAGAAAATGGGCATCGGTGATCGCGACCGCGAGCTGATGCTGCGTACCTCGCGCTCGCGCCGCAAGGATCAACCCGTGCGCCGCCTGCGTCCTGTAAGCCCAAGGTTGGCGGCTCAGGTCGAGGTCGAGGCCGGACGCCCGTGCCTCCGCCTCAGGCCGGGCGAACGACGCCTTCGGATCTGTCACGCCATAGCGCGAGCGGAGAAGATCGGGAATGTAGAGGCCCTCCGCTGGCGCATCGGGGAGCAAAAGGACCGGGTGCTGACGGATATCCACGTCCAGTTCAGGGAAACGCTCCGCCAGGACCTTGTCGAGACGGTGATGCCCGATGATGCACCAGGGACAGGTGATCTCGGTGTAGAGATCGATTTGCAGCATAGTGTCATCCTTCTGATCGTTGAACCGACAGTCTTGGATTAATCTGAGCCGCTTCGCGTCGACTGCGGCGCCTTCCATCCCTAAGTCAGGACGCGCCATCGACGGAGGGCAAGCCAGGGTCGATCCCGGTCATCTTGACGGACACATCCCATAGTCGTTTGGCGAACTGCGGATTCCTCGCCTCCTCAGAGGGAGCACCTTCACCGGAAGGACCTCGCAGCCCAGATAATCCCGTCGGCCCATAGTAACCGCCGGGCTTTATTTGCCCGGTCGCCGCGTGCAGCGCGCCCCAGGCGCCCATGGCGGCCTTGGCGAATAGCAAGCCGATCAGGGACATCGCCATGTTGCCCCACCAGCTGCCGCGGGCGAGGTTCGTTCCGACAAGACCCGGATGGCAGGCCACCGCCGTGACCGGCGCTCCTGCCGCCCTCAGCCGCCGATCCAGTTCGAAGACGAAGAGCAGGTTCGCGAGCTTGCTGGCGCCATAGCGCGGGAGCCATTTGTAGTCCTTCTGCGCGTTAAGGTCTTCCCAGTCGATCTTCGCGCCCTTGTGCTGCCCGCTGCTCGTGACGACGATGCGCGATCCGGGCGTTTCCATGAGCTTGGGCAGTAGCAGCGCGGTGAACGCGAAGCAGCCGAGATGATTGACGCCAAACGTCTGCTCGAAGCCCTGCGCTGTGTGCTTCAGCGTCGGCCCCTGCACGCCGGCATTGTTGATCAGCACATCAACACGTGGCTCCTTGGCGGCCAGTTCAGCCGCCCGTCGCACACTCGCCAAATCCGCCAGGTCAAGCGGCAGGAACGCGAGTTCGGCTCCCGAAGTCTTTTGACGAATCAGCCTCATCGCGGCGCTCGCCTTCGCCTCGTCGCGGCACGCGAGCAGCACTCGCGCACGTCGCGCCGCCAGCGCGCTCGCCACTTCGAAGCCTATGCCCGTATTGGCCCCCGTGACGATGAAGCACTTGCCTGACTGATCGGGCACATCGGCCGTCGTAAATCCCTCGGATGGCACAGATTTCTCCTCGCTCTCGAAGCGCATTTTGGTCTGCCGCTCCTGAACGCCGCACCGAGCCGCGCTCGAAGTTACGGGCCACCATGCCGGATCGAGTAGTGCATCGGCGGCAGTTACAGCGCGCATGCCCACAAATTGATGAGCCATCCGCCCTCAGCTGCGATCGGCTATCGCCGGCGCAGCGCGCACGAATTCCGTGGCCGCGACCTGATCGACCAGGAAATTCGCGAGATTCCCGCGGGACAGCTTCATGCCGAGCTTCGTCTTGCCGTACCAGCCAACGTCCACTTGACCTGTTGCGGGCCCATCCTTGAGGTTGGGAATCCGAACCAGGGTCCAATCGAGGCGTGAGTTGCTCACCAGTTCAGCGGTCGCCTTGATGTCATCCTGGGCGTTGCGAACAATTATCTTGAACAGCAGGACGAACGCTTGCGACTTGAAGTCGAAACCGTCCTTCGGATCACGATATATGGCCGTCGAAATCTGAATGAGGCGACGAACGTTCAGCTCTTCCATGACAGAAATGATTGTGCTGACGCCGCGCATAATCGGCCGCTTCTCGCGCGCTTTCAGACTGTTTGGTCCCAGCGCGCTGATCACTGCGTCTGCGCCCGCGATGCACGCCTCGATCGCTTCCCGATTGTTCAGGTCACCAACGATGACCTCGATCTTGCCGCCGAAGGCCGAAAGCTTTCCGGCATCCCGCGTGTAGACGGACAGCTTATATCCTCGCCGGAGCGCCTCTTCGATAATGTGTCTGCCGGTTGGTCCGGTCCCTCCAAAGAGAGCAATCTTCATCTCATCTTCCTTGCAGTCTTTTGGCTTGGATCAACTGCTCTGGCTGCTGACGTGCATGTCGCGCTCACAGCCTGAGCAGCCGACCGGCCGCCTTCAGGCGGCCTTTTCCAAGACCGAGCGAACCTGGGCTTCGGTGGCGGCGATGGCGGCCTTGGCCGCCTCAGGACCGAAGACGGTGCCTTCCACGCGGACGATTTCGATGTCGGTCAGGCCGATGAAGCCCAAGAGGTGGCGCAGATAGCCGGTCTGGAAATCAAAGGGGGCCCAGTCGCCTTCCGAGAAGACGCCGCCTGCGGCAGTGACCAGATAGACCTTCTTGCCGCTCAGCAATCCCTGCGACCTGCTGGCTGCGCTATAACCAAAGGTCACGCCCGGCCAAGTGATGTGATCGAACCAGGCTTTGAGCTGCGACGACGGGCCGAAATTGATCATGCCCGAACCCAAGACGATCACGTCAGCAGCCTTCACCTCATCGACGAGTTCCTGGGCAAGGCCGACCGCTTTGACCTGCTCGGGCGTGCGCGCCTCGGGGGTCGCGACGCGGCCGTGAATATAGGCCTGCGTGATATGCGGCGGTGGGTTGAACGAGAGATCGCGAGTCAAAAGGGCGCCGCCCAGGCGAACCTTTAAGCCTTCGGCGATCTCGGTCGCGAAGCGGGTGGACAGGCCTTCGGGGCCACGAGGGCTCGATGTAACGAGGAGGATGTTGGTCATGGTTGCTCCGACCTGAACAGGGTAGTAAACACTTGTTACCAACACTATTAAGGTGACTGCCCCGTCCCTCGCAAGAAGGCACTCCAATGACACTTAGTGACATTGATTTTCCTACCCCCAGCAAAGGTGACGACTGCCGGATGGTTCGGGAAATCCTTGATCTCGTCGGCGACAAATGGACCCTATACATCATCGCAACGCTCAAAGATGGACCGATTCGGTTCAATGAGCTGCGGCGTCGGATCGACGGCATTTCACAACGGATGCTGACGATTACCTTGCGCGGACTGGAACGTGACGGGTTGGTGAAGCGGACATTGTTTCCCACTATTCCGCCGCGCGTGGATTATGAGTTGACGAATGTGGGACGGACGCTTCTTGCGCCCGTAATGGCTCTCGTTACGTGGGCGAACAGCAATCAGGAGAACATCCAAGACGCTCGCGTTCGATACGATGCAAGCTAGAGCAGTTTCCTATCAATCTGTATCATAGCCGCAGGCCTTGAAATAGTTTGCGCATTCGGCGGGGAAGAAGATGTTCGCGCAAGTTTCGAGGGCGCGCATCAGGCCGGCGACGGTTCGCTCGGCGATTTTGCGCAGAT
>DATBSP010000113.1:0-80422 GCA_036559705.1 Hyphomicrobium sp.
CATCCAAAGCCGCGCGGGCGCCTTGCGCCCCCGCTTCCGCCCACCCGTCGGCAAGCACTGCGGCATTCATGGCGCCAGCCGACGTTCCAGAAATAGCGTCTATCCGCAGCTGCGGCTCTTCGAGCAAACGGTCGAGGACGCCCCATGTGAATGCACCATGGGAGCCGCCACCCTGCAATGCGAGGTCGATTAGCAGCGGCTCACGGTCGGACTTCTTGCGAGGATCGGTGACCGGCACCGCACCACTCCGGTTGCTGACCCCGCATCCGTTGATCGGAGCGGTGCAGGAAAACGCCACACCGAGACGGTATGCCGATCTCAGCCGAGGCGCTAGCCGAGTGCCATTAACCCTACGCCGTGGAAGATGCCGTCCCGCGCGTACAAGCATTGTCGGCGGATGTGCTTCAGTTGTCTCCTTTGACCCAAAGCTGACGTTTGCGGCGGCAAGCTCAATTGTCCGCTACTGGCCCATAGCTGACATTCGTGGCGACACGGTCGACGTCGGCTTCTGACCCTAAGCGGACACGGGCCAGAGCCCCGTGCCTGCATTAAGCCGAATAGACCGCGACCGGCAGGCCTGCGAGACACAGCCCCTGTTACTGCTTTTGCGCCGCACGAGCGATCCGTATGTCGTCTGGATGATAGATGTCTTTCTGCAGGCATGTGGGACAGGTCAGAAAAGCTTCGTCACGCTGCGAGTCCTTGTCCGCGTCGGGCGACAGGGCCTCCCCAAAGATCATCATGGTCTCGCATTGCGTGCAGGTGGCGACAAGATAGCTGTTGCCTGTGATGATCTCACTCACGTGGTCATTCCTCATGAAGTCCCTTGCAGGCAAACTTGCGCTACCGGGGGCGACCCGTATCATTCGCTAATGCGGTCCAATCATTCCAAAAGGCCGCGTGCGCCTGCGAAAGGATGCGGCGGCGCACACCATCGAAGGAACTAGGTCCGCGGAGGGGGGCGTGGTATTCCGTCCAACTCATGGTCCACCGCGCCCCTTCACGTCAGACTTTCGCCTGCGCACTGCTTCCTCGGCGTTTGCAGGCGCCGGAGAACACTGCCAGCACCAAAACCGCGCCGATCCACTCAAACGCAGCGGTGAGCCTCGCGGCTGCGATGCGTCGCCCGACTTCGCAGTGCTTTCGACTACGTTTGATGCCAGGAGGAAGATAGATGCCGGTAAACTACGCCGAGATCGCAATTGGTAAGTGCTTTGCACTGCCCAACAACGATGTGCGGCAAGTCGTAGGGCTGGACCGTGGGAGCGTCTCGTATGTCGTGCGAGGGAAGCTGGCATTCCCATCTTGGGACCCGGCGGCATGGCAGATTACCAGCCTAGACGTCTTTGCCAAGGAGGTCAGCACCGAGGTGGCGGCCGATTGGCGAAGCGCCGGTACGCGGACGTTCTGAACATGTCTGATCTCTCTCAAGAGCGGGCCGTCGCTCCGCGTGGGTATGATGCCCTCAAGTTTTCCGCATAAGCTGCCATCAATGGCTGCTCGGCAATCAGCACAGACCTTGCGTGGCGCAAGTGTTTCTGCAGCACAGGTGCCAAAGCGATGAAACTACGTGTCGGCTACGAGCTGAAATACGCGTTCCCGCAACCGACACCCGCCATCTTGATGCTCAATATCCACTTCACGCGCGTCGCTGGGCTGGCTGCGCCCGACCACATCATCGTCAGTCCGCCCGTGCCGATCTCGGGATACCGCGACGGGTTTGGCAACTGGTGCTGCAGAATCGTCGCGCCGCAAGGGAAGGTGAGCATCTCGACCAACGCCGTGGTGACCGACGCCGGCAAAGCCGATGCCGTAGTCCCGCATGCTGCCCAGGTTCCGGTCGAAGATCTGCCCGAAGAGGCGCTCGTTTTTCTACTCGCCAGCCGCTTCTGCGACAGCGACCAGCTTCTTGACCTTGCGTGGAAGCTGTTTGGCCGCGCTAAACCCGGCTGGGGCCGTGTGCAAGCCATCTGCGATTTCGTCCATAAACACATAGAGTTTGGCTACTCGCACGCGAGCGTGACACGCACGGCGTCGGAAGCCTATGCGGAAAAGCGCGGTGTCTGCCGCGACTACGCACACCTTGCGGTTGCCTTCTGCCGCGCCCTGAACATTCCAGCCCGCTATTGCACCGGATACCTCGGCGACGTGGGTACGCCGCCACCGTACCCGCCCGGTGACTTCGCGGCATGGTTCGAGGCCTACATCGGCGGCCACTGGTATACGTTCGATCCGCGCAACAACGTGCCACGTATAGGTCGTGTCTTGATCGCACGCGGGCGCGATGCAGCAGACGTGGCCATGACCACCACCTTCGGGCCGAACAAGCTTGAAGGTTTCAAGGTGTGGACGGACGAAGTGCCGGACACCGCGGCCAACTGAGCTGATCACAGTCAACAGGTCAGAAGCCGACCGGCGTTAGCGCGCATTCGACATTGCTTCGCGTGCCCGCCGCATGCAGCCGGCTACGCGTACGGCATCGAGATCGCCGCACTCAATCGCGGCGCGCACCGCGCACTTCGGCTCATTCTCGTGGCGGCAATTGCTGAATTTGCAGTTCAGCGCCAACGCCTCGATGTCCGCGAAATTTGTGTTGCCTTCGTTGTTCCTATTCCAGACTTCCACCCCGCGCATGCCGGGCGTATCGATGATGGAGCCGCCGCCAGGGCGCAAGAACAGTTGGCGATGCGTTGTCGTATGGCGACCGCGGCTGTCGTTCGCGCGAACTTCCTGCGTCGCTTGCGCGGCGCGGCCGAGCAGAGCGTTCGTCAAGGTCGACTTCCCGGCGCCAGAGGAGCCAATGAGGCCGACGGTCCGGTTGTCAGCGAAATGCCGCTCGATACCAGAAAGGCGGTGAGCATGCGCGCTGACGGCATGAATAGGAACTCCCGGCGAAATCGTTGCGATCTGTTCCATCGCCCCGACGACATCATCCGTGAGGTCCGCCTTGTTGAGCACAATGACCGGAGTGGCAGAACTGTCTGCCACGAGCGCGAGCAGGCGCTCGATGCGCGGCATGTTGAGATCGCCATCCGGCGCCGTGACGATGAACACTACGTCGACATTGGCCGCCAGTAGCTGCGGCCGATCTTCGCCGGACGCTTTGCGAACCAAAGCGCTGGTTCGCGGCAGCACTTCCTCGATGGTCGCCGGTCCGTCGCCGCTCCCCAGCCGCACCGCAACGAAATCGCCGACGCCTGCCAGATCCGAACGTTGTGCGGCCGCATTCCTCAGGCGCCCCGTTATCTCGGCCGAAAGCTCAACCGCATCAGTAGCAATCCTGAAGTGGGTGCGGTGCTCGCCGACGACACGGCCAGGTATCAGGCCATCTGCGGCACGCGGGGCGAAGTCCCTTTGCCGCTGGCCGCTCCAGCCCAATGCGTCAAGCGTCATGCAGTTACCTCGGGGCATTTTTGGATAACGAAAGCATCATTAGCACTCTTGGCAGGTAAGTGCTAAGAGATACGACCGTGCCAACGAGGGCTGTTTCTAAACGCCCCGAAATTGCGCACCGCAACCCCCAAAACAGAGATTTGAGGATTTCAATGAAATTCCGGCCCTTGCACGACCGCGTCGTCGTTAAGCGACTCGAGGAGGATAGCAAAAGCGCGGGCGGCATCATCATTCCAGATACCGTCAAGGAAAAGCCGATGCGCGGCGAGGTCATCGCCGTTGGCCCGGGCGTGCGCGACGAGAGCGGCAAGATCAACGCGCCAGACGTCAAAGCCGGTGACACGGTGCTGTTCGGCAAGTGGTCAGGCACCGAGGTGAAGATCGACGGCGATGATCTCCTTATCATGAAAGAGAGCGACATCCTCGGCGTCATCGAGGGCACGGCGAAGATAAAGGCCGCCGCCTAGCTCTGACTGCGCCGATTCCCCCATCCTTTTAGGAGTTGCTCCACATGACCTCTAAAGACGTCAAGTTCGGCCAAGACGCCCGCGATCGCATGTTGCGCGGCGTCGACATTCTTGCCAACGCTGTGAAAGTCACGCTCGGCCCCAAGGGGCGTAACGTCGTGCTCGACAAGTCGTACGGCGCGCCGCGCATCACCAAGGATGGCGTTACGGTCGCCAAGGAAATCGAACTTGAAGACAAGTTCGAGAACATGGGCGCCCAGATGCTGAAGGAGGTCGCTTCAAAGACCTCCGATCTCGCCGGCGACGGCACCACCACCGCCACCGTTCTCGCTCAGGCGATCATTAAGGAGGGCGCCAAGTCGGTTGCGGCCGGTGCCAATCCGATGGATCTGCGTCGCGGCATCGACCAGGCGGTCGCCGCGGTTGTCGACGAGCTAAAGACGAAGGCCAAGAAGGTTACTTCCAACGCCGAGATCGCTCAGGTCGGCACCATCTCGTCGAACGGCGATGCCGAGATCGGCGCCAAACTCGCCGAGGCCATGAAGCGCGTCGGCAATGAGGGCGTCATCACCATAGAAGAGAGCAAGAGCCTGGAGACAGAGCTCGAGGTCGTCGAGGGCATGCAGTTTGACCGCGGATATCTCTCGCCGTACTTCATCACCAACGCCGAGAAGATGCTGGTTGAGCTGGAAGACCCCTACATCCTGATCCACGAGAAGAAGCTCGGCGGTCTGCAAACACTGCTGCCGCTGCTTGAAGCAGTCGTGCAGTCCGGCAAACCGCTGGTCATCATCGCCGAGGATGTCGAAGGCGAGGCCCTGGCAACGCTTGTCGTCAACAAGTTGCGCGGTGGCCTCAAGGTCGCTGCCGTCAAGGCTCCAGGCTTCGGCGATCGCCGCAAGGCCATGCTGGAGGACATCGCCACCATCACCGGGGGGCAAACGATCTCGGAAGATCTCGGCATCAAGCTCGAGAACGTGACGCTGGAGATGCTCGGCCGCGCCAAAAAGGTGACGATCAACAAGGAAGACACCATCATCGTCGACGGCGCCGGCAAGAAAGCCGACATCGAGACGCGCATCAAGCAGATCAAGGCGCAGATCGAGGAGACCACCTCGGACTACGACAAGGAGAAGCTGCAGGAGCGTCTCGCCAAACTAGCCGGCGGTGTCGCCGTCATCAAAGTCGGCGGTGCCACCGAGGTTGAGGTGAAGGAGCGCAAGGATCGGGTTGATGACGCGCTACATGCCACGCGCGCAGCCGTCGAGGAAGGCATCGTGCCGGGCGGCGGCGTTGCGTTGCTCCGCGCCATCAAGGCTCTCGAGGCTTTGAAGCCCGTCAACGACGACCAGAAGACGGGGATTTCCATCGTGCGCAAGGCGCTGCAAGCCCCGTCGAGGCAGATCTTCACCAATGCAGGCGAGGACGGTTCTGTAATTGTCGGCAAGATACTGGAGAACGCAACGTACGCTTTCGGCTTCAACGCGCAGACCGGCGCCTACGGCGATCTCGTCGCTCAGGGCGTGATCGACCCCGCCAAGGTCGTGCGCTGCGCACTGCAGGACGCGGCATCGGTCGCGGGTCTGCTAATTACGACGGAAGCAATGATCGCCGAGCTGCCGAAGAAGGAAGGCGGCCACGCTGGCATGCCAGGCGGCGGCATGGGCGGCATGGATTACTAAGGCCAACTCGATTGCCGCAACGGAAAGCCCCGGCATAGCGCCGGGGCCTTCTGTCGGCTTGCAGTACGAGCGCTGGTCGCTGCGGCGCCAGTCGTTTTCCTGCGAGGATTGATCGACGGCTCATTTTTTGACGGAGGTGGTTATGGACAAGCAGGCAATGCTCGAGGAACTGCGACGCGTCGGTGACGATTTCCGAAGAGTCGAAAAGACCATTGTCGGGTTGAAAAATTTGCTCGCCGAGTCGGGTTTGACGGCAGTATCTCGGGCCAGAGCGGAGGCCATGTGGACCTCCAACTCTGCCCAACTGATGCGCCTCGGCCAACGAAGGCTTGAGTTCGACGTTACCCCATCCCTTGAGGTCGAACCCGCTCCCAAGCCGGCTCTGGCACGCGACACCTGGGTCGGCAATGTCCAGCCATAAGTTCAGGGTAGGGCAGACGGTCGGATACGCGCGGTCGCATATCGGGATGGTGCCATCGGCGCGCTCTTACAAGATCGTGCAACTGATGCCGACTGAAGGCCGCGAAAGGCTCTATCGCATAAAGGCAGTCGCGGAGGTGTTCGAGCGCGTGGCTCGTGAAAGCGAGCTGTCAATTGGGACTGCAGCGGAGTAACGACCACAACGTTTTTGCGCAGATTCAAGCAACAGCGGGAGAGCGGCCATGGATGGTCCCCAGCAAAAGGAAATTGGCCGCCTACGGGCCGAGGCTCAGAGTGTTCTCCGCCAAGTCAAGGCCATATCCGCAGACGCCGAAGCCGCTTTGCGTGACGGCAATCTCACCCCCGCCCAAGATGAGCGCGCCAAGGCGCGATTGATTGAGTTGAACGGTCGCCTCGTTCCCCTGTATGCGCGTATGCAAGAGCTCGGCGCCACACCGGACTGACCTTGTTTGCAGGCCCGGCCGGCCGCCCAGGCGCAAGTTCGGAGGGAGCATGAAGCGCAATGAACGCCTCGACACGGCGATACGAACTGCCATCGAGACGGCAGGATGTCTTGATGAGGATCAGTTGGCCGCGTCAGTGGCCCGCGCGCTCCGCAAGGAAGGCATGCTGTCCATCACTGCAGAATCGGTGATCGCCTACCTTGAGGTGCACGGCGCCGACATCCTCGGACCACCGGTGCAAGCCACCCAACTGGAAATCGACTTCGTTCATATCCAACAACGATTGGCGAGCCGCATCGGGGCAGGTGAAAACGGTCTACCTCAAGTACTGGCGCGCGGGCTTGCGGTTGAGGACCCGGTAGCGGTTGCATTGGCGGCCGTACTCCAGAAGCAGCCGGCCGGGGAGTTCAAGATAACCGATGAGCTGCTGTCATTATTGCGCGCGGCCGAGGCCAAGCTCCT
The DNA here is from genome assembly GCA_036559705.1 of Hyphomicrobium sp. GTDB lineage: Bacteria > Pseudomonadota > Alphaproteobacteria > Rhizobiales > Hyphomicrobiaceae > Hyphomicrobium_A. Next base: position 6,889 of record DATBSP010000113.1, read on the forward strand.
GCAGTGAGATCGGCTGCTAGCTCGTCACCCGATTATCGAACGAGGAGTATTTTCCGTAGCAACTCCGGTCAGCAGGAGACAAACATGAGCCTGGACAACACCTCACACCCCGGTAGGCCGGGCCTCGACGAGCTCCGTCGCGCTACGCGCTGCGGGTCGGCGAGATTGACGTGATGGTGGTCAGATGGGGTGCTATCGCTGCCAGGCGCGATGTTGGGCCACAACGTCGACCCGGCTCGGGCGGCCTGGCTGAAGGACATGTTCCTGCCGCCGGACGTGCTCGAGTGGGCGCTGTGGTCGTGGTGCGTAGCGGCGGAACGCGGCTGCAGATGGATCACTACGCCGCCAGCGAGGAACAGCCCTCGTATTGGCGCTGCTCCTTGGTTTCCTCGCCTGGCCCATCTTGTTCATGATCAGAACCTGGAATTCGGTCGAAGGCACCATGGGTGTTCACCAGTGGATTGCGATGATCCTCGGGGTGGTGTTCTCCTGCGTCGTGGGATTTGGCCTGATGGGCGCGATGTTCTTCAGCAGTCGCCAGGGTTACGACGATCCGCCGCAGTTTGTTCAATGACTTCGCCTGCACTCAGCAAGAAGCCTGGCGCCTCGCAAAAGAAAGCCCCTGCAGACGCGTGCACGCTGGGGCCGGCCCTCGTGGAGGGTCTTGACGCGGAACGGGGAAGATGCCCGCGTCGGGGTGGAGATGTCGCTTCGCCAAGGGCTGGGTGATATGGTTGGCAAAGAACGAGTTTAGCTGGAATCATGACGCACGCATTCCTGCCGATGCATCAGGCGAAAAAGCGTAACGCCTCTTTTGAGATGCGCTGGCGGGTCTTGAAATAGTCGCTCCACGGATCGGTCTTGCGTCTGATGCGCTGCAGGACGAGCGGAATCGTGAAGCCATTGGCGCTCTCGACACGCGACAGCTCGGTCCATGACACGGGCACGGCGACGCTCCCTTCGGGCTTGGCGCGCGGCGAATAGGGTGCGATGGCGGTCGATCCGCGCTCGTTGCGTAGCCAGTCGATGAAAATGCGGCCTTTGCGCTTGGCCTTCGACATGGTGGCGACGAAGCGATCGGGCTCGTTCTCGGCGAGCTTGGTGGCGACGCCCTTGGCGAAGCTCTTGATGATCTCCCAGTCCTGGCTCGCGTCGAGCGGGGCGACGACGTGGATGCCCTTGCCGCCGGTGACCAGCGGGAATGTCTCGAGGCCTGCCGTTTGCAGTAGCTTGCGCACGTAGCGCGCCGCCTCGCGCACGGTGGCGAATTCGACGCTCGGGTCGGGATCGAGATCGAAGACGAGGCGGTCGGGTTTCTCCAGCGTCTTGGCGCGCGAGCCCCACAGATGGATCTCAATGCCGCCGATCTGTGCCACGGAAACGAGGCCGGCCGCGCTGTCGACCATGAGATAGTCGGCAACCTCGCCATCGCCTTCCTCCACCGGCACGGATTTCAGCGCCGCCGGCATCCCCTTCTTAGTGTGCTTTTGGAAGAAGCACTGCTTTGCCGGCCCCTCCGGGCAGCGGACCAGGCTCAGCGGACGACCGCCGCAGTACGGCAGCATGCGCTCGCTGACAGCGAGGAAGTATTCGGCGAGGTCGAGCTTGGTGATTTTCGACCTGGCGTACAGCACGCGATCGGGGCTCGATATCTTGACGCCGGCGATCTCGTCGGCGCTTGTGGTCTTGGCCATGTCTGTCACCGTTTGCGACTGCACTTCCCTAGCTGGCTTGTCGCCGCGCAAGCCGAGGAACGCGGGATGGCGCAGCAGCCCGTCCGTCGTCCGCTCGGTGAAGGCGATTTGCGCCACGAGCTTCGGCTCGACCCAATGGGCGTCGCGGGCGATAGCGCGCGGAATGTCGCCGAACGGCGTCGTCGCGCGGCGTAGCTTGGCGAACTTGGCGCCTAGGTCATCGAGCGTATCGCTGTCGAAGCCAGTGCCGACGCGCCCGCGATAGTGCAGCTTGCCGCCTTCGAACTCACCGAGCAACAGCGACGCGAACGACCGCCCCTTCTTGTCGGAGACGCGGTAGCCGCCAATAACGAATTCCTCATTGCCGAGGCATTTGATCTTCAGCCAGCTTGGAGCCCGGCGCGACACGTACGGCTTGTCGGCCTGCTTGGAGACGATGCCTTCGAGGCCGAGGCGGCAGGCCTGGGCGAGAACCTTGTCACCATGTCCGACGACGTCTTCGCTGTAGCGGATATCATCGGGCGCGCCCTGCAACAGCTTGCGCAGTATCTCTTTGCGGTGCGTCAGTGGCTCATCGCGCAGGTCGTGCCCGTCGAGCTCCAGAATGTCGAACACGTAGTAGGTGAGCGGGGTGTGCCCCTCCTTGAGCGCATTCTGCAGCCGCTGGAAGCTCGACCGCCCGTCATCGTCAAGCGCGACGATCTCGCCATCGAGTAGCACGCTGCCGACTTTGAGGTGGCGCAGCGGCGCGGCGATGGCAGCGAACTTCTCCGTCCAGTCTTGGCCGGAGCGGGTGTTGATGCGGCAGCGGCCACCACCGACGGCGGCGATGGCGCGATAGCCGTCGTACTTAATCTCGTGCAGCCAGTCCTCACCCTCCGGCGGGGCTGAGGCGAGGGTCGCGAGCTGCGGCGGAACAAAGTCGGGAAGCGGCGTCGCCGAGCGCGCGGAGCCTTGCTTGGACGCTGTGGTGTCGAGCGCCTTCGAACGCGGCTTCAAGCGTGCCATCCGGCGCTGCCCCTGCGCCGCGCCTTGCCTCTTTCGCTGGGGCGCGGACAAAGCGAATTATCGCTGCGAGCCGCATAAAGCGCACGTTAGCTGTAAAGTTCCGTTTAAGGACGGCCGCTGCCGCCGGCCGGGAGGTGCGCGCGCGGATCGGCGACCTCGCGCACCAGGCGCAGCAGGGTTGAGGCCTTCACCGGCTTGGGCACGAAGCGGACGCCGCCCGGCAAATGCGCTTTCGACGGCTCTATCACGCCTGAGACCAGCACAACACCGGTACGCGGGCACTCCTCGCGCACGCGGCGGGCAAGCTCGAAACCGTTTACCTTCCCAGGCATCGCGACGTCGCTGACGACGGCGCACACACCTCCTTCAGCGATACGCGACAGCGCCTCCTCGCCACTTGAGGCAGCGATCACGTCGAAGCCAGACTGACCGAGGATATCGGAGACGTACTCGCGCACGAGTGGCTCATCTTCGACCACGAGCACGGAGCCGAAATGCGGTGCATGTCCATTCATGCAGCGCACAACGGCCGGTCACGGTGTCCGTTCCGTTAGATGATGCAAAAGTACATAATGCAGTTAGACCGGCTGCCGAATAAAGGTGCCCTGCGGCGAGGCGCCGCTGCAACTTATGCGCGTCCGTGGACCCGCGCCAGGATCCGCGATGTGCTCGATTTGGCACCTCTGGAATATTTGCAAGTGCGCGCCTTGAGGTATGCGCGGGAATCGCGCCGGGTGCTGTGGATGGAACGCCACGTCCTCACACTCCGCTACGACGGGCTCGATGCCTCCTACTATGGCGGCATCGGCACCAGCGGCTCCAAGCAGGTCGTGGCCGGCGCGCAAATGTTTCTGGGCGCCCATGCCCACTACTACCTGAGCGGGGCGATCCCGGAGCGCATCAACGACAATGCGCCCGGCTTCGTTGTCCGCGATCTCGGCCGCAAGCGCGGGTCGCTGATCGCGGAATTTCTCGTCGTGCTGCTGGGGCCCGCGATATGGAATGCGGCGACGTACAGCTACGTCGCCTTCGTGCGGGACTCTTACGCCGCCGTTAAACACGGACGGCTATTCGACGATCCGCCTTTCGATCACCTGCAGCCGTCGCTTGCGACGTTCGATGGCGGCAACCATCCGCTGTTCGATTTGGCCGCCGCGCGCGAAATGCAACAGCGGCGTCTCTATCAGCGGGTTCGGCAGTCGCGTACGCAGATCTCGGCGCCAATCCGCGTGACGGCGTCGGTGGTCGAACTGTCGATGGACGGATACCACCTCGACACGATCACCCACCGCGCGCACACGGACGAGGATATAAACGAAGGCTTGCGGCTGTTTCGCGAGCAATCCGCCAGCGTCGGCCGGTCGGGCTATAAGGCGTAGCCTGAATACGGGAGCGGGCGATCGGGATGCCATTTGGCACCACTGGCTTGCGCCAGAATTTTCACATGACGAATGCGCCGTGTGCCCGTCATGTCGCGCAGCAAGCGACATAGCCCCCGCGCTGTACCCAGTTCGCGCAAACGAACAGCACAGCCATCCGGTAGATCCCCGGGTGGAAGCTAGGGTCACCAAGTTACAGATTGACTACGAGTAGGAGGCCGGAACTCGCTGCGCAACCCCAGTTCTCGGGAAACTGGAGCGGTCTGAACTGTTGGAGCGGGCGATCGGGATCGAACCGACGACATTCAGCTTGGGAAGCTGACGTTCTACCACTGAACTACGCCCGCGCTCTGCCCAAGCCATGTAGCACAGGCCGGTCCCCGGCGAAAAGCAGCGGGACGCGGCGCTGGTGCGGCTGTCCTCAAGCCTTGCCTTTGACCAGGGCGTCGCGGATCTCCTTCAAGTAGATCTCCGACTGGCTCGGGCCGGCGGCGGCGGCCTGGACCGGCTTGCGCACCATGTTGATGCCCTTGATGAGGAAGAACAGGGCGATAGCCGTGATGAGGAATTGGATGATGGCGTTGAGGAACAGGCCGTACTTGATCTCAACCGATTCGACGGGAGTAACGGTCAGGTTCGAGAAATTCACGCCCGCCGTCACGTAGCCAATGATGGGCATGATGATGTTGGCAACGAGAGTGGCGACGATGGGCGTGAAGGCAGCGCCGATGATGACGCCGATGGCCAAGTCGATGACGTTGCCCTTCATCGCGAAATTCTTGAATTCTTCCCACATCTCTTTCATTGGCGGTTCCTTCGGCTATCGCGGCTGTCCGGCCCGGATTCGCCACCCGGCGGCAAACCTTAAACGAAGAAAAGCTAGCCTAGAACCGGCCTTAAGGCGGGGGTCCGGCCTTGCCGCCATATATGTGTCGCACTGTTGGCGTGTACGTGATTTGTTGCGCCGGGGCCGGTCCCTGGGCAGGGGTAGGGGAGGTGCGACGATCATGATGGAGCGCAAGGAGCGCAAGCCGTACTGGCGCCATACCAAGTGGCAGATGCTGGCCAGCGTGGTGCCATTCTTGGTGCTGATCATCGTCCTGCCGCTCTACGCCGAGAGCCTCAACACGGAGCGCTTCCTCGGCTTCCCCCTCGGCTATTTCCTCAGTGCCCACGGTATTGCGGTGATCGCCATCTTCACGGTAGGCAGCTTCGTCAACCGTCAGGACGCGATCGACCATTGGCACGGGGCGCACGAGGATAATTGAGGCGACGGCTGGACCAACTCGCATGTCGCTGACCTCACGTACCCGCTTCGTCAATCCGCGGCTCGGAACCTACTTCGGCATCTTCGCCAGCTCGCTGGCCGGGCTTGTCATGCTGCTGCTCATCTTCGAGCAGCTCGGCACATCGGACAGCGTGCTGCGCTGGGCGATGCTGCTCGGGCCGTTGGCGCTCTACGCGGCCATCGGACTTTGCGTGCCGACGCAGGAGCCGCTCGAATTCTTCGCCGCCGGCCGGCGCGTGCCCGCCGGCTATACCGGCCTTGGCATCGGTGTCGCCACCTTAGGCGCCACCGGCATGGTGGCCATGACCGGCGTGTTCTTCCTCATCGGTTTTGACGCGCTGTGCCTGATGATCGGCGCCCTCGCCGGCTTCGTCATCATGTCGGTGATGCTGGCGCCGTTTTTCCGCAAGTTCGGCGCCTTCACGGTGCCGAGCTACCTGGGGCGCCGTTTCGAAAGCAAGTTCGTGCGCCTCTTGTCGGCCGCGCTGCTCGCGGTCCCGGCCCTGTTGATGTTGGCTGCCGAGCTACGCATGGGCGCCTTCGCGGCCGGCTGGCTTTCGGGTCAGCCGCAAAGCATCATGATCCTCGTGCTGGTCGCCGCCTTCATCGTCACCGTCGTGCTCGGCGGCATGCGCTCGCTGACCTGGTCGGGTAGCGCCCAGGCTATCGCGGCCGTTTTAGCGCTCATCGTTCCCGTCACCATCGTCGCCGTGATAGTCACCAACTTCCCGCTGCCGCAGCTCACCAACGGTCCGCTGCTGCGCGCGCTGACGCATACCGAGGCCGCCCAGGGCCTTGCCATGGTCGACGCGCCGAGCCTCACGTTCGCGCTGCCGGGCGATGGCATCGGTCATATCGTTAAGCGTTTCACGGCGCCCTTTGGTGCCATCGGTCCGATCGCTTTCGTCGTCGCCATGCTTACGGTAATGGCCGGCATCGCATCATCGCCTTGGCTCATCCCGCGCGTGACCATGACCCCCGGGGTCTACGAGACGCGCAAGTCGCTAGGCTGGGCGACCGTCTACCTCGGTCTCATCATGCTGACGGCGGCCGCCGTGTCGGTCTTCATGCGCGACTTCCTCATGGACATGATCAGGGCAGGGCCATCGGGAACGCTTGCGCCGTGGATGCAACAACTCGTTCAGCTCGGCTTCGTGTCCGTCGATACGGCGGCAGCGCCGCTGACCTACTCCAGCTTCGGCTTCCTGCGCGACGGCGTGCTGCTCAGCCTGCCAGTGGCGGCGGGGCTGCCTAGCGTCTTTGTCTATTTCGCCGCGGCCGGCATTGTGGCCGCTGCGCTGGTCGGTGCGGGCGCCACCGCCAGTGCCCTCGGCAACGTCATCGCCGAGGATGTGGTCAACGGGTTATCGTGGGAGCCGCTCCCGCGCGCGGGGCGCGTGCACATGGGGCGGCTGGCCATCGGCGGCGCCGCGGTGCTCGGCGGTGTCATCGCGCTTATCGCCCCGACCGACCCGCTCCGCCTCTTGCTGTGGTCGCTGGCGTTGAGCGGCTCGACCTTCTTTCCGGTGCTCGTGTTGTCGATTTGGTGGAAGCGCATGAACGGCTTCGGCGCCATTGCCGGCATGAGCTGCGGCTTTGCCGTCGCGGTGCTCACTATCCTTGCCGGCGAAGCCAACATTCTCGGCCTCGACGGGGCATTGGCAGGCATCCTGGGCTTGCCGGCGGGTGCGCTCGGCGCGCTGCTCGCCAGCATCGCGACGCCGGGACCGAGTCGCGGCGTGCTGGAGCTCGTCCGCGAGATCCGCATTCCCGGCGGTGAAGTGATTTACGATCGCGAGATGCGCCTGTTGCGGTTGAAGAACCGCGAGCGCTCTTAACGGCGCAGCAATCGGGAATACGTCAATGACCGTGCACGAGCGGCTGACGCTCTATCCGCTCCTCGAGCCCTATCGCACCGGCACGCTCGACGTCGGCGACGGCCACACCATGTACTTCGAGGAATGCGGCAATCCGCACGGCCAGCCGGCGCTGCTGGTGCATGGCGGACCCGGGGGCGGCTCCAATCCGACCATGCGCCGCTTTCACGATCCGAGCCATTACCGCATCATCTTGTTCGACCAGCGCGGCTGTGGCCGCTCGACGCCCAATGCGTCGCTGGAAGCCAACACCACCTGGCATCTCGTCGCCGACATGGAACGTCTGCGCGAGGCGCTGGGCGTCGAGCGCTGGCAGCTGTTTGGCGGCTCGTGGGGATCGACGCTGGCGCTAGCATATGCCGAGACGCATCCCGAGCGCGTGGAAAGCCTCATACTGCGCGGCATCTTCCTCGTGCGTCACGCCGAGCTGCAGTGGTTCTATCAGGAGGGCTGTAGCTGGATCTATCCGGATGCATTCGCCGCCTACGCCGGCGCCATCCCGCCGGCCGAGCGCGGCGACATGATCGGTGCATACCACCGGCGGCTCGTCGATCCTGACCCGCAGGTACGGCTCGCAGCAGCCAAGGCGTGGAGCGTGTGGGAGGGTTCGACGCTGTCGCTCGTCCAGGATGCCGAGCGGATCCGCCAGTTCGGCGCCGACAGCTACGCGTTGGCTTTTGCGCGCATCGAATGTCATTACTTCATGCATGCCGGCTTTTTCGCCAGCGACGGCCAGCTTCTCGCCAACGCCGGACGGCTGCACGACATTCCGGGTGCCATCATCCACGGGCGCTACGACGTGGTGACACCGGTCAAGAACGCCTGGGACCTCAAGAGCGTCTGGCCGAGCGCCGAACTGCGCATCGTCGCCGATGCCGGACACGCGATGAGCGAGCCGGGCATCGCCCACGAGCTCGTATCGGCAACTCGACGCTACCGCAGCGACGCGGCCGGCACTTAGCCGCCGAGCGCACCGATGAAGTGCAGCACGACCTCGCGACGGTGTGGCCGGTCGCGGTGCTCGACGACGTAGATGCCCTGCCATGTGCCGAGCAGCATCCGGCCCGCCTTCACTGGTATCGACAGCGACGTCGCCGTCAGCGCCGATTTGATGTGCGCCGGCATGTCGTCCGGTCCTTCGACGTCATGAACGTAGGCGTGGTCGCGCGGGGCAAGCCGCTCGAGGGCGTCGAGCAGGTCGGTGTGAACGTCGGGGTCAGCGTTCTCCTGGATCAGCAGCGACGCCGAGGTGTGCCGGATGAACAGGGTCAGTAGCCCGTCGCCGGCACGGATCCGGTCGAGCCAGGCCCGCACCGGCGCGGTCTGATCGGACAGCCCCGGACCACGCGTCTCGACCACTAGCGTCTCGAGCGCCTGTCCGATCTGCCCCTCGTTGGTTGTCCTCGTAGTCATCGACTTCGTAATCATCCGCTTCACATAGCGAGGCGCCGGCCTCGCGTCATGGGCGCGGGGGCGCCAATGCGAGGTCCATTTTGCCGCTAATTGCCGCTGTGAGTGCGATTTTCACCCGCTGCTTAACCCGGCGTTTACCGCGACTCGCGAACCCTGGGGATGAGCGGATTCTCGTTTTGCGCGTCCCGATTCGGCAACAGCAGCAGAACGAGCCAACGCCCGTGTGGGGCCATCGACCAGCGCCAAGGGATTGAGATGTCGAACCAAGCCTACAACGAACTCTATGGCGCGAGCGCCGCGGCCAAGGCTTCGAACGAGCCGTCCCAGGCGAACATGCTCGATCAGATGCGTGATCGGCTGGCCTCGCTGAGCGACGAGGCAAGGTCGATCAGGTCGCAGGTCCCGCACGAGTTCGAGCCGGATATCGAGCGCATCCAAGCGCAGATGCAGCGCCTCGGCGAGCGCCTTTCCGACCTCGGTCGCGGGGCGGTCGTTCCATACAACTCGGCGCAGCGGGCAACGGAGCAGCGCGTCAAGACGGTCCGCTACGTCACCGAAGAGGACATCCGGGTGGCGCGCGTGACGCCCGACGAGGTCATCCTGCTTGGCAGCCCGGCGACCGCGAAAAGCAACGAGGAGAACACCAATCCGTGGGACGCGGCGGCCGCCAACGCGCTCGTCGAACTTTACGAGTCCGAAGTCTATTCCTCGTACCGCCGGGAGCCCCGCGCCCAGAGCACGGGTACGCGTAGCGGCACGCCGGCTGCGTCCGGCCGCACGCTGCAGCAGGCTCCCAAGCAGGCGCTCTATGCTTGCGGGCCGGCCGGCGCGCATTCTACCGCCATGGCCGATGGGCCGCAGGCCGCACCGGGCGGCTGCGCGATGGACACCACTTGGCTCGACCAGCGCTTTGCCGACATCGCGGCGCGCATCGAGCAATCGTTAGCCCGCATGCGACCTGAGAATGCCATGCTGTCGCTCGGACGCCGCTTCGATGCGCTCGAGACGCAGCTGAACTCGGTGCTTGGCCACGTGGCGACGCGTGCCGATCTCGACGAGTTGCGCGCCGCCGAGGGGCAGATCGACGAGATCAGCAACCAGCTCGGTCAATTCCGCCGCCAGCTGGCGCGTCTCGACGTCATCGACGCGCACCTTGGCACGCTGACCTCGCAGCTTTCCGACGAGCGCCTGACGCGTCTCTTCAACGATGGCGTGCAGGTAACCTCCGACGCCGGCCGCCTCGACGCCATCGACGCGCAGCTGCGCATGATCGCCGTACAGCTTTCCGACGAGCGCCTCTCGGGTCTCGTCAGCCGCAGCTCGGCGCGCGACGTCGACTATGAGGATCTCGCCAACTCGGCAGCGCAGCGCGCCGCCGCCAACTTCGTCGAGAGCAATATCCACAACGTCCAGGCGCGCGACATCGGCGAAATGCGCGGCATGCTCGAGAATCTCATCAACGAGCGCCGCCACAACGACGAGAACAACGCCAGCATGCTGGAGACGATGCAGCAGGCGATCATTCGCGTGCTGGATCGCATCGATGCGCTTGAGATCACCCAGCAGGAAGCCCCGGCCGCCCACTATGGCATGGCGCCTGCTCCGGCTTCGGCGATGGCAGCCCCGGCGCCCGCCACGATGGACGACCTCGTGCCGCCGACGGCGCGGGTCTACGCCGAGATGCCGCCGGCCGAGGATCATTCCGATTTCCTGCCGTCGGAGCCGCAGGGCATCGAGAGCGCCGACGCGCATACCTACCGGCAGCACGAGGAGGCCGACCAAGTCCCCCCGCGGCTGCCCGTCTACACCACGGCGAGCTTCGACCTCGATGCCGCCTTCTCGCGCTCGCGCGATGCCGAGGCTGACGCTTTCGACGAGCCGCAGGCGCAGAAGCGCTCCATGGAAGTGCTGCGCCACGACTTCATCGCCGATGCGCACCGCGCCAAGCTCAAAGCGGCGAGCAAGCCCGACGACTCCGGCCCGTATAGCGACCTGCGCGCCGGCGAGCTCTCGGTGAATCCCAAGGACATTCCGAAGAAAGCACGGCGGTCGATCTTCTCCTTTCGCTCGCAACGGGTGGCGATGAGCCTGCTGGTGCTGCTGGCAGCGATCCCCGCGGCGATCTTCTTCATGCCGCGCAGCCCTGCCCCGCAGATTGACGCTGTCCCCGCCGCCGTCGAGGCCCCGCTTTCCGCGCAGGGCGAAATGGCTCCGGCGATGGCCCCACCGGCCGATATTGCGCCTGAGATGCCCGCGGTTCCCGAGGTGGCGCCGCCGGTCATCACGCCGCCGCCGCCGAAGCAGACCAAGCAGGTCGTCCCGCCGCTCGAGAAGGGCGAATATGAGGACGTGAATGCCGACGGCGCACCCGTCGACACGGCATCGCTCCCCGACGGCGTCGCCGTGCAGGACAACGTTGCCAGCGGTCGGCAGCTCGCGCAGCTGAACGAGCAGGCGCGTATGGCGTACCTCTCCGGCCAGCTTGGTGCCGCCGCCGCCAAAGCGACTTCGGCAGCGCTGATGCAGGAGCAAGTCATTCGCGGCAACGGTGGCGCTGCCTCCGTCGCCGGCGACGAGGCCACGCCGGCCAACGACGGCTCAAAGCTCCCGCCGGCGACCGTAGGGCCGTTCTCGCTCCGCCTGGCGGCTGCGCAGGGCGATGCTTCGGCGCAGTTCGAGGTCGCCTCGCGTCTCGCCGAGGGCAAAGGCCTTGACCAGGATCTCAAGGAAGCCACGCAATGGTACCAGCGCTCGGCGGCCAGCGGCTTTGCGATGGCGCAGTTCCGTCTTGGCACGCTTTACGAGCGCGGGCTCGGCGTGAAGCCCGACGCCTCGCGTGCGCGGGCTTGGTATGAGCGCGCCGCCGCGCAGGGCAACGTCAAGGCCATGCACAATCTTGCGGTACTCGCCGCTGCGCACAGCCCCAAGGGCGACTACGAGGGCGCCGTCCGCTGGTTCAATGCCGCCGCTGAGCACGGCCTCGCCGACAGCCAATACAATCTCGCCGTGCTGTACGAGAACGGCATGGGCGTTACCAAGAATATGCAGCAGGCCTATAAGTGGCTGCTGCTCGCCGCCAAGTCGGGCGACAAGGATGCCGCTGGCCGTCGCGATGTGCTGAAGCCGAAGTTGAGCGAAGGCGATCTCGCTGCTGCCGAGGAGCAGGCCGCGTCCTGGCGGGCCAAGCCAATCAAGAACCTCGCCAACGACCCACGCCTTGCCGGTCAGGCCTGGCGGGATAGCAACGTCCGCGGCTGACCCTTTAGGGTTCGGGAATAAATCCAGTGCGCCGCGGCTGCCGCGGCGCACTTCGCTTTAGCGAACCCTGTATCTTTACCTGCGCCCCCGTATCCTGACGGCGCCGCCCGCGGCTCTTGCCTTGACACAGCATGCGATGTCGGAGCATCAGGCGATTATCGGCTGGCACGCTGCGCATGCCTTTTGAGGCGCGCTCCGAAGGGTAAGTCCGCAAGCAAAACTGATGAACATCTACCTGCCCATCGCCGAGATGTCCGTCAATGTTGCGCTTTTCCTCGGCTTGGGCGGCGCCGTGGGATTTCTGTCGGGCCTGTTCGGTGTCGGCGGCGGCTTCCTGCTCACCCCACTGCTGATCTTCATGGGTGTACCCTCGGCGGTGGCCGTGGGCACCGGCTCGATGCAGATTCTCGCGTCATCGGTGTCCGGGGCCATCGCCCAGTACCGGCGCAACAACGTCGACGTGAAGATGGGCGCCGTGCTCGTGATCGGCGGCGTCATTGGCTCAGCCATCGGCGTGTCACTCATGAGGATTCTGCGCCAGGCCGGTCAGTTCGATCTATTTGTTTCGCTGAGCTACGTCACCTTCCTCGGCGCCGTCGGCGCGCTCATGATGATCGAGAGCGTCGGCACGCTACACCGTTCGCAGTCCGGCCAGCCGAGCTCGGTGCGCAAGACCGGTCAGCACAGCTGGGTGCATGGCCTGCCCTTCAAGATGCGCTTCCACCGCTCCAAGCTCTACATCAGCGTTATCCCGCCGGCGATGATCGGCGCCTTCGTCGGATTCATGGCGGCGATCATGGGGGTCGGCGGCGGCTTCGTCATGGTTCCCGCCATGATCTACCTGCTGCGCGTGCCGACAAGCGTCGTTATCGGCACGTCGCTGTTCCAGATCGTTTTCGTCATGGCGGTGACAACGCTGCTGCAGGCCATGCAGAACAAAGCCGTCGACGTGGTGCTCGCCTTGGTACTCATTCTTGGCGGCGTCATTGGTGCGCAATTCGGCGCCGCAGCCGGCGGGCGATTGAAGGGCGAGCAGCTGCGCTTCATGCTCGCCGCCCTCGTCCTGCTGGTTTGCCTGCGCATCGGCTGGGACCTGATGGCTAAGCCGGCCGAGATCTATTCGATCGGACCGGTGCTCGGGGGAGGCTTCTGATGCATCGCCTTCTCGTCTGTATGCTAGCCACCGTCATCGCCATCCCCGCTCTCGCGCAGGAAAGGGCTACGCCGCGCCTAGGACCGGTGTCGCCGCCGACTGCGCAACCGCCGACGCCGGTCCAGAAGCCGACGGTCGAGGCCGACATCTCGACGCGCAGCCTCGAGGTGACTACTGGCTTCACCGGCCACGAGATCATCGTGTTCGGCGCCGTCGACAACAGCCAAGCACCGCAAGAGCACGGCGGCTACTATGATGTCGTCGTAGTGGTGGAGGGAACGCCGTTCCCCGTCGTCGTCCGCAAGAAAAGCGACGTCGCCGGCGTGTGGATCAACACTTCGTCTGTCACCTTCGCTTCGGTGCCCAGCTACTACGCCATCGCCTCGACGCGTCCGATAGAAGAGATCGCCGGGCCGCCGGTGCTGGAGCGGCACGCCATCGGCTTCCAGCACATCAAGATGACGCCCGCCGCCGGCGCCCGCGGAACCTTCAAGGATTACGAGCTGGCTGCCTACAGGGCGGCCGTCATTCGCTTGAAGAAGGCCCAGAACCTCTACGTCATTCAGCCGAAGGACGGTGTCACCTTCACGGGGCGTAGCCTGTTCCGCAGCACCATCGCCTTGCCGGCCAACGTCCCGGTGGGCCCGCTCGTTGCCCGCACATACCTGTTCCGCAATGGCGAGGTCATCAGCGCCCACATCGCCCGCGTCACGCTGCAACGCGCCGGCATCGAGCGGCTGGTGCACAATTTCGCGTTCGTCCACTCCATGAGCTACGGGCTGATAGCGGTCTTGCTTGCCGTGGTTTCGGGCTTGCTCGCCTCAGCCTACTTCCGCCGGCAGCCGGCCTAGAGGTCAGTCTTCCTTCAGAAGACGCGTCGCGACCGGATAGAGCCCCTCCTGGCCGAGCATCCACACGTGCATGCCGTCATGGCCGAACAGCGGCTCAAACGGTTCCTCGAGGATGTTGAGCCCGCCCGCATACGTGCCGAACGCCGGCATGACGAGACGGCGCCCGTTGCCGACGAAGCATGGCCGGCGCAGCGTATAGCCGTACATCGACAACTTGGCGGCGGGGTGCAGGTGTCCGGCGATCTCGTGCGTGACGTGTCCGGGGCGCGGCTCGTGGCGCAGCACGATGCCTTCGACCTCTATATCGCCGATGACGCTGCCGCCGAGACGCTTGGCGACCTGGGGGTCGTGATTGCCTGTCACCCAGAGCCACTCGCGGTCCTCCTGCATGATCTGCAGGATCTCGAGCTCCTCCAGACCGATGCGCCCCGCGGCCTCGACGTCGTGCAGGCTGTCGCCGAGAGCGATGACGGTACCGGCGGCGTAGCGGTCGATGGCGGCGGCGAGCTTGCGCAATGTCTCGCGCGTGTCATAGGGCGGCACGAGTTGCCCGCGCTTGGCGAACGCCGAGCCCTTCTCGAGGTGCAGATCGGCGACGATGAGAGCATCCTCGCTCGGCCAATAGAGCGCGCCCGACATGTCGGCGCGAAACAGTTTGCCGCAAATGGAGATTTCCTGATCCTGGAAGTCGTCGAAGGCGAGGCGCTCAGGTTTCAGCTCGAGCATTGCGTCTCCTCTAACGTCTCGTGCGACTTAGATTGGGCGGCGGCCTCACGCAGCAGCTCCTCGCGGGCGAAACCAGCGACGGCCTCCCTGCCGATCTCCAGGAGGATCGGCACCGAAAGGGGGGATAGCCTGACCAACGGTTGATGCCTGATTCTGCCGTCGATGCGGCGCAGAAAGTCGCCCAGTCGCGCGATGTCCAGAAGGCCTGTGGCCGCGTCGGCCCAGGTAGCCTCCAAGAGAATGTGGTGCGGGTCGTGCCGGCGCAGGACGTCGTAGATGAGATTGGTCGACAGGGCGACCTGGCGCCCCGTTTTCTCGCGGCCCGGATGACGACGTTCAACGAGGCCGGCGATTACCGCTACCTGCCGGAACGTGCGTTTCATCAGGTTCGACTCCGCCAGCCACGCGTCTAGATCGTCACCGAGCATATCCTGATCAAACAGCTCGTCGAGATTGAGCTTGCCGGAGGCGATGAACGCCGAGATGTCGCCAAGACACCACAGCGCCATGCCGTAGTCGTTCGCGACGAAGCCAAGGGGTCCGGCGCCGATGCGGTCGAGGCGGCGCGTCAGCAGCATGCCGAGCGTCTGGTGGGCAAGCCGCCCCTCGAACGGATAAGCGACGAGGTAGTGGCAGCTGCCGCGGGCGAACGTTTCGATCAGCACCTCGTCGCGGCCGGGAATGACCGAGCGCTGTTTCTGCAGCTCGAGCCAATAGGCGACGGAAGGCGGCAGCCGGCTCCATGCGTTGTCGTCGGCGAGCATGGCGCGCACGCGATTCGCGAGGTGCGTCGATAGCGGGAACTTGCCGCTGTTGTAGCTGGGGATGATGGGATCGCGCGCCGTGGCGCGGGTGACGAAGGCTTCGTTCTCGCTCATTCCTTCAAAGCGCAGCACCTCGCCGGCGAGCACGAAGGCGTCGCCCGGGCGCAGCTGCTCGATGAAGTATTCGTCGACCTCGCCCATGATGCGCCCGCCTGTCATGGCCTTGCGCGTGGCGGCGGCGCGGCGCCCAACGAGGCGCACCTTGATCAGCGGCGCGGCGACGATCGTGCCGGCGTTCATGCGATAGGCCTGCACGAAGCGTGGACGTGCGATGCGCAGCTTTCCGTCGGGCGCCGGCTTCAATTTCGCATAACGCTCATACGATTTGAGCGCATAGCCGCCGTCGGCAACGAAGCCGAGAACGCGGTCGAAGGTCTCGCGCTCAATTGGTGCGTAAGGCGCAGCCGAAATGACTTCGGCGTACAGCGCGGCGGGATCGAAGTCTCCGGCACACGCGGTGCCGAGGATGTGCTGCGCCAACACGTCGAGCGCGCCCTGGCGCGAGAAAGTGACGTCCTGCTCGCCGGCCTCGGCCGCATCAACGGCGGCCCGGCATTCCAGCACCTCGAAGCGGTTTGAAGGCACGAGGATGGCCTGCGAGGGCTCATCGAGCCGGTGGTTGGAGCGGCCGATGCGCTGGATGAAGCGGCTGGCGCCCTTCGGGGCCCCCACATGAATGACGAGGTCGACGTCGCCCCAGTCAATGCCGAGATCGAGCGTCGAGGTGGCGACGACGGCGCGCAGGGTTCCCGCCGCCATCGCCGCCTCGACCTTGCGCCGCTGCAGGGCGTCGAGCGAGCCGTGATGCAGCCCGATCGGCAGCCCGAGATCGTTTATGCGCCACAGGTCCTGGAACAGCAGCTCCGCCTGCATGCGCGTATTGACGAACAATAGGCTCAGGCGGTGGGCCTCGATCGCCGCATAAATTTCGCCGATGGCGTAGCGCGTCGTATGCCCAATCGACGGCATGGTCTCATCGAGCTCGAGAATGTCGATCTGAGGTTTCGCGCCGCCGCCGGCGAGCACGAGGTCGGCCATCTCGATGTGCGAGTGCGGCGCCTGCTGCGGCACTAGATAGGCGCGCAATTCCGACGGCCGCGCCACCGTCGCCGACAGCCCGACGGTGCGCAGTTCTGGGGCGAGCGCCCGCAGGCGTGCGAGCGACAGCGAGAGGAGGTCGCCGCGCTTGGTCGCCGCGAGCGCGTGGATTTCATCGAGGATGACCGTATCGATATCAGCAAACAAGTCGGCGCTGTCGGCGTGGCTGAGCAGCAACGTCAGCTGCTCCGGCGTCGTCATCAAAATGTCGGGCGGCGTACGCCGCTGTCGTGCACGGCGTGCCACCGACGTATCGCCGGTGCGCGTCTCGGTACCGATCTTGAGCTGCATTTCGGCGATCGGCGCCATCAGGTTGCGCGCGACGTCGACCGCCAGCGCCTTCAGCGGCGAAATGTAGAGCGTGTGCAGGCCGCGGCCCCTGTTGGCGCGCGTCCGTTGCGCAAGGCTCAGAAGGCTCGGCAAGAAGCCGGCAAGAGTCTTGCCGGCGCCGGTTGGGGCGATAAGAAGGGTCGAGCGGCGCCGTCGGGCCGCTTCGATCAGCGCCAGCTGATGCGCCCGTGGCGTCCAGCCCCGCGCGGCGAACCAGCCGGCGAACGGTTCGGGCACGGTCGGGGCGACAGGGGCCCCCGCCTGCTCGCGCGAGCGGCGGACCGTGGGGGCGGAAGCTCGTCTCGTGGTTCTCATCGGGGGTGGTACGCGACGCTCCGTTGTCGAAACGGCTTTGCAACTATGCTAAGGGCGGGTGGCCATGTCACGAGGCCTAATGGGGTCGGCGCTGCCCGTCCGCCACTGATCGAGAGGAGAACGACCCGATGGACCGCAACACGTTCCTTGGCGGCAACGTCCTAGGCGTTCTGGTTCGCCTGATCGTGCTCTCGATCGTCGTTGGTGTCGTGCTGTCCGCGCTCGGTATCACGCCGGACAATATCCTCTACCGCATAAACGAGCTGCTCCGGCGGATATACGATCTGGGCTTCGGCGCCATCGAGTCCGTGCTCGGCTACTTGATTCTCGGCGCCATGGTCGTGGTGCCGATCTGGTTCATATCTCGCTTGATCAAAACAATGCGGCGATCCGATGTGCCGCCGCCACCGCGTGGCGGTGCGGTCTAGGCCTCGAGCGGTTTGGCGGCCCACGCCGCCGCGTCGCGTCCGACGAGATCGGCGATAGACCGTGCGCCGGTGCGTCGCACCGCGGCGGCGAGTTCGTCCTTGATGCGCTGAATGAGGCCGGGGCCCTCGTAGATCAGTCCGGTGTAGAGCTGCACCAGGGTGGCGCCGGCCTCGATTTTGGCGAGCGCCGTGGCGCCGCTGTCGATGCCGCCGATGCCGATCAGAGGAATTTCTCCCGCCGTCGCCTGATGTACGCGCGCAAGCACGATTGTGGAGCGATGAAACAGCGGCCGCCCCGACAGGCCGCCGGCTTGACGCGCGTTGGGGTCGCTCAGTCCGCGGCGGGAGAGGGTCGTGTTGGACACAGCGACGCCGTCGATTTTCTGCGCGGCAAGCTGCATGATGATGGCGCCGAGCTCGTGCTCGGCGATGTCGGGTGCCAGCTTGACCACGATCGGGCGCTTCGGCTTCCCCGCATCCATTTGCTTGGCACGTGCCGACAGCAGACGCTGCAGCAGCGCCGCGAGCGCGCCAGGATCCTGCAGGTCGCGCAATCCGGGCGTGTTGGGCGAGGATATGTTGATCGTGAAGTAACTTGCGACATCGTAGAACATCTCGAGACCGCGCACGTAATCGGCGACGCGGTCAGTCGAATCCCTGTTGGCGCCGATGTTGACGCCGACCACCCCGGGGCCAACCCGACGCTGCAGCCGGGAGAGCGCGGCCTGATGTCCGCCGTTGTTGAAGCCGAGCCGGTTGATGACGGCGCGGTCGCGCGGGAGACGGAAGACGCGTGGTCTCGGATTGCCAAGCTGCGCAAGCGGCGTCACGGTGCCGATCTCGGCAAAGCCACAGCCAAGCCGCAGAACGGCGTCGGGTACGCGCGCGTCCTTATCGAAACCGGCTGCAATTCCAACGGGGTTTGGCAGCGAGAGGCCCGCGAATGCGACGGCGAGGGAAGCCTCGTCGCGCCCAGGCGCGGCCGGAAATACGCCGAGCTCCAGCGACTTGATCGTCAGCTCATGTGCTTCCTCGGGGGAAAGCAGGGCGAGTGCGCGCGGTGCATAATCGAACAGCGTTCTTAGCATGCCGCGAATTCCTCAGGCAGCATTGGCATGCCGTCAATCCCCAGTGTAAGCGCATGCACCGCTTCAGTATTCGCGGTAAGCAGTGGAGCATATAGGTGCGGAAAGGCACCGCCGCCGCGGGAGACTTCCCACCGCAGATCCTCGCCAAGCAGGCGCGTCTCGATCTGGATCAACACGAGATCATGTTTGCCGTGGAAGTGCTTGGCCAGCGTGTCCGCAAGTTGTTCGCGCGTCGACAAGTGGATAAAGCCGTCGCGCAAATCGTCAGCCGAGCCAGCAAATGCGCCGCTGCGACAGGCGTCGTCCCACGCCGCGCGAGCGGCGACCTTGAAGACGAATTGTCGAGAGGCCGTCATCGCTTGTCCGAATGCTCGCGCCGCGCAAGCTGTTTCTCGGCCAGCGGGCGCGCTGTTTGCGCGCGCGTCGCCGCGCCGCGCGCTTGTCGCATTTGATCAACACTGCGCGAACTACGTTCGCCGGATATGTGCTTTTCTGAGATCGCGTCTGTCGCGATGCATATAGTCATGTTACCTTCATGAAAGTGGCGTTCAGCGGCTCAGCTCGACGTCGCGAAGGCCAACACAAATAATGAATCGCGATGTTCCCTGGTCTGCCAACAGCGTCCCTGACTCTAACAAATCTCTTCTCCTCCCCCTTCCACTTTTCCGTGCCCTGTTACCAGAGGCCGTATTCGTGGACCACATCGGAAGCCGGCCAGCTCCTCGAGGATATCCTCGCCGCCGCTGGAATTGGCGGTGGGATGGGCGCCGAAGAGCCCGACTACTTTTTGGGGACGATTCTGCTCCTTGACGGCGCGGGCGGTGATCTCCCGAAGGCGCGCGAGCGCGAGCCGCGACTGTTCGAGATCATCGACGGCCAACAGCGGCTCGTGACCTTGGCGATGATCGCCGCCGTCCTGCGCGACCTTGGTACCGAGCGCTGGCGCTGGGGCTCGCGCCACCGCCTCGATCTGCTCATTGTCGCGGACGCCGTCGCCACCAAGCAGCACGGTGTGAAGTTCCGTGTCGAGGTGAGTGCGCGCGAGCAGAAGTTCCTCGAAAACTATGTGCAAGTGCGCGGCGGTTGCGCGGGAACCCCCGACGAGGAGACGGCGAGTGAGGCCGAGGAGCGCCTGTTGAAGGTGCGCGATCATTTCATCCGCGAGCTGTCACTGCTCGACGAGACGGATCGCCGGCGGCTGGCCGACTATCTTTGCGACCAATGCCATTTCGTCGTCGTGCTGACGCGCGACATCGACCGAGCGCACCGTCTGTTCACTGTGCTCAATGAGCGCGGCCGAGCACTTCAGCGCAACGACATCCTCAAGGCGGAACTGCTCAAGAGCATACCGGAAGGCCGAGTGCCAGCGGCACTCGAGAAGTGGAACAGTGCCGCGCAACTACTCGGCGCGAAATTCGAAACGTTCTTCAGCCATGTGTTCAGCATCTATGGCCGCGGCGACACGAAGATCATCGCCGGTGTTCGCCGTACCATTCGCGAAACGGGCGGAGCAGAGGCGTTCCTCAATGATGTCGTCGGGCCGCTGTCCAAGGCTTACGACACGGTGCTGCGCGCCGCCGACGTCAATCGCAACCTCGATCCGGATGCGCGCCGCTATCTTGTCTATCTCGGCCGCTTGCCGGAGGGCGACTGGGCGCCGGCGGCGATCCTGGCCGTGCATCAATACGCCGACGATCCCAAGCGTGCGACGCTGCTGCTGCGGGAGATCGACCGCCTTGTGCACCTACTGCGCGTGCTTTGTCTCGGCACAGGCAAGCGTGTGCGCCGCCTCGGCAATGTGGTGCAATTGATCAAATCGGGCACGCCGGTGAGAGCGGGCGAAGGTCCATTTCAGCTGACTCGCGATGAAGTGCGCAATATCGGTTACCACCTGCGCACGATGTACCGGCGCGATGCGCAGGTGTGCAAGCAGCTGCTCTTGCGCCTCAACGATGAGCTGACGCGCAGCACGACGGTGCTCGACCCAAAGGACTACAGCGTCGAGCATGTACTCCCACAGCGTCCTGGGGCGACGAGCGAGTGGCGTCGCTGGTTTGCCGACGCCGAGGAGCGCGAGGCGTGCACCGAGAGCCTCGGCAATCTCGTTGCCGTGTCGCAGAAGCAGAACGACCGGGCACGCAACCAAGAATTTTCGCGCAAGCGCGAGATCTATCGCGGCACGGACGACGATCCCCCCGTCCTGGCAATAACGCGCGACGTTGTCGAGGCCAACGTTTGGCGCGCCCTCGAGGTCCGCGCCCGTGAAGCCAAGCTGCTCGGCCTGATGCACGACATCTGGGGCATCGACGTCTCGGGCATGCTGGGCGGGGCACGCAGCGACGTCGCCTAGCGACCGGCGGACGCGCTCAAGCCGCCTTGGTCAGTTCGCCGTTCAATGCCTTGTCGATGAGAGTGCGCGTCTCCTTGACGCCATAGAGCTCGATGAAGCTGCCGAAACGCGGCCCCTTCGCCTCGCCCAGCAGCACCTCGTAGATGGCGTTGAACCAGGCGTTGGAAACGCCCGGCCGTTCCGCTGTCGCACTCTTGGCGTTGGGATCCTGATAGCGCGGAATAGAGCGCCCGACGTCATAGATCAGCCCCTGCAGATCCTCGGCCGTGGCGCCAGGCGGCGCACTCTTCAAAGCCTCCGACAAGGCGAGCAGGGCTGCCGCCTCGACCTCGTCGGCACGGCGGTACTTCTTGTTCGGCTTTACGAAATCCGCGTAGTAGCGAACCGCGTATCCAGCCAATTGTTCGAGCAGCGGATGCGTCTGTGGGCTGACGCCCTTCACATGGCGGCGAATGAAGCCCCACAGCACGTCCTTGTCCTCGGCGTTCGAGGCAGCGACGAGGTTGAGCATCAGCGCGAAGGTCAGCGGCATGTCGGCGGCTGGCGGATGACCTGAGTGGACGTGCCAGACGGCATTGTCGAGCTTGGCCTTGTCGTCCTGGCGCGCATAGGCGGCGAGCAACTGAATGTACTCATCGACGGCGCGCGGGATCACGTCGAAGTACAGGCGCTTCGCCGACTTCGGCTTCTGGAACATGAACAGCGACAGGCTCTCGGGGCTCGCATAGCGCAGCCACTCGTCGATAGTCAGCCCGTTGCCCTTCGACTTGGAGATCTTCTCGCCCTTGTCGTCGAGAAACAGCTCGTAGTTGAAGCCTTCCGGCGGCGTGCCGCCGAGCGCCTTGCAGATGCGCGAGGAAAGCGTGACGGACTCGATGAGATCCTTGCCCGCCATCTCGTAGTCGACGCCGAGCGCCGTCCAGCGCAGCGCCCAGTCCGCCTTCCACTGGCACTTTACGGCGCCGCCGGTGACGGATGTCTCGACCGTCTTGCCAGTATCAGGATCGACGTAGACGATCGTCCCCTTCTTCGGATGCCGTTCGATCATCGGCACCTGCAGCACGCGCCCGGAGGTCGGTGACACGGGTAGGAACGGCGAGTAGGTTGCGCGCCGTTCGGGCCCGAGCGTGGGCAGGATGATGTCCATGACTTTGTCGTAGGCCTTGAGCATCTTCAGCAACGTCTCGTCGAAGCGCCCCGACCGGTAGGCTTCGGTTGCCGACATGAACTCGTAGGCGAAGTCGAAGCGATCGAGGAAGGCACGCAGCATCGCGTTGTTGTGGTGTGCGAAACTGTCGAACTTGCCGAACGGGTCGGGCACGGCAGTCAGCGGCTTGTCGAGCGCCGCGTGCAGCATTTCCTGATTGGGAACGTTGGACGGTACCTTGCGTAACCCGTCCATGTCGTCTGAGAAGCAGAGAAGACGCGTATTCCAGCGCCCCTCGGTGAGCAGCTCGAAGGCGTGGCGCACCATGCTGGTGCGCGCCACTTCGCCGAAGGTGCCAATGTGCGGCAACCCCGATGGGCCGTAGCCTGTCTCGAAGATCACCGTCTTCTCGGCGCCTCCTTTCAGCTTCTCGAGGCGTGCGATGAGGCGGCGGGCCTCCTCGAAGGGCCAGGACTTGGCGTCGGCGAGTGCGGACGAGGCGGCAGCGTCGGGTGGCGACATAGATCGGCAGCTTCTGGGGTTGGGGCGAAATGGCCGGACGGTGGTAGTGGAACGCGGGGAACCCTATGTTCCCGCCGGCGCCTACGTCAACGCCGTTGCTTGCAGCCGACGCCGATGACGCGGCATAGGCCGTTTGGTACGACGAACCGGGAGATGATCTCACGTGCGAGCCGAAAACAAGGTGAAGGCGCAGCTCTCGCCGCAGGAAGCGCTCATCTATGCAATGGTGACCGTGGCCGCCGCCGACCGGACAATATCCGAGCACGAGCTGGCGCGCATCAATACGATGGTGCGTGAGCTGCCGGCATTCCGTGGTCTCGAGGAGACCTGGCTCAGCCGCGAGGCGCAGAACTGCGGAAAGATCCTCAGCAAGCCCGGCGGAGTAAATAGCGTCGTGAGCATGGTCGTCGAGGCGCTCCCGCCCGGCCTGCGCGAGACAGCCTATGCGCTAGCAGCAGAGGTGGCGGCGAGCGATCTAGCCATCAAAGACGACGAGCGAGATTTCCTCGCGCTGCTGGCTGAAGGACTAGGGATTGACCCGCTCGTGCGCGCGGCGCTGGAACGTGGCGCACACGCCCGCCACCGGCCTGTGTAGCACCCTGCAACGATGGAGGATCGCTCCGTCGTGCACTGCGCGCGCCATCACGACAGTTTGATAATTGCTGCGTCGCACGCGCTCCCTCCATGGAGGCTCGCAAACAATCGAAGTGATTTCGTAACCCATTCGCGGTGGCGCGCATCGGCGGCGACGAATTTGCACTCGTTCAGGTGGGCGATTTCAAGGACGAGGACTTGCTCCGCCCGCGCTCGCCAAATCATCGATCTCATCGGCCAGCCCTACCTAACATGTGGTCACCGCCTGGAGCTTGGCGCCAGCGTCGGAATCGCGCTCGGCCCCGAAGATGGTAACACCGCCGACGAGCTCATTCAGGACGCTGCGCTCGCCATGCGACGCGTGAAGGAGTTAGGGCAAGGATCCTATATCTTCTACGAGAAGGAGCTTAATGCACGCATGCAGGCGCGCCGGCGCGCCGAGGCAGAGTTGCGTGATGCCCTCCTTCGCGAGCAGTTCGAGCTCTACTTTCAGCCCGTTATCGACTTGCAGTGCTTAGTGGTACAGGGCGCCGAGGCGCTGCTGCGCTGGCATTACCCCGAGCGCGGCATGACCTCGCCATCGGAGTTCATTCCCCTGGCGGAGGAATGCGGGGTTATCGAGCAGCTCGGCGCTTGGGTGATCCGCAATGCATGCCTCGCCGCCGCCAAATGGCCGGGCAACCTCACCGTCGCGGTAAATCTGTCTCCTTTACAGGTCGATAATCCGGGGCTTGTGCGCGTCGTCGCCGCAGCGCTCGCCGAGACCGGCCTCGACCCCTCGCGCCTCGAGCTCGAGATCACCGAGTCCGTTCTTTTGCATGACAGTGCAGTCAACATCGCCGTCCTCGATGAGCTGAGCGACCTCGGCGTTTCGATCGCGCTCGACGACTTCGGCACCGGCTACTCCTCGCTCAGCTATTTGCACCGCTTCTCGTTCGACCGCATTAAGATCGATCACTCTTTCATTCGCGACATCACCCGTAACGACGGCTCGCTGAAGATCGTGCGAGCGATCGTCATGCTGGCGCACAGCCTTGGTCTCGCGATCACTGCCGAGGGTGTGGAAACCGACGAGCAGCTTGCTGCCGTTCGGGGTGAGGGATGCGACGCCGTGCAGGGCTACTACACCGGTGAGCCCGCACCGATTGCCGTCTTCCTCGATCGGGTGGGAGTTCCCGGCACACAGCGCGTTTCGGCTGCTTGAGCTAGCACAAAATCCCTCGCACTTCCGCCACCCAATGGTTACATTGTTGCACTTCGCCGCCCTATGGGGCACCAACAAATGTGGGCCGGTGAACCCGTTCTGGGAGAAAACAATGAGACTGCCGATCACCCTATTCCTGCTGTCCGCTGCATTTGTTCCGCTCGCGGGAGGCGCCAATGCTGCCAGCCTCACGTCGGGCAAGAAGCTCGAGGTGAGGGTCGACGAGGCCAAGGTCGAGGAAGAGAAGACGGCCCTGTGGGGCCAGTTCGGCGGCTGGTGTGCAATTGCCGAATGGCATCCAGCGGTGAAGACGTGCGAGGAGTCGAAGGATGGCGATGTCGAATATCGCACGCTGACGCTGCAGGACGGCGGCAAGATCAAAGAGAAGCTGCTCGAGAAATCGGGTGCCAGCTACCGCTACGCCATCATCGAGAGCCCGCTGCCGGTGAAGAACTACGAGGCGCAGTTCACCGTGACGCCCGATGACGACGACCTCGATGAGGTCAACATCGTGTGGGCTGCCACCTACGACGCGGCCGATGGCAAGGAAGACGCCGATGCCCGCAAGACCATCGATGGAATATTCAAGGACGGCATCGAAAGCATCAAAGGCAAGCTGGGCGACAAGGTCGTCGACAAGAAAAAGAAGAAGGATAACGACTGAGGTCTACCGCTCGCCGACGTCGCCCGCGAACGCGGCGATGGCGTCGGCCGCAAGCGCGAGGTTACTGGCGCGCGTGAAGCCGCTGCCGCCGCGTGGCCCGAGATCGTGGTCGCCATCGCCCGCCCACTCGATCTTGATATCCGGCGACAGCCGATAGCTCTCGACCTCTACGCGCGACCCGAAGGGATCACGCTCGCCCTGCGCGATCAGGGTCGGACAGGCGAGCTTTTCGAGATGCGCCGTGCGAAGGTTTTCGGGCTTGTCCGGGGGGTGGAACGGATAGCCGAGGCATATCAGCCCGGCGATGCGGCCGGCCGAGAACAGCTCGCCGGCGGCGAGACTGGCGACACGACCGCCTAGCGACTTGCCGCCGATGAGCAGCTTCTGCCGGCTCGCTCCCTGAGACCGCAACTCCTCGACCGCGCGCTTGTACTCGGGAACGAGCAACTCCGCCCGTGGCGGTGGCCGACGCTTCCCTGCCTCCCGTCGCGCCGCCATATAGTCAAACTCGAATCGCGATACTTGCAGACAACGCTCGGTCAGTAAGCGCGTCATCGTTTCGAGAAACGGGCTGGTCATCGCCGCCCCGGCGCCGTGCGCCAAAAGGATGTGGGCCGAGGCATCGGCCGGCCCGGCGGTGAGAAACTGTGTCATGAGTCAGCGGCTTCGCGGTAGTCTTGAGCGTTAACTTCGCAGCTGCAGCCGAAGGTCGTTTTTTGGCCGTACCGGCTTAGTATGGCCTGAACATTGCTTTGGGGGAGCTATGCAACGCACCCATATTCTTAGTCTCATCGGATTGCTTTTGGCGATCCCGCAGGCCGCCACAGCCGCCGACCCGCAGCAGACCGCGAACCCCGCGGTTAAGATTCCCGCGCCGGTCGAAGTGCAGCGCCAGCCTGCGCCAGTTGCGACCGCGGCGCCGACACCCGCGCCCGAGCAGAAGGCTGCCACGCCGAACGCCAAGGGCAAGAAGGGCGCAGACAAGAAAGCCGCCGATACGAAGGAAAAGAAGCCGAAAGTTCTGGCGCGCGATTTGTTTAGCAAGAAGCCGACCGCGGCAGCGCTCGCTCCCCGCGCGCTCGGCTGGTACTCCAAGGGCTGTCTCTCGGGCGGCGTTCACCTCGCTGATACTGGTCCAGACTGGCAGGCGATGCGGCTGTCGCGCAATCGCGCCTGGGGCCATCCCAAGCTGATCAAGCTGTTGAAGCACTTCGCTGCTGAATCGCGCCAGGACGGCTGGACGGGTCTGTTGGTCGGCGACATCTCGCAGCCGCGCGGCGGCCCGATGCTGACCGGTCACGCCAGTCATCAGGTTGGTCTCGACGCTGACATCTGGCTGACGCCGATGCCCAATCGCGTCCTGTCGCGGCAGGAGCGCGAGGAGATCCAGGCGACCTCGATGCTCGACAAGACGAGCCTCGCGGTCGACCCCAAGTTATTCACGCCGGCACACGTCGCGATCATTAAGCGCGCCGCATCCTATCCGGCCGTCGAGCGCGTGTTCGTCAACCCTGCGATCAAGAAGGCGCTGTGCCAGGCGGCCGGCAAGGATCGCGCGTGGCTCGGCAAGGTGAGGCCTATCTGGGGGCACAACTACCACTTTCACATTCGAATTGGCTGCCCCAACGGCGGCTGCCAGACGCAACCGCCCGTCGGCGGCGACGACGGCTGCGGCAAGGAAGTTGACAACTGGCTGAAGACGATCGAGGCGTCGTTGAAGAAGCCTCAGCCGAAGCCCGGCGAGAAGGTGATACCGGACAGCGAGCGCCGGCAGGTCACCATGGAACAGCTGCCGGCGGAGTGCAAAATCGTGCTCAACAGCCCCGGCACCCAGCCCGATACCGGCGACGAGGTCGCCTCGACTCCGGCACCGGCTGCGGCCTCGCCCGCACCGCAGACGATGCCGGCCGCAGCGGTTGCGAAATAGAGCTTTTAAGCCGCCGTGACACCTGTCGGCATCGGGCACGATACGCCCGTGCCGCCGAGACCGCAGTAACCGTGCGGCACCTTTGACAGGTATTGCTGGTGATAGTCCTCCGCGAAGAAGAACTCCGGGGCCGGCACGATCTCCGTCGTGATCTGCCCGAGGCCATTTTTTGTCAGCGCCTTCTGATACTCGGCCTTCGACCCTCTGCCGCGACACGCTGGGCCTCGGTGAACGTGTAGATGCCGGAGCGATACTGCGTGCCGACGTCGTTCCCCTGGCGCATGCCTTGCGTCGGGTCGTGGCTCTCCCAGAACGTCTTCAATAGCTGCTCGTAGCTAATCTCCTTGGGATCGTAGACGACCAGCACGACCTCGTTGTGCCCGGTCTGGCCGGTGCACACCTCCTCGTAGGTTGCGTTGGGCGTGAAGCCGCCGGCATAGACGACGGCGGTGATCCAGATGCCGGCGCCGAGGTTCCAGAACTTGCGCTCGGCGCCCCAGAAGCAGCCGATGCCGAACATCGCCTTCTCGAGCCCGGCCGGATACGGACCCTTCAGCGGGCGCGAAAAGATGTCGTGCTCAGCGGCGGTCGGGATTGGCGTCGCGCGGCCTTCAGCGCCGTCTCGGCCGTCGGCATGGATGTCTTATTCTTGTGCAATAGCACGGCTCTCCCCGGGGTTTGGATGGTGACTGGTCCTGATATAATCTCTTCGGCGCCAACCGGGCAGGGCCACTAGGCTCATGTTATTGTGATGTTATCCGAGTCGGATGGGATGTAACGTTTGAGGGGGCGTTAGCGATGGACGTTGCAGCAATGGGGCAGGCGTCAGTATTGGCTGCCGCGCCGGCTCCTGTCTCGGCTCCCGTTTTGGTGCCGGCACCTAAGCCCGAGCGTACGCTCTATGCGGCCGGCGGCGGACGCAAGTTCGCGTTCTCCTTCGTCTTTCTCATCCTTTTGCCGTTCTTCATCAGCCTACCGCCGATGCTGTTCTGGCGCATTTCGCAGGGCCATTGGCAGGGCACCCTCGGCCTGGTCGTCCTGGCCATCGGCTTCACCTTCATCATGTTCCTGCTGTTCATCGAGGTGATGCACTCGCTGATGACACGCATCGAGTTCGGCGACACGTCGGTGAAGATGACGCTACCATCGGGGCGCGGCCCGACGCCCATCGTTCGCTATCGCACCCACGACATTCCCTACGACCAGATCAAGGCAGTGGAGACGCGGCGCGAGATCTACGGCGGGTCGATTGCGCCCGTGCTGCTGCAGGGAGCGCGTCTCATTCTCAAGGACGACAGCACGGTGAAACTCGGCTACGTCAGCGAGGCCAACAGCGACCCGTGCTTCCCGTATCCGGAGATCGCGCAGCAGATTGCCGAGCGCGCCGGATTGAAGGTTGAGCATCGCGGCAACTTCCGCCGTTCGGTGCAGAAAAAGTACTTCGGGCTCAGTCGCGCCTTTCTCAACGAGGAGGAAGGCACCGTCGACGAGTCCGACATCGAGCTGCTCAACAAGAGTCACCAACGCTGGGTGATGCGCATCATTAGCCTCCTAATCGGATTGGTCGTGCTCGGCATTACACTTGACATCATCTTCCCGCCGAGCAGCGGCCTGCCGCAAGCGCTGACCAGCCTCACTAAGATGGTGATGCCCGGCAGCACCGCGACGACGACACCCGCTCAGAAGACTCCGGCAGCGAAGAAAAAGTAGGGACGCTTAGTTGACGTGCACTTTCATCTGCTCGCGGCGGCGGCCGAAATAGCCGCACACCACTGCGAGGCCGGCGAACAGCACCGACATCGGCGCCGTCAGGATGCTCAGCAGCACGGGGTTCCAAACCCAGGGGAACGTCAGGGCCGTGATGTTGGCGCGCGTCGCCACCAGTGAGGCGGGTGCCAGCTCCGTCCAATAGCTGATCACCGAGTGAGACGTGAACGGGCCAGTGCCGTTCAGCGCCGGCGTTAGATCGGCCACGAGTGCGACGACGGCAACCAGGGCGAAAAGGCTGGCGAGAAAGCGCAGGACGGCCACGGTATTCCTCCGATGCGATCTTCCAACAGGCGATATTTAGCTTAGGTCTGCGCCAGCGTCTTGTGCAGATCCTCTAGCACGGCGACCGCATCCTGCCCGGCAAATAGGAACCCGTCGACACCCGCGGCGCGCAACGTTTGCTCAGCCTCGCCCGGGCGGCCGGCGAGCAGCACGCGAGTCGCGCCAGCCTGTTTCAGGGCTTTCGCCGTCGCCGCCGCTTCGCGCGCGTAAACCTCGTCCGACGAGCAGATGCAGGCGATCCTCACGCCGGATGCCCTAAAGGCCTCGGCGGCCTCTGCCGCGTCCTTGTAGCCGTCGCTGGTGAGGCCCTCGATGCCGCCGGCGGCAAGGAAGTTCCACATCCACTGCGAGCGCCGGTTGTGCTCGGCGATCTCGCCGAGGTTAGCCATGAACACGCGCTTGCGCTTGCCGGTCTTGGCGAGGAAGGCGTCGCCCGCATCGCGTAGTTTCTCGAAGGCTTCGCCGAGGCGATGTGGCGTCAATGCGCGCACCGCAGGTTTCGTGAGGGGTGCCGTCTCAGCATACGGTGTGACTTTGACGCCATCATCGCCCAGGAATGGAAACACCGACACGCCTGTCAACTCGACGCGGCCCGTTGCGATGCTCCTCGCGCGTGTTTCGGCGATGCGCGCGATATCGTCCTGCAGCCCGCCCGAGGACAGCGCGACGATGAGGCCGCCTTCGGCCTCGATATCCTGAAAGAGCGTCCACGCCCTTGCGGCGAGCTCTTGGGTGAGTTTTTCCACGTACCAGGAGCCGCCGATCGGATCGATAACGCGCCCGAGCTGCGATTCCTCCTGCAGGACGAGTTGCGAGTTGCGCGCAATGCGGCGCGCGAAGCGATCGGGGATGCCGAGCGCCCAGGTGTAGGGCAGCACCGTGATGGCATCGGCGCTGCCGAAGCTCGCCGCGGCGCACGCCGCCGTGGTGCGTAGCATGTTGGTCCACGGATCGCGCTTTGCCATCATGCGTTGAGAGCTGACGGCGGTGATGTGCACGGTGCCGGGCGAAGCCCCGCTGGCTGCGGCGATGCGCGCGATAATGGTGCGCGCGGCGCGCACCTTGGCCGCGTTGAGGAACAGGTCGGTGTCGACCGACAGCGCAAAAGCGATGGCCGGCAGCGCATCCTTCGGTGCGAAGCCCGCCGATTCGAAGGCACGCAGATAGGCGACGAGGGCCGCCGCCAGATAGGCAAGCTCCTGCGCTTCGCTGGCGCCCGCTTCGTGGGGAACCGTCGCATCGACGAGTACGCTCGACACGCGGCGCTCCGACCCGCGTGCTTCACCGGCGAACTTCACCGTTTCGGCAATCGCCTTTTCAATCGGCGCCCACGCCGCGCCAAAACGCGCCAGCGTCCCGATTGGATCGACATTCAGCCGCGACGTTGCCGTGCCGCCCGCCTCCGGCTTCAGCGCCGCCAGCCCTCTGAGGTAATGACGAGCCGCTTCGAGGCCCTGCACGCCGCCGGCGAGCTGGATTGGCGCGTAATCGACGAACACGCCCGGCAGTGTCGCCGCCGCATCGTCGGTGCTGGCGATCTTGATGCCGTTCTGTCCCGGGCCGGCAATCTGCAACACGACGCCATTGGCGCCGCCTTCCAGCTCTTCGAGGATGACTTTGTTCGCAGCCGCCGCGTCGGCCTCGACGACGCGTTGATGGATCTGCCAGCCCTGATCTTGCGCTTGACCATGTGTGCCGCGCGTGAACGGCGCCTTGCCGGGCACAGCGCTCGCGGCCCCTGCCAAGGTATCCGCCCGCGTATACAGCGGCTCGACGCGCAGTCCGTCCGCCGTCTTGAAGACCAGCTTCCGTTCGAAATCGGCGCCCTTCAATGCCTTATCGACGAGATGGCGCCACTTTTCGAAGGTGGCCGGGTCGAAGCCGGAGGCGAGATCGAGCGCTGCGGACGTGTCGGTCATGTCTTCGGAGGTCTCGGGTCTACGCATGGCGCCATCCTGGGGGAGGGCGCAGTCGCATTCTATAGTCGTTCATCATGCCGTTTCGCACGCCGAAAGCGAGCACTGCGGCGCTCCGCGTCGCTTCGGCGCGCCGCGATAGCGGGCTACCAAACACAAATTTTTCCCCAAGTCCGCCATGCAACCGATGTTTGCAAAGGGTATCCTCCCATGCCAAGAGCCAACAGCGGCCAATTCCCCCGAGTCGATTGCCGCCATCGGAAGCCGGAGACACCTATGAGCCAATCGGTTTTGCAGGACGGCAAGATCTTCGTCGGTAAGAGCGTAAAGCCCGAATACCTCGATCTCACCCTCGCGAACCGGCATGGCCTGATCACAGGCGCCACCGGTACCGGCAAGACGGTGACGCTGCAGGTTCTGGCCGAAGGCTTCTCGCGGGCCGGCGTTCCGGTGTTCGCGGCCGACATCAAGGGCGACCTTTCGGGCATCGCCGAGGTGGGCGAGCCGAAGGACTTCCTTCTAAAGCGCGCGGCGGAGGTCGGCCTCGAGAACTACAAAAACAGTGCATCACCCGTTGTGCTGTGGGACGTGTTCGGCGCCGGCGGTCATCCGATCCGCGCCACCGTCGAGGACATGGGTCCGCTGCTCCTGTCGCGCATGCTCGAGCTCAACGACGTGCAGGAGGGCGTGCTCAACATCGCCTTCCGTGTCGCCTCCGAGGAGAAGCTGCCGCTCTATAATCTCGCCGACCTGCGCGCCATCATCAACAACGTCGCGGCGCGCGCTAAGGAGCTGACGACCAAGTACGGCAACGTCGCGACGACCTCCGTCGGTGCCATCCAGCGCCGTCTCTTAGTGCTCGAGGAACAGGGCGCCGACCACTTCTTCGGCGAGCCCGCACTCGACATCTGGGACTTCATCCGCACCGCGCCGGACGGCCGCGGCGTCGTCAACATCCTGTCGGCCGAAAAGCTGATGGAGAAGCCGCGCCTCTACGCCACCTTCCTCCTGTGGATGCTGACCAAACTGTGGCAGACGCTGCCCGAGGTCGGCGATCAGCCCAAGCCCAAGCTCGTCTTCTTCTTCGATGAAGCGCATCTGTTGTTCGACGATGCGCCCAAGGCGCTGATGGATCGCATCGAGCAGATCGCCCGCCTTGTGCGCTCCAAGGGTATTGGCGTCTACTTCATCACGCAGAACCCGATGGACGTGCCGAACTCCGTTTCGGCACAGCTTGGCAACCGCGTGCAGCACGCGCTGCGGGCTTTCACGCCGCAAGAGCAGCGTGCTGTGAAGGCGGCGGCGGAAACCTTCCGGCGCAATCCAGCGCTCGACACCGAGCGCGTCATTCTCGAACTGAAGGTCGGCGAGGCGCTTGTCTCGATGCTGGAGAACAAGGGCGAGCCATCGATCGTGCAGCGCACGCTCATTCGCCCGCCGGATGGACGCATCGGCCCCCTCACCGACGCTGAGCGCCGTAGCGTCATCGCCGCCAGCCCGTTCGCCGGGAAATACGAGACGGTGAAGAACCGCGAAAGCGCCGAGGAAATTCTCAACCAGCGCGGCCAGAGTGCTGCCAAAGAGGCAGAAGCCTCAAGCGGCGGTAGCTGGACCGACGTTATCTTCGGCGGCAGCAAAGGCCCGACCGGACGCCACCGTCAGGGCATGGGCGAAATGATCGGTCGCGAGGTGCAGCGCTCCTTTGCCCGCACAGTGGCATCGGTAATCCGCAGCATTATCATGAAGAGCATTCGCGGTCGCTGATCGGCTCGAACTTATCGCAATGAAAAACGGCGCTGCCTCTATGGCAGCGCCGTTTCTGTTTGGATCGCGCGAGTGCTGACTAGGCGGCTTTGGCTGCCATCTCCTCGACGTGCTCCCAGTTGATCAGATTATCGAACCAGGCTTCGAGATACTTCGGACGCGCGTTGCGATAGTCGATGTAATAGCTGTGCTCCCAGACGTCGACGCCGAGGATGGGCGAGGCGCCGTGCATAAGCGGGTTCTCGCCATTCGGCGTCTTGATGAGCTGTAGTTTGCCGTCCTTGACGGCAAGCCAGGACCAGCCGGAGCCGAATTGCGTCTTGCCGTTTTCGATGAAGTCGTTGCGCACCTTGTCGAAGCCGCCATAGCCGTCGACGAGCTTTTGGACGGTGCCGGGCAGCTTGTTGCCGCCGCCGCCCTTCTTCATCCACTGCCAGAAATGAATGTGATTGTAGTCTTGGCCGACGTTGTTGATGACCGGCTGCGCCTTATCGGCGTACGCCTCCTTGCAGATCTGCTCGATGCTCTTGCCTACGTACTTGCTGCCCGGGATCAGCTTGTTGGCCATGTCCACATAGGCCTGATGGTGCTTGTCGTGGTGGAACTGCAGCGTCTCGGCCGACATGTAGGGTTGCAGCGCATCATAGGCATAGGGAAGCGGCGGGAGCTGGAATGTCATGATCTCAGGCCTCCGGAATTAGGTGCTGGGCGGGGTGATTTGCGGCCGGAACGTACCGGCTCCCTTGCACGATGGCAAACGCGTGTTCGCTTCCCCAGTTCCGCGCGCAAGCGCTGCGTGGCAAGCCTGTGAGCAGCAAAATAAATCTTGAAAGAGGGTGGGGGCGCAGCGACCCTGAACACTGCGCCCCCGTGGATCACTCCGGGGAAGATGGGAGTTCAGGGTTGCACGGAGCCTAGTGGCCGCCACCTGAACGCCGGCTGAACGCCCTGAAGCAGTGGCGCCAGCGAATTTCAGCGAGGGTGTTTCGGTCGACTTTCGCGGTGGCTTGCAACACGAATTGAAATGCGTGCAAAACTCAATCGCGCGCGCGGAACGCATAATACGCGCCCGGGTTGTATTGATCGAGCCGCCCAGCTTCTTTTCATCGCAATGTTTTTTTGACCCTGCTTGACAAATGCAAGGCAAAAAGTAATTCAAGCTGCGGTAGATGTGGCAATTGGCAAATTGCCTTAGTAAGTCGCGGATAAAAGGAAGGACCGCCGTATGGCCACCCCCAATGTCGATAAGATGTCGCTGAAAGATCTGCTCGAGCTCGATAGCAAGGTTCAGAAGGCAATCAGCGCGGCTCGCGATCGTGAGCGGTCCGAGGTGAAGCAGGCATTGGCACAGCTGGCTGAAAAGCGGGGCTTTTCGGTCAACGAGCTGTTTGGCGGGCGCGGCCGCGGTAAGTCGAGCGCCGCAAAGTTCGTCAATCCGGACAATAAGTCGGAGACTTGGACCGGCCGCGGGCGCAAGCCGAATTGGCTCGTCGCGAAGCTCGGCAAAGGCTCCAAGATCACCGATTTCGCGATCTAGTCCGGGGCACTGCGCGGTCCGCGGCATCTCAAGGAATAACGGTCAAAAGGCCCACAGCGCGATAGCGCTGCGGGCCTTTGCTATTGCCATTACTGAATCCTTCTCCGTTCAGCGCGCTGACTAAGTCGGTTCACGCCGGAACGCTTGCTCCCAGCCAGTGGTTATACAGTTCGGCCAATAAGGGAGATCGCAAATGCCGTCCATTAACAAGAGCCGTATTCTCATCATGGCGACGCACGGTTTCGAGCAATCAGAGCTGGTGAAGCCGCTGGAGCAGCTGAATGCCAAGGGCGCGAAAGTCGACGTCGCCGCTCCGGAGGCCGGCCAGATTAAGGGCTGGCAGGCCAACAACTGGGGAAAGCCGGTGGACGTCGACAAAACGCTCGAAGAGGTCAAGGTCGGAGATTACGACGCGCTGCTTTTGCCGGGTGGCGTTATCAGCCCCGATA
Source organism: Hyphomicrobium sp. (assembly GCA_036559705.1). GTDB lineage: Bacteria > Pseudomonadota > Alphaproteobacteria > Rhizobiales > Hyphomicrobiaceae > Hyphomicrobium_A. Next base: position 41,745 of record DATBSP010000113.1, read on the forward strand.
AGCTTCGCATCAACGACAAGGCGCTGGCCATCGTCAAAGCCTTCGTTGAATCCGGCAAGGTTGTCGCTGCCATCTGTCATGGACCCTGGCTGCTCGTTGAAGTCGGAGCCGTTAAGGGGCGCGAGGTCACATCGTATGTCTCGATCCGCACCGATGTCGTCAACGCCGGCGGCCGCTGGGTCGACAAGCAGGTGGCCACTGACGAGGGCATCATTACGTCGCGCAATCCGGGCGACATCGATGCCTTCGTCGCCAAAATCATTGAGGAAGTCGAAGAGGGCGAACATCGGCGTGCGGCCTGAAGGTGGTTCCACGCTAAGAGTTGATTAATGCGCCGGCGCCGACATTGCCGGCGCCGCGGTTCAATATCCGCGAATTCCTGGCACTCGAACCTTGACAGTGCTAACCGCCCTGATCATATACGCGGCGCGGGGCCGAGGCGGCCCGCCCGAAGGGCCGCGCCGGACCAATGCACAGCCAGAAAAGTCAATTCACATCATGAGGTTGAGCCCATGAAGTTCCGTCCTCTTCATGACCGCGTCGTCGTTCGCCGCGTGGAGGAAGACACCAAGACCGCCGGCGGCATCATCATTCCCGACACCGCCAAAGAGAAGCCTGTGCAAGGCGAAGTCGTCGCCGTCGGCCCGGGCGCCCGCGACGATGCCGGCAAGATCATCCCCCTCGATCTGAAGCTCGGCGATCGCGTGCTGTTCGGCAAGTGGAGCGGCACCGAGGTGAAGATCGACGGCGAGGATCTCGTAATCATGAAGGAGAGCGACATCTTCGGCGTCATCGAAGGCAAGGCGAACGTCAAGGCCGCTGCCTAAGCGTGCTCAAGCCGGCCACACATTCAAGCTGATAGGAGCTTTCCCCACATGGCCTCTAAAGACGTTAAGTTTGGACAGGACGCGCGCGAGAAAATGCTGCGCGGCGTCGACATTCTAGCCAACGCAGTCAAGGTCACGCTCGGCCCGAAGGGCCGCAACGTCGTGATCGAGAAATCGTTCGGAGCTCCCCGTATCACCAAGGATGGCGTCACCGTCGCCAAGGAGATCGAGCTCGAGGACAAGTTCGAGAACATGGGCGCCCAAATGGTGCGCGAGGTCGCTTCCAAGACCTCCGACCTCGCCGGTGACGGGACCACCACCGCCACCGTTCTCGCCCAGGCGATCGTCAAGGAAGGCGCCAAGTCGGTTGCCGCCGGGGCCAACCCGATGGATCTCAAGCGCGGCATCGATCTCGCCGTCAACGCCATCGTCAATGAGCTGAAGAGCAAGGCGCAGAAGATCAAGTCGAACGAAGAGATCGCCCAGGTCGGCACCATCTCGGCCAATGGCGACACCGAGATCGGCTCCAAGCTCGCCGAGGCGATGAAGCGGGTCGGCAACGAGGGCGTCATCACCGTCGAGGAATCCAAGAGCCTCGAGACCGAGCTCGACGTCGTCGAAGGCATGCAGTTCGACCGCGGCTATCTCTCTCCCTACTTCATCACCAACGCCGAGAAGATGGTCGTCGAGCTGGAAAGCCCGTACATCCTCATTCACGAGAAGAAGCTCTCCGGCCTGCAGGCGATGCTGCCGGTTCTTGAAGCCGTCGTGCAGTCGGGCAAGCCGCTGCTCATCATCGCCGAGGACGTCGAAGGCGAGGCTCTGGCGACGCTCGTCGTCAACAAGCTGCGCGGTGGTCTTAAAGTTGCCGCCGTGAAGGCTCCCGGCTTCGGCGATCGCCGCAAGGCCATGCTCGAGGACATCGCCGTTCTCACCGGCGGCCAGACCATCTCGGAAGATCTCGGCATCAAGCTCGAGAACGTTACCTTGCAGATGCTCGGCCGCGCCAAGAAGGTGTCGATCGACAAGGAGAACACCACGATCGTCGATGGTGCCGGCTCCAAGTCCGACATCGAGGCGCGCGTCAAGCAGATCAAGGCGCAGATCGAGGAGACGACCTCGGACTACGACCGCGAGAAGCTGCAGGAGCGTCTTGCCAAGCTGGCTGGCGGCGTTGCCGTCTTGAAGGTTGGCGGCGCCACCGAGGTCGAGGTGCGCGAGCGCAAGGACCGCGTCGACGACGCGCTGCATGCGACGCGTGCAGCTGTCGAAGAGGGCATCGTTCCCGGCGGCGGCGTCGCGCTGCTGCGGGCGATCAAGGCGCTCGACAGCCTGAACGTTGAGAACGAGGACCAGAAGGTCGGCATCAACATCGTCAAGAAGGCGCTGCAGGCTCCCGCCCGGCAGATCTTCACCAACGCCGGCGAAGACGGCTCGGTGATCGTCGGCAAGATCCTCGAGAACAACAAGTACAACTACGGTTACAACGCCCAGACGCACGCCTACGGCGATCTCGTCGCCGAGGGCGTCATCGATCCCGCCAAGGTTGTGCGCTGCGCCCTACAGGATGCCGCTTCGGTGGCGGGCCTGCTCATCACCACCGAGGCGATGGTCGCCGAGCTCCCCAAGAAGGAGCACGCACACCCGCCGATGCCCGGCGGCGGCATGGGTGGCATGGGCGGAATGGATTTCTAAGGTCTGCCCGCGGCTTAAAATGTGGAAGAACGGAAAAGCCTCGGCCTCGGCCGAGGCTTTTTCGCAATTTGCGCAGTAATTGTTCCGGACTGTGGCCGAGAGACCCCACGTTAGCCTTGACGCCAGAATGCATCGATAGCCACATGCGCTATCCATCGTGTGCGTCGATCCGGCCCGACCACGGCCATTTTCTCCATCTAGCTTGCAGGCGCTTTGGAGACTGAGGGATGATTAGAATAACGGCTGTACGCACGCGCGTCGGGCTTCTACCGGCGATCGCGGCGCTTTGCGTGACGGGCTCGCTCGTGGCACGCGCCGAGAACCCGCCGCCGTCCGCGCCGGCTGGCCCGGCCGCCGCTGCGGCGACACCGCCATCGCCCGCCAAGGTCGAGGATCCGAGCATCAAGGCAGGTACTGCCGCGCCAATGACCATGCCTGCCGCGACCACACCTGCCGCCACAACGCCTGCCGCTCCGGCAACAGCGACGGCGGCGCCGACCACTCCTCCTGCCGCCACCGCGCCTGCCGCTCCGGCAACAGCGACGGCGACGCCGACCACTCCTCCTGCCGCCACCGCGCCTGCCGCTCCGGCAACAGCGACGGCGACGCCAACCACTCCTCCTGCCGCTACCACGCCTGCCGCTCCGGCAACAGCGACAGCGACGGCGGCGCCGACCACTCCGCCTGCAGTTGCACCACCGGCGGCTCCCAATGCCGCTGCGGGGACGCCACCTGCCGCTGCTACTCCCGGCCAGCCACCGAATGCGACGGCGGCGCTGCCCGACGCAACCTCTGGCACCCCGGGCGCCAGCGCCCCCGCGCAGGTCCTGCCGCCGGCCGATCCGATCGTTGCCGGCATTCGCGCGAAGCTGCCTGAGCTCGGCAAGAAGACAAATGAGGAGGAGGCCGCAGCGCTTGCCTCCTACTACAGCGAGATTACCGGCACCGCGATCTGGGCTTCCACCGGTGGCCTGACCGATAAGGGTAAGGCCGTCGTCGCCGAGATCGGCCGCGCCGAAAATTGGGGTCTGCCGGCCGCTGCCTTCCAGGTTCCGTCCGCCGCAACCGGCGCCCTGACGCCAGAGGCTGCTGCCGACACCGAGATCCAGGTAGCGCTCGCCGTCCTCAAGTACGCGCGTTTTGCACGTGGTGGCCGCATCAACCCTGCCAACATCTCGCAGCTGATGGATCAGCAGCCGACGCTGGTGCCTGCGAAGACGGTCCTGACCGACATCGCCGCAGCCGAGAAGCCCGACGCTTACCTCACTTCGCTGCACCCCAAGCATCAGCAGTTCGAGGCGCTACGCCAGGTGCTGCTGAAGCTGCGCGGCGGCGAAGTGAAGGAAGAAGTCGTTGTCCCCGGAGACCCCGCGCTTAGCGTCCAGCTGCCTATGGGTCGCGTCATCCGTCCGGGTGGCACCGACCCGCAGGTCGCGCTGCTGCGTCAGCGACTGAAGGTCCCCGCCAGCGATCCGACGGTCGACAACGTCTACGACGACAAGCTTGCGGAGGCAGTACGCCAGTTCCAGCAGTCCAAGGGACTGCGTCCTGACGGGGTGGTCGGCAACGGGACGCGCCAGGTGTTGAACGGCGGCACGAAGCCGGCGCCGGTGGCGCAGAGGAACGACTCCAAGATCGAGCGCATCCTCATTAACATGGAGCGCTGGCGCTGGGTCCCCGTTGATATGGGCGCGTTCCATGTGTGGGACAACGTGCCGGAGTTCCTGACGCGCATCGTGAAGGACGGCAAGGTGATCCATACCGACGAGATCGTCGTCGGGCAGCCTTCGTGGCCGACGCCGGTGTTTTCCGCCGACATGAAGACTGTCGTGTTCCGTCCGAGTTGGGGCGTCCCCGACGGCATCAGATCGAAAGAGCTGGCGCCGCTCTTGCGCAAGAGCTCCGGCGCGGGCTTCTTCGGTATGTTCGGCGGCGGCTACTCTGCCCAAGCGGTGCTCGACGCCTACGACCTGCGCGCCTATTCCAACGGCCGTCAGGTCGATCCGAACTCGGTCGACTGGGGCAGTGTTGATATTCGCCGGTTCAGCTTCCAGCAGCCGCCGGGACCCAAGAACGTGCTGGGCGACGTGAAGTTCATGTTCCCCAATTCGCACGATGTCTACATGCACGACACGCCGGAGCGGAACCTGTTCGCCAAATCGTTCCGCGCCCTGAGCCACGGCTGCATGCGCGTGCACGAGCCGCGCCGTCTGGCCGAGATCCTTCTCGCCGAGGACAAGGGCTGGTCGACGGAGAAGGTTGGCGCCATGTGGAGCAGCGGCGGCGAAGTCGCGCTCGACAAGCACATTCCGGTGCACGTCACGTACTTCACAGCGCTCGTCGAGGAAAACGGCAAGCTGCAGACGTTCGGCGATTTCTACGGTCTCGATAGCCGCACTGCCGCGGCACTGACCGGCAAGTCGATCCGCTTCGAGCAGCCGGGCTATGGTCCGGACGACATCGTCGCTTCCGGCGATCCCGCGGACGGGGCATCGATGCAGCCGTATTCCCCGCAGCCTGGGTATGGGCAGCAGGCGCGCCGCAAGGGCAAGAAGCAGTACCAGGGCGCGGATAATCTTTCCGACGCGATCAATAGTCTCTTCTCTCCCTGATGGTTCAGGCGTCGCGGCGGTCCTGCAGCTCGCCGCGCGCCAATGCCTCCAGCTTGGCGCGCACGCGCTCCGCATCGCTGGGGAAGCCGGCAGCGATCCACCATTCTTTGAAATCCGCAACCACGCGCCCGACGCCCGGCCCCGGCGCGACACCGAGCGCTACGATGTCGGCGCCGAGCACGGGGAGCTGCGGAGCTGTCCAACGCTCCGGCAACGTCACGCGTGCCGCCCGGTCGATGTCTTGCGGTCTATCGTCCGAGCGAGCCCAGTCGAGCAGCGCCCCGTCAACGAACGTCTCGGCTCCGTGCCGGTAGATAGCGACCTTGGCTGCGGCTTCCTCGGTTCTCGGATCGAAAGCGTCGTCGCGACGGCGGGCGTTCGCCAGGCGGTCGCCCTCGATGGTCGACAGCCGCAGCCGTTCACGTAGGTCTTCGCGCGTGCCAGAGCCGAGAGCAGCAAGCCGTAACAAGGGATCCGGCGCACGGCTCAAACTTTCCTCGATCGCCGCCAGACGCGCGACGAGGTCGACATTCCCTTCAAGGCCGAGCAGCGGCTCGATGATGCCGCTGTCGCGCATCGAACGCAGCGCCGCCACCGCGCCCGGCGCCGCGAGCAGCAACAGCAGCTCGGTGCGGATGCGCTCGCCGGACAACAGCTGCAGCCCCGCCTTCTCGGCTTTGGCCGCAGCGAGGCCGTCGGCATCGGGCGCGTCGGCGTCGCCGTACTCCGCGCCAAAACGGAAAAAGCGCAGAATGCGCAGGTAGTCCTCGCGAATGCGCTGACGCGCGTCGCCGATGAAGCGCACGCGTTTGGTCTTGAGGTCGCCGTAACCGCCGAGGGGATCGTGCACCGTGCCGTCGGCATCGCAGTAGAGCGCGTTCATGGTGAAGTCGCGCCGCATGGCGTCCTCGCCCCAGTCGGCGGCGAACGTCACCTTTGCGTGGCGCCCGAACGTCTCGATGTCGCGGCGCAACGTCGTGACTTCGAACGGCATCTTGCCGGCAATGACTGTAACCGTGCCGTGCTCGATGCCGGTGGGGACTGGGTGCAGGCCTGCACCCTCGGCGAGCCGCATGACTTCTGTGGGCAGCGCCGTAGTTGCGATGTCGACGTCTTTCACCGGTACGCCCATCAGCGCATTGCGAACCGCGCCACCGACGGCGCGCGCTTCGGCACCATCGGCGGTGAGCGCGTCAAACACAGCGCGTGTTTGCGGGCGCGTCAGCCACTCCGCATTCGCTAGACTCGGCAGTCCGCCATGGTCCTTCGCGCGCGCCATCGGTGCTTCTCGCGGCTAATCGATATGGCCCGGCTCGATGCGTCCGTCCTTCATCGACGGCGGGGTATACACACCGCCCGGGTCGCCTCCGGTGACCGAGCCGAATGTCGCGAGCGTGATGACCACGAGAATCGCCCCGGCCACAAACAGCCAGATCAGTGGAGCGTCGTCGAGCACACGTGCGGCACCCGGCTTCTCCTCGCGCGTCAGGTAGACGTAGGCGATGTAGACGATCGTCGGCAGTAGGAAGAGCAGGATGTTCTCGGCTACGATGCGGATCATGCTGAAAAGAGCCTCTTGTGCATGTTCTTCATTATACCCGCCGTCGCGCCCCAGATGTATCGCTGCTCGAAGGGCATGGCGTAAAAGCGCCGCTCCGCGCCGCGCCAGGCGCGAACCTCGGTGCGATGGTTCCCTGCGTCCATGAGAAAGGCGAGCGGCACCTCGAAGGCGTCCGCCACCTCGCGCTTATCGAGCTGCAGCGTAAATCCCACGCGTACCAGGCTGACCACGGGGAAAATGCGAAAGCCGGTTCCGGTGCGGTAGGGGTCGAGATAGCCGAGCGGCTCGACGAAGTCTGGGTCGAGACCGATTTCCTCCTGCGCTTCGCGCAGCGCCGTCGCGATTGGGTTGCCATCCGTCGGCTCCATGCGTCCGCCCGGAAAGGCGATCTGTCCGGCGTGGTGCGGCAAACCCTCGGTGCGTTGGGTCAGCAGCACGGTCAACTCGGCCCGCGCGACGATAGGGATCAACACTGCCGCCGGAGCAAGCGGCGCGCCCGCCACCTCCGGGATGAGTTCGGGGCTCAAGTCGAAGTCGCTCGGGGTATCGGGCGCCCCGGGGGCAGCGTCGGGAACCGTTTGGCTCAGCTCGGATTTCGCCAGATGGCGGAATCCCTGTTCGGAAAACGGCGATAGGGCTTCGGCGCGAGGGTCTTGCATGGCGCCACCATAACATTGGATTCTCCAGCAGGAATCGAACCTTAACGATTAAGCCGGCACGTATGGCTCGCAAAGCCCGCACAAATCACGATAACGTCCAACTCTCACGCGAATCTTTCTGTCCGAAAGGAGCCACGGTGCCGATCGACCGATCCCGTCCCTTGCGCTCTCTGCTGGCGACCGCCTTGGTGCTGGCAGCGGTGAGCGCGTGGGCAGGCGGAGCGGCAGCAGCCTCCGTGCCCGAGTTCCTCGCCAGTCTATCCCCTGCGCAAGCGGAGGAATTCGCCGCTTGGCGCAACGCCAAAATGCGGTACGACCGCCAGCTCGATGCATACTGGGCGGAGGTGGAGAAAAAGCGCGCCGGTCGTCGCGCCAAGCGCGGCAAGACCAAATTCTTCGACACCGACGACTACGTGTGGAGCTATCCGCCGACGTATCAAGGTCCGCGACTAAGCGCCGACCTCGACCGGCAATGGACCCGCTTCCTCGCCGCCCAGGAAAGACCGGAGGAGCCCGCCCAGGAAAAGAAGGAGCTGCCGGGCCTTGCCGATTTCCTCGCCGCTGCTCGTAAACACTACGGCTTCGAGCCGATGCGTATCCCGGAGCGCGAGTTCAAGCGCCGCTACGCGGAAGAGGCGATCGCGCTGGGACTCACCAAGGAGCAGGTGGTCCGCGTCTACGCCCTCGAGACGGGCGGCGACGGCACTGCCGACATGCAGGCGGGCATTCATCCCATCACCAAGAAGGGCAAGCCGATCTCCTCGGCCCTGGGCTACGCGCAGCTGCTGCACGCCAACACCATCGGCGAGCTGGTCAAGCACGGCGATCAGTTCGTCAAACGCTTGCAGCGCCTCAAGGCGGGCGCCGGCGATCCGGCCCGGGCCGACGAATTGCACCGCAAGATCGCCGCCCTACAGGCGATGATCCGCAGCGCCCGCTCAGTGCCCGACGATTGGTACCGCCACGTTGCCTTCGCGCAGAACTCGAAGGGCTACGGCATTCACGCCATCAACCTCGACGGCGACATCGGCCCTTGGCTGCAGTCGCTAAAGCTCCGCGGCCTCAAGGACACCGCCGCCCGCAAGGGCGTGACAAACCTCTCCGGCGAGGAGATCGAGATCATGAACCTGTCGGGTCCGGCGACGGGCCTTGAGATGATGCAGCCAGTTGGCCTCACGGCGCCGACGCCGAACTTCTTCGCCCGCAAGGCCTATTACGTGAACAAGATGGTCATTGGCAAAACCTCGGCCGAGCTGCTCGCCGAGTTCACCCGCCGCATGGACGCCAGCTCGCGCAAAGCGGGGGCGGTCGAGTTCGCCGCAGCGTTCGACGAGGCGCGGCAGGAGAAGCTGCCCTGGCGCTGAGCAGCAGGGCTGGCCAAATTCCCATCGAGCGATGCAGTTTTGCACCGGACATCAACCGGCGCTTCTAGGATGCCTTTGAAATAGTGGGGACCGTGCATTGACGCGTCAGTTGGCTGGCCGAGGTGGTGTCGCATCCCTCGCCGTCGCTGCATTTGCGATGGCTGTTGGGGCACCGGTTTCCGCCAGCGCACAAGAATGGTTCCGCATTCCCAGCCTCTATCCTGCCACAGAAGCGGAGCTCGGCCCGGTGAGCCGGACCGGCTTTATTCTGGCGCCCGATTTTGAGATCAACGACGAGTTGAGCCTCGGCGGCACGCGCGGCGCGCTTCTGGAGGATACCGAAGGGTTCGCGATTGGCGCCAAGCTCGGCTACGACAAGCAAATCGGCGATGTCGTCGTCGGCGTCATGACCGACGGCTTCTACTCGTTCGCCGATGGCAACGGCCGCGGCGCCGGTGCCGGCGTATTCGAGTCCGAGCTAAACTACTACGGCACGGTGCGTGGTCGCCTCGGCTACTCGTTCGGCCGCCTCATGGCCTACGGCACGGGTGGCTATGCCTATGGCGAGCTCGAGGTCAGCAATATTGTTACGGGCGTTGCCGACAAGGAATCGCTGAGCGGTTGGGTCTACGGCGGCGGCTTGGAATACGCCTGGAACAAAGACCTCATTCTGCACGCCGGATACCGGCGCATCGATTTCGACGACCAGACCTTCTCGGTGTTGCCGGTAGGGCAGAACACCCTGTCGCCGGAGATGGACGTCCTCGATTTTGGGCTCGTAAGGCGATACTGAGCGAGCCCAGGGGCCCCGCCATCACGGCCACTTCACCTCGGGCGGCATCGACGACAGGATGGCATCGACATTGCCGCCGGTCTTGAGACCGAACACCGTGCCGCGGTCGTAGAGCAGGTTGAACTCCACGTAGCGCCCACGCCGCACCAGTTGCTCCTCGCGGTCCGCCTCTTTCCACGGCATGGCAAAGTTGCCGCGCACCAACATCGGGTAGACGCGCTGGAAGGCGCGCCCGACGTCTTGGGTAAAGGCGAATGCCGCGTCCCAGCCGCCCTCCGCCTCTGTCGGCGTCAGGTAATCGTAGAAGATGCCGCCGACGCCGCGCATCTCCTTGCGATGCGGCAGGTAAAAGTACTCTTCGCACCACTTGCGGTAACGGGGGTAGTCGGCAACGGCATGCGGCGCGCAGGCGCCGTACATCGCCGCATGAAACGCCAGGGTGTCGGCGTCGTCCTCCTTGCGCCGGCGCTCGAGTACCGGCGTCAGGTCGGCGCCACCACCGAACCACCACTTCGAGGTGACGACCATGCGCGTATTCATGTGCACGGCCGGCACGTTGGGGTTCCGCGGATGCGCGATGAGCGAGATGCCGGAAGCCCAGAACTGCGGATGCTCCTCGGCGCCGGGAATCTGCCAGCGGAACTCCGGTGCGAACTCGCCATGCACGGTCGAGGTGTGCACGCCCACCTTCTCGAACACGCGCCCGCCCATCATGCTCATAACGCCGCCGCCACCCGGAACACCCGAATGGTCGGTTCGCTGCCACGGCGTGCGCTTGAAGCGCCCCGGCGGGCGGTCCGCCAGCGGGGCGCCTGCCGGCAGGTCGTCCTCGAGCTTCTCGAGCGCCGCGCAGATGCCGTCCCGCAGCTCTCCGAACCAGGCGCGCGCCGCTTCCTTGTGCTCGGCGAGTTCGCTCGCTTCGCGCGTCGGTTCGTGCAGTTCGGCCATGCTTGCCCGTCCTCGAACCCTTTTGTTGGCGCAATTCCCCCTATATATCCCGTTCAGCGATGTCTAGGGGCGCGTCTCCCTGAGGGGCTCCCAAGACCAGGAAAAATATAACATTCTGTGCCCGAGTACTCACCGGAGAACTCGCGCGGCGCAACGTGTCGGCGACCCCCAAGGCGCCTGGAGCTCTTCATGATCGCCCGCTTTTTCAGCTGGCTCGAAACGCGCGTCGATTCCTTCCCGCTGCAGCAGCCGGGGATGCCGCCGACCACGTTCTGGCGGTTCATTTTGCATTACACGCGCCCGTTCTGGCCGACCATCATCGCGTCGTCGGCCCTCTCAGCGGTTATCGCATTGATCGAGGTGTCGCTGTTCGGCTTCCTCGGTAATCTCGTCGATTGGCTGTCGCGGGCCGACCGCGCCACCTTCTGGTCGACACACGGGCAGTTCCTCGCCGTCATGGGCGTCATTGTGCTGCTCATTCTGCCGGTGATGAAGTTCTTCTACGAATCGATCGTGCACCAGGGCGTGCTCGGCAGCTTCGCCATGCGCACCCGCTGGCAGGCGCACCGCTACGTGTTGCGTCAGTCGATGGCCTTCTTCAACGACGACTTCGCCGGCCGCGTCGCCACCAAGGTCATGCAGACGGCGATGGCGGTGCGCGAGGTGGTCATGAAGATCACCGAGGTGCTGCTGTACGTCGGTATCTATTTCACCGGCGCCGTTATCCTGTTTGCGGCGACGGACTTGCGGCTGTCGGCGCCGCTCATCCTGTGGCTGGCCGGCTACCTCATCACCATGCGCTACTTCATTCCGCGCCTGGGCCGCATCTCGCATGCCCAATCGGATGCTCGCTCGATCATGACGGGGCGCGTCGTCGACACCTACACCAACATTTCGACGGTGAAGATGTTCGCGCATGCTGACCGCGAGGATTCCTACGCCTACGAGAGCATGAATGCGTTTCTCGACACCGTGCACCAACAGCTACGGCTGGTGACGCTGCTCACCGTGGCTCTCAACACGCTCAATGCGCTGCTGTTATTTTCGGTGGCGGGTACGTCGCTTTGGCTGTGGTCGATCGATGCCGTAACGGCGGGCGCTCTCGCTTTGTCTGTCGGTCTCGTGCTGCGCCTGCAGGGCATGTCGCACTGGATCATGTGGGAGGTCGCCGGGCTGTTCGAGAACGTTGGTGTCGTGCAGGATGGCCTCGAGACGATCGCGCGCGAGCGCAGCGTCGTCGACGCGCCCGATGCCAAGCCGCTCGTCGTGCCGAAGGGCGAGATCAACTTCGAGCACATCCGCTTCAACTATGGTCGGGATGCGAGCACGGGGCGCGGCAGCGTCATCGAGGATCTGTCCTTGCGCGTGGCGCCCGGCGAGAAGGTCGGTCTCGTCGGCCGCTCGGGCGCCGGCAAGTCGACCCTGGTCGGCCTTTTGCTGCGCTTCTACGACCTCGACGGCGGCCGCGTGCTGATCGACGGGCAGGATATCGCGCAGGTCACGCAGGACAGCCTGCGCGCCCAGATCGGCATGGTGACGCAGGATACCTCGCTGCTGCACCGCTCGGTGATGGACAACATCCTCTATGGCCGCCCCGACGCCGGCGCTGCCGATGCCATGGCCGCCGCCAAGAAGGCGGCTGCGCATGATTTCATCAGCAACCTCGAAGACTTGAAGGGTCGCAAAGGCTACGACGCGCACGTCGGCGAGCGCGGCGTGAAGCTGTCGGGCGGTCAGCGCCAGCGCGTCGCCATCGCCCGTGTTCTGTTGAAGGACGCGCCCATCCTCGTCCTCGACGAGGCGACCAGCGCGCTTGATAGCGAGGTCGAGGCGGCGATCCAGGAGCAGCTGGTCAACCTCATGAAAGGTAAGACAGTCATCGCCATCGCGCACCGGCTGTCGACCATCGCCGCCATGGACCGGCTGATCATCATGGACGAGGGCCGCATCGTCGAGCAGGGCACCCACGCCGAGCTCCTGCGGCGCGGCGGCCTCTACGCTGAGCTGTGGGCGCGGCAATCGGGTGGCTTCCTAGCCCAGGATGCGGCCGAGTAAGATCGCGCCGCATGCGCCACTTTGGCCTACGCGTTTATGTGCGCGAAGGGTTGAGGGCGATTGCGAAGAGTGCCAAAAACTCCCGGTGACAATTCGACTGGTTCTAAATCAACCTGTCGCGTTGCTCGACCAAATTCAGCCCTGGACGAGCGGCGTGCGGCGGCGCCCTGCGGCTGACCTCAAGCGGCACGTCTTCAGTCCAGCGATCTAGCGGAGGCACCCGTGGCAATTGACGCCGAGGAACCGGACCGCCGGGATTTTCTCGTCCTCGCGGCCGGCGCCTTTATCGCCGTCGGCGGAGCGGTGACGCTGTGGCCATTCATCCAGCAGATGAATCCAGACGCCGGCGCACAGGCCCTTGCCTCCATCGAGGTCGACATTGCCCCCGTCAATGAAGGCCAGGCGATCACCGTGCTGTGGCGCGGTAAGCCGGTGTTCATCCGCCACCGCACGCCGGAGGAGATCAAGGCCGCCACCGCGGTCCCGATGTCCGACCTGATCGATCCATTGGCGCGCAACGACGCTTTGCCCGACGACGCGCCGGCGACCGACCCCAACCGCACCATCAAGGGTCACGAGAACTGGCTGATCATGGTCGGCATCTGCACCCATCTGGGGTGCATCCCCAAGGGTCAGTCGCTGGGCGACAAGAAGGGCGACTTCGGCGGCTGGCTCTGCCCCTGCCACGGCTCGCATTACGACACTGCCGGACGCATCCGTAAGGGACCTGCTCCGCGCAATCTCGAGGTGCCGGTCTACGACTTCGTATCGGATACCAAGATCAAGATCGGCTGACGAACGCGGGGCAGCGATGGCTGGGCACGGTTCTACCTACGTACCGACGAGCAAGTTCGGCAAATGGATGGACGCGCGCCTGCCCATCGGGCGGCTCATGTACACCCAATTCGTCGACTTCCCGACACCGCGCAATCTCAGCTACCTGTGGACCTTCGGCGCCATCCTCACCTTGATGCTCGCTGCGCAGATCGTCACCGGCATCGTGCTTGCCATGCACTATCAGCCGAGTGCCGAGGGCGCCTTCGACAGCGTCGAACGCATCCGCCGCGACGTGAACTTCGGCGACCTGATCCGCAACCTGCATGCGGTCGGTGCCTCGATGTTCTTCCTCGCCGCTTATGTCCACATCTTCCGCGGCCTCTACTACGGCTCCTACAAGGCGCCGCGCGAGGTGCTGTGGATCATCGGCGTGTTGATCTTCGTCGTGATGATGGCGACGGCATTCATGGGCTACTCGCTGCCTTGGGGTCAGATGAGCTTCTGGGCGGTGACCGTCATCACCAACCTGTTCTCCTCGCTCGACAGCATCTGGAAGGGCCTTGGGACCACCATCGTGGAGTGGCTGTGGGGCGGCTACTCAGTCAGTGGGGTCACTCTCAACCGCTTCTACAGCTTGCACTATCTCCTGCCCTTCGTGATCGCCGGCCTGGTTGTCCTGCACCTGTGGGCGCTGCACGTCGTCGGCCAGAACAGCCCCACCGGCCTCGACATCAAGACCAAGTCGGACGGGGTGCCGTTTACTCCGTATGCGACGTCGAAAGACGCCTTCGGCATGTTCGCCTTCCTGTTGCTCTTTTCGTGGTTCGCGTTCTTCCTGCCGGACTATCTCGGCCACGCCGACAACTACATCCCGGCCGATCCCCTAGTGACGCCGCCGCACATCGTGCCGGAGTGGTACTTCCTGCCGTACTACGCGATCCTCCGCGCCATCCCCTCAAAGCTGTTTGGCGTCATCGCCATGTTCTCGGCGATCGGCATCCTTCTGTTCGTGCCGTGGCTCGATACGAGCCGCGTGCGCTCGACCAAGTACCGGCCGCTTTACCGCTGGTTCTTCTGGCTGTTCGTCTTCACTTGCGTTGCGCTGGGCTGGCTCGGCTCCAAACCGCCGGATGCCGAGTACGTATTCTGGGCGCGCGTGTTCACGATCTACTACTTCGGGCACTTCCTCGTTGTGATGCCGCTGGTCGGCTGGTTCGAAACGCCGCTCAAGGTACCGGGGTCGATCACCGAAGCGGTGCTCGGCAAACAACCAAGCGCCAAGCCGGCGCCGAACAAGGTCTGACGGGGGCTCTTTCATGCAACGACCGGAGCCCATGTGGCGCGCAGCGGCGGTGGCTCTCATCGGGGCGTGGGCGCTCGCCGGGGCGGCGCTGCCGACCTACGCCGCCGATGACGGCGCCGGGGAGCACGCCGTCGAGCGTCAGCACTGGACGTTCGGCGGCTTCACCGGCCAGTACGACAAGGCGCAGCTGCAGCGCGGCTTCCAGGTTTACCAGCAGGTATGCACCGCCTGCCATGGCCTCAAGCGCGTGCGCTTCCGCAACCTCGCGGAGCCCGGCGGTCCGGAGTTCCCGGAAGCGGCGGTCAAGGCGCTCGCCGTCTCGTGGCCCTATCAGATCGCCGGTGAGCTCGACGACCAGGGCAACCCGATCGATCGGCTCCCTGGTCTCGCCGATCCCATGATCGGCCCTTACAAGAACGACAAGCAGGCACGTGCGGCACAGAACGGCGCGCTGCCGCCTGACCTCTCGCTCATCGCCAAGGCGCGCACTGTCGAAAGCCACGCTCCCTGGTACAGCCAGTGGTTTTACATGCTGCGCGACATGGCCACCGGCTATCAGGAGGGCGGCCCCGATTACCTCTACGCTCTGCTGACCGGCTACCACGAGCCGCCGGCCGGCATGCAGATGACCGAGGGCATGAACTACAATTTCGCTTTCCCCGGTCACCAGCTGGCGATGCCGCCGCCGCTCGGCAAGGACACCTTCGTGGAGTACCAGCCGGAGTCGGGCTACAAAGGGTCGCTCGAGCAGAACGCGCAGGACGTCACGGCCTTTCTCGCCTGGTCCGCCGACTCGCATCTCAACCGCCGCAAGCAACTCGGCTGGCAGGTGTTGTTCTATCTGGCCATCACCACCATCCTGCTTTATCTCGTCAAAAGACGGCTCTGGTCGCGCGTGAAGCACTGACGCCAATCGCGGCGGCATAAGCGCGACCCGCGAAGACCGATCGGAGGGGATGTGGTCAAATCCGTCTTGGGCATCGTCGGCGGCAGCGGTTTTTACAACCTGCCGGGCATCAAGAACCCGCATTGGGAGAAGATCTCGAGTCCGTGGGGCGAGCCTTCGGACGAAATTCTTTTCGCCGAGGTCGACGGCCTGCCGTTCCGCTTCCTGCCGCGACACGGACGCGGGCATCGCATCTCGCCGACGCACATCAACTTCCGCGCCAACATCGACGCGCTGAAGCGGGCGGGCGTCACCGACCTTGTCTCCATCTCCGCTTGCGGCTCGCTGAAGGATCAGTTCGCGCCAGGTCATTTCGTGCTCGTCGACCAGTTCATCGACCGCACCTTCGCGCGCGAGAAGAGCTTCTTCGGCGAGGGCGTCGTAGCCCACGTATCGATGGCGCACCCCGTTAGCCCGCTATTGGTTCAGGCGGTCGAGCAAGCGACAAAGGCAGAGGATATCGATCACACCATGGGTGGCACCTATCTCGCCATGGAGGGTCCGCAGTTCTCGACGCGTGCCGAATCCTTCCTCTACCGCAGCTGGGGCTGCGACGTGATCGGCATGACCAACATGCCGGAAGCAAAGCTCGCCCGCGAAGCCGAGATCTGCTACGCGACCGTCGCCATGGTCACCGACTATGACTGCTGGCACGAGGAGGTGGCGCACGTCGACGTCGCCGCCGTGCTTGCCGTCATGAAGGGCAATACGGAGAAGGCGCAACGCCTCGTGCACAAGCTCGCCGAAATCATCCCGCGTGAGCACCCGCCGTGCCCCATCGGCTCCGACACCGCGCTCGACGTTGCCATCATTACGGCGCCCGAGGCACGTGACCCGGCGCTGCTGAAAAAGCTCGACGCCGTCGCCGGCCGCGTGCTCGGCGAGGTTTAAACCGCTTTGGCGTCGAGGCGCTTCTCATAAGCCTCGACGTGCGCCGCCGCTATGGCGAGCACCGGCGCCGGCAGCTCGTGCCGCCGCGCCCGCGCCAGCATGTCGCCGAGGATGTGCGCACCTTCCGCGCGCCGGCCGCTCTCGATATCGCGCAGCATCGACGACGTCAGCGTCGAGCCGTCCTCGGTGAGCAACGCGCGGTATTCCTCCATCAGGGTATCGGGCGGCGCAAAGCCCTCGGCCAGCGCTACGGAGTACGTTTCTTCGAGCAGATGCAGGATGCGCTGGCGGCCGCCGTCCGTCTGCAAGATCGTACCGATGCTGGCGCGCATCAATGAGGTGATGCCGGCGAAGGCCGCGAGGAACACGAATTTGTTCCACATGTCCTGGCGGATCTCGTGCGTGGCGTACGCCTCGACGCCGGCGCTCTTCCACGTACCGACGATCTCGTCCGCGACCGGATCGGATCGCGTGCCGACGGGGCCGGTGATGACGGTCATGAACGACGAAAGGTGCTCGATGACGCCGTCGGGGCGCAGGTTGGCGGCGCCATGGACGATGCCGCCAAGCAGAGGCGTGTGCGGATAGCGCGCCGTCAGCATGTCGATGTGGCGCACGCCGTTGAGGAGCGGCAGCAGCCGTGTCTGCGGCCCCAGCAGCGGTGTAACGGCCTCGAGGGCCTCGGCGAGCGCCGGCTCCTTGCAGGCGAGCAAGACGCCATCGGGCGGCGTTGCAAGCACGGTGCCGGCGGGAATGACAGCGACCGGCGCCGCGAAGTCCCCGAGCGGGCTCTTCACGACGAGGCCATGCGCCTTGAGAGTCGCGGCGCGAGCGTCACGCGTGAGAAACGTAACATCGGCGCCGCCCGTGATGAGCCGCGCACCGAGATAGCCGCCGACGCCTCCCGCTCCTAGGACAACGACCTGCATGCGCGCTCCCGGCAATCGTGTTGTCACCAAGGTGGGATCACTGGAAGAGATACGCAAGTTCGGGCTAAGCCTGTGGGGCGGGTAGAGACGTGGCTATCCTCAGGAACTCCTGACGCGTCACTGGGTCGTCTCGAAAGCTCCCGAGCATGCGGCTGGTCACCAGCTCTGCTCCGGGCTTGTGGATACCGCGCCCCGTCATGCAGTGGTGCACGGCCTTGATCACGACGCCGACCCCCTCGGGTTGCAGCGCTGTGGCGATTGCATCGGCGATCTGCGCCGTCATCCGCTCTTGGATCTGCAGACGTTTGGCGAAGGCCTCGACCACGCGGGCGAGTTTGCTGATGCCGACCACGCGCCCGCGTGGAATATAGCCTACCCAGGTGCGGCCGACGATCGGCGCCATATGATGCTCGCAATGACTTTCGAACGGGACGCCAGCCAGTACAATCATCTCGTCGTAGCCTGCAATCTCCGTAAAAGTCTTCTGCAAGATCGCGGCAGGATCGAGAGCATAGCCGGCAAAATGCTCCTCCAGGGCGCGCGCCATCCGGGCCGGTGTTTCGAGAAGCCCGTCGCGATTTGGGTCATCGCCGGTCCGGCGGATGATGGTGCGAAATGCTGCCTCCAAGGCCGATCGATCGACCTTGGCGCTCTCGGCATCGGGTAGCCGCGCCGATGTGCTATGGGCGACAAGCATCTTCGCCGGCAGCTTGAGTGACATCGAGTTGCCTCCAGTCGTGTTGGCGTCACTGCGGCTGCTCGGCCGCTACGACGTTGATCATGCCGGTCATATGGGGATGAAAGCGACAGTAGTAGGCTATCGTTCCGGCACGGTGCAGTTCCATGCGGCCAGACTTGCCGGCCGCAATATCAACGCCCCAGTCGCCATTTTTTGCCGTCGCAGTATGATCGACGAAGTCGGTGTTGTTCCATTCGATGGTATCGCCGACGCGAACGGTAATGTTCGCCGGTGCGAAGGCAAGGTCGCCGATAGACACCTTGACGACCTCGCCGGCCAGCGCGCCTACCGCCAGGAAACCTTGCATCAACCCGAGCAGCGTCGAGCAGAGCAGCAAAGCGCGCATGGGTGTCTCCTACTTGAACGTCGCCGCGAGATGTTCGGCGTGCTGCTCATGGCCCTGGAAGATCTTGAGGCCCGTTTGCAGGAAACTCTTCAGCTCGGTGTTGCTCGCTGATGGGATGAGCGTCTTGGAGAGAGCATCGTTGACGGTCTTGTGATAGGCGACCTCGTTTTCGACATAGGCCTTGTCGAAAGCGGCGCCCGATAGCTTACCGAACTCGGAGAGCTTGTCGGCTGCACCTTTGGTGAGGCTCTTGCTGGTGTCGTTGTCTTCAGGCGTGACACCCAGCTTCTTCACTAACGCAAGCGCTTGGTCGTTCACCGCCGTATGGTCCTTGACCATGTTCTCGGCGAAGCCGCGCACCTGCTTGTTCCTGGATTTCTTCAGTGCCTGCTCAGCTGCCTTGATGTCGAGATCGCCGGCCGTATAGGCAATGTGGGCGATCTGGGGGTCAGAGGGCTTGACGGCCGCATAGACGGCCGTCGATGTCAGCAGCATCATCGCCGCAGCGAGGCTGCACGAGGTCGAAGTACGCATATCAGTTCTCCATCGGTGCCGGAGCCGCGCGGCTCCCTGGCTGACGAAAGATTGGATGCAGCCGAGCGCCGGAGGTTCCCGGTCTCAGTTGGATGAGTTGAGACGCCGCACAACGGCATCGGCGAGGCGCTCGCAGCGCTTGCCATCGAAGGGGAAGACGTCGCTGAACAGCGGTCCCATGTGCTCGGTCAGCGCTGCCTTGAGCAGTCGCCGCGCGCGATGCAGCCGCGTCTTCACCGTTTCTGGCCGCAGGTCGAGAGCGTTTGCCGTTTCCTCGACGCTCATACCCTCGATGACGCGGGCGACGAGCACGGTGCGAAACTCCTGCGGCAATTCATCGATGGCGTGCTCGACCAACTGGCAGATTTCTCGCTGGGCCATGACGCGCTCCGGGTCGTCGCTCTGTTGCGCGGAGGTTGGAAACGGAATGACCTGCGCGCTGGGCGTCCGCCCCTCCTCGATCGGCGCCACAGCTTCCCGAGGCCGGCGCAGCCGCTGCAACGCCTCGTTGACGACGATGCGCGTCAGCCATGTCGAAAGAGCAGCTTCACCACGGAATTCGGCTAACGCGGAGAAGGCGTGCAAGTATGCCTCCTGCAGCACGTCCTCGGCGTCGGCGCCATCGCGCACAATGCTGCGCGCCACGCGATAAAGGCGCCGGTTGTGCTGCTGGATGATGGCGCGAATGGCGGTCTCTTCCCTGCGCACGGCCCGACGGATGAGCTCCGACTCAGCCGGGTAGGTTCGGCCCTCGACTTGCGACGGCATGGGCGGCCTCCATCTATTCCCAGACTACGCGGGATTAGATGCGATGACCTTGAAAAGGTTCCCGCCGATAGACCAGGGACTTGGTATATGCTGTCCCCGCGCTGTTCTGCAGGGAACGCCGAGGTCGTCGCTTGTCGGCGCTCTGTTTCGATTGCTACGCAAATTTGCGCCGGCGCAATTGATTCTGTTGCCAAATTCATGCACGCCAAGCTACAGCCGCGCGCCTCTTTGCGCAGCGCGTTGATGTTCGGCGTGGTGATGCTCGCCGCGATTGGTGCGCTACGGTCGGCCGCGAAGGCGGACCAGGACGACGACGCCGAGCGCGTCCCGTCGAGTGCCGCCGACATCTACAGCCCCATCCAGAGCACCTTCACGCCGCAGGCGCCGCTGCCAGGCGGCCCGCAGCGCCTCGTCCCTGGCACCTCGTTTCCCGCCGATGACGGCCCCGTGCTGTTCCAGGATCTAAAGGAGAGATTGCGTTTCGCCGATCCGTTCTTCCGCGACATGAAGCTCGCCGTATACCTGCGTACGCACGATTTGGACCGCGACAACGCGACAGGACCGCGCTCGCGCGCCTGGGCCGGCGGCTCGGCACTGGCGTCCAAGACCGGCTACCTCGACGACTGGCTGCAGCTTGAGGCGGCGGGGGCCACGTCGCAGCCGCTGTTTGCGCCCGAGGGCGAAGGCGGCACGCTGCTGCTCACGCAGAATCAGGCGGAGGTGAGCTCGTTCGCCATCGCCAATGCGCGCATGCGTTTCACGGGCCTCGAGGCTGTGCTCGGTCGGCAGCTCTTCAAGACGCCTTACATAAATCCGCAGGACAACCGCATGCTGCCCAACGCTGTTGAGGGCGCGGTGATTACGCGCCGCCGCGACGAGGCGCAGACGCTGAACTACGGCGTCGGCTATCTGTGGGGCTTCAAGACGCGCGACAGCTCGCACTTCCTGCCGTTCTCGGACGAGCTTGGCGTAACGGAGGATCGCGGCGTGTTGGCAGCCGGCGCCAAGGTGGTGCCAATCGAGGGACTAACATTGGGCGCCATCGACTACTGGATCGCCGACGTCCTCAACACGACGTTCGCGGAAGCCGATTGGATCATTCGCGCCACGTCCATGCAGTTCCGCGTCAGCGTCAACTACACCAACCAGCGCACCGTTGGCGCTGACCTCATCGCCGGGCGCGCCGTACGAGACGAACCAAATCTCCGCGCGCTTTGCCGCAAGCTATGCCGATGCGACGCTGCTTGTCGCCGGCTCGCGCACCGGCGACGGTGCCGAGTTACAAGGTCCGGTTCGGCAGCTTCCCTGCCTATACCGTGCTCGACCAGCTCGACTTCAACCAGGCGGGCGAAAAGAGCGTCGTGGTCGGCGCCGCCTACGATTTGTCGAAGTTGATCATCGACGGACTCAAGGTGCAGACCCGCTACAGCTGGGCCTGGGACGCCGTCGATGCGCCGAGCGGCAGGCCGCTGACGCGGCAGAACGAGTTCGACGTCGAGCTCGAATACCTGCCCGCGTCCGGGCCTTTCGAGAACATTCACGTGCAGGTGTTCTATTCGATGGTTGAGCTCCCGGGCAACCCGCCAGGCGAAACACAGCAGCCGGAGGCGCGCGGCATCGTCACCTACCTCGTTCCCCTGCTATAGCGATGGCTCAAGCTCGAGGATTGCATGTCGACGCCGACCGCCACTGCCGACCCGTTGCGCCCATTCGATGCGCGCATGCTTACCGTCGGTGACGGCCATTGGCTGTACGTCGAGGAAGTCGGTCGCGCCGGCGGCATCCCGGCGTTGTTCCTGCACGGCGGGCCTGGTAGCGGCTCCCAGCACCTTCACCGGCGGCTGTTTGATGCCTCGCGCTTCCACGCTTTCCTATTCGATCAGCGCGGTGCCGGCCGCAGCCATCCCTACTTGTCGCTCGCCGCCAACACAACGCAGCATCTCGTCGCCGACATCGAGGCGATCCGCGCGCACTTTCGCATCGAGCGCTGGCTGGTGGTTGGCGGCTCGTGGGGCGCGACGCTGGCTCTCGCCTATGCCGAAGCCTTCCCCGAGCGCGTCGCCGGACTGGTGATGCGGGCGATCTTCCTCGGCACCCGCAATGAGGTGGAATGGGCCTTCGTCGATGGGCCGAAGCTGTTCCGGCCGGATCTGTTTGCAGACTTCATCGGCTTCCTGCCCGAGACCGAGCGAGCCGACCCGCTAGCGGCTTATCTTCGCCGCCTCGCGGATCCCGACCCCGCCGCGCAGGTGCCCGCCGCGCAGGCCTGGGCCGCGTACGAGCGCGCGCTATCGGAGTTGGCGCCCGCGCAGACGCGGCTATCGGCGTCCCTGGGGCGCAGCGACCGCCCGCCGCCGACGCCGATCATCGAGGGGCACTACATCCGTAACGATTTCTTTCTTGCTCCCGGGCAGCTACTGCGCGACGCGCACAAGCTGCAGGACATTCCCGGCGCCATCGTGCAGGGCCGCTACGATCTCTTGTGCCCACCGAAAGCCGCCTATGCCCTTTCGGAAGCCTGGAGCAACTGCCGGCTCGAGATCATCGACAAGGCCGGCCACGCGATAACAGAGCCTGGTGTCATGGAGGCGCTTGCTGCGGCCGTGAGCGAGCTCGGGTCCAAGTCGTAATTTCAGCTGCCCGCCAGCTTCTTCTCGGCGGCGTCGCGCCGTCGCTGGTATTCCTCTTCCATCGCCACGACGTGGCGGAACACGTTCTCCAGCTCTTCCTTGCGATCCTCGCTTTGCGCCTCTTGCAACCAGGTGGCGAACTCCTCGCGCAGCGTGAACAGCACGTCGAGCGCGCCGGTGATCTCGCTCAGCTCGCGTTGCGCATCGTTGTCGCCCGCCATGTGGACGTGCTCCTTTGCCCGTGCCGATCCGGGCACGCTACAGTGATGGTTGTGGCCGCGCAAATCTTGGAGCCCATGATGCGCATAGCATTGTCGATCGTCATGGCATTGTTGTCGTTCTGCCCGGCATGCGCCGAGACCGACGCGTTGACGCTCTCGTTCGGCGCCGGCGAGAAGCGCTTCACTGGCACGGAGCTGCTAGCGCGCGCCGACGCCGCGACGATCGAGATCCCCGCCGACGTCTCCTACATGCGATCTATGAAGTACCGCGCCGTGCCGCTGCTCGCATTGATTGGAGAGATGTCGGATCCCTCGCTCGACACGGTAGAAGCGCGAGCGTCCGACGGCTTCGTCTCGCAGATTCCCATGGCCCTCGTTGCCAAGGGCGCCAGCGGCGGCAGCGTCGCCTGGATCGCCGTCGAGGATCCCGTCGCCCCGTGGCCGCTGCTGCCGGGGGAAGACGTCTCGGCCGGGCCGTTCTATCTCGTGTGGCAGCACCCGGAGCGGTCCAACGTCGGCACCGAGTTGTGGCCCTATCAGACCGTCGCCATGACCGGCGTTGAATCGCCCGCGCATCGCTGGCCGCAGATGGCCGTAGCAGCAGCGCTTACCGCCGATGATCCGGCGCGGCATGGGCAGGCGGTGTTCACCACCCAGTGCATGCCCTGTCATCGCATGAAAGGCGCCGGCGCCGCCGACGTTGGCCCCGACCTCGGCGAGCCAATGAACCCGACGCAGTATCTCACCGGAGATGGATTGCGCGCGCTGATCCGCAACCCGAAGGCAGTCCGCACCTGGCCGCAGCAGCAGATGCCGGCCTTCGACGCCAAGGCTCTGCCCGACGCCGACCTCGACGCCGTCATCTCCTACCTTGCATACATGGCTTCCGGCGCGCGCTGATCAGCAGGGCAGCAACTGCTTCACCCGCGCGTACGTCGCCATGGCGGACCAGATGCCGGGGCCGCCTTCGATGGCGGTGGTGCCGCCGAGACGCACCACGGTGGGGCCACCGTCGAGGTCGTAGAAGTCATCCGTCAGGTCGGAGAGCTGCTTGTCAAACGCGCTCCAGCCCGCGTGGCTGAAGTACTTGTCGCGCCGCCTGTTGAGGTCGCGCGGATACTTCGCACCGAACATATCGAGCGCCCGCTTGAAGATAGCCGCCTGACGCTCGAGCCCCAGTTCGCCGAAGGCGTCGTAAACCTCGGGCGCGACGATGCCGGAAGAATTGTAGAAGAATTGATGAACGCCGCCGTTCTCGAACTCGGCGTTAAAGATCTCCATCGCGAATAGTGTGCGCTGCTCCTTAGGCAGTGCTCCCAGCAGTGCGGCGACGTCGGTATCGGTCTTGTCCCAGATATTCGTGCGCCGGATCAGTGCGAGTTGAGGTAGCGCAGGCGCGCCACCTCGCCGAGCCGCGCCCGTTGCGCTTCGATGCGCTGCCACAGCGCCGGTGTGCGCTCGACATAGGCGACCATCGCCGCGGCGAAGTTTTCGCCGATCCGAACGACAGGGCGATCTCCATCATGCGCTTATCGAAGTCGTTTAGCGGTGTATCGAGCGACGAGTAGGAGAAGCTGCGTGCGCGCGTCTCGTTGTCGACGGGATAGGTCGGGCCGAACAGCGCCATTGCCCGCGCGAACAGCCATGCTCGCGCTGCAGCCCGGCGGCCTGCAGGGCATCGCGGATGGCCGGCGCGTGTTGGCCGGCACTGAGAAAGAAGAATGTGTGCAGCCCATCGCGGCCGAAGCCACCACGCAGGACATCGGGACTAGCGTGCGTGTATCGGCATCGAGCTGCGCCAGCGACGCCATGAACTTTTCCGGTCCATCGAGGATGGCGCGCACCGAATAGCGCCGGATGGTCTCGCCGATGAGCTCGGTGAAGGCGACGTGCTGGGTGTCGGTGTCGGGCCCGACGAAAATCTCCTCCGGTGCCCTGCGGACGTGACAGCCGTTGTCGTCGACGTCATTCGAGTAGGACGGGATGGGAACGAGGATGTCCTTGAGGTCGGTGCTCTTCTTCCTTGGCGCAGTCGTGCCAGGCTCATCCTCCGTCGCCGCCCGCAGGTCGGCAACGCCAGCAGCCGCCAACAGAACGCTTGCCGCCAGCATCAAAATCGCGCGCCACGTGCCCATGTTTAGAACGCGACCGGCGCCTCAGTTGGGGAAGGTGATGAGAATCTGCATGTGGATGAGCTGCGGAAACATGGCTTTGAGCACATTACCGCCGAGCCACAGCAGCGCGCTGAGGATGATCAGCGCGGGGATGGCGGCGAACACCGCCTTGATGAAGAACATCATCAAGTGCGCGAACGAGACCTCGAATCGAGAAACAGTCGCTCCGCCGGCGTCGTTCGGCGGCTGCTCGCTGCGCGCATCGGCCGCCCCGAAATCGTGAGTGAGAGTGGCGGCGCGCGCCTTGGCTTCACGTTCCCGGGCCGCCCTCTCGCGTGCTTCCTTCTCCCGCCTCAGTGTTCGTGGCAGATCCTCCGCACCCTCATCCGCCGTGAGAGGGAATTCGACGCTGGCCACGCTGGAAGCCTCCTAAAAGCGCTGCGTCCTGGCCCGCGACGGCCGGCTACAGCAGCCATGTAGTAAGAAGTCATTGCCGCGGTGAAACGCCTACCGCCTCAGGGCTGATATTGCTATTTTGCGCCGGCAATTTGGCGGGGAGGGGTTCACTTGATCGATTTGCGGCGGCTTGTACGTACGATTCCGGATTACCCGAAGCCGGGCATCCTGTTCCGCGATGTCACGACCCTGATGGGCGATGCCAAGGGGTTCAAGGCCGCCATCGAAGGCATGGCGGCGCCCTACCTGAACGATAATATCGACGCCGTCGCCGGCATCGAAGCGCGCGGCTTCATCCTCGGCGGCGCCGTCGCCGACCGCCTCAATTGCGGCTTCATTCCCATCCGCAAGAAGGGCAAGCTGCCGTGGAAGACCATCGGCCAGCAGTATTCGCTGGAATATGGCGTCGACATTATCGAGATACACGAGGACGCCATCAAGCCGGGCGAGCGCATCCTCATCGTTGATGACCTGATCGCCACCGGCGGCACCGCCGAGGCGGCGGCCAAGCTCATCAGCCGTACGGGCGCCCTCGTCGCTGGCGCGGCATTCCTCGTCGACCTGCCTGACCTCGGCGGCCTCGACCTGCTGCGCAGCCATGGCATCCGCACGCACGCGCTGCTTGCTTTCGAGGGGCATTGAGCGCGCGCGTGATGGGCAACCCGCTCCCCTCCGACAAGGTGCGTCTGGCGGTGCAGCGGATCGCTGCCTGGCGGCTCGCGACGGCCGAGCCGGTCGCCTGCCCGGTGTGCGAGGCGCCCGGGCTCGAGATCATCGACCGGTCGACGCGGCCCTATGCCGAGTGGTACGCGCTCACCTGCCCCTCTTGCGGACTGGCGCACACCATCCACATTCCTACGGCGCCAACCATGCCCAGCGGTGATTAATCGATGAAGATCAAAGGCAAGGCATTTCGTACCATCTGGCTCGCGCCGGATGGCTGGTCGGTGGAAATCATCGACCAGACGCGGCTGCCGCACGAGTTCGTCGTCATCCCGCTGCAATCGGCGGAGGATGCGGCGCGAGCGATTCTGTCGATGCAGGTTCGCGGCGCCCCGCTGATCGGGGCCACGGCTGCCTACGGCCTTGCCATGGCAATCCGCCAAGACGCCTCCGACGAGGCGATTGACCGTGCCGTCGAGTTCCTTGCCAAGCAGCGGCCGACGGCCATCAACCTGCGCTGGGCGCTGGAGGAAATGCGCGGCGCTGTGCAGAATCTGCCACGCGAGAAGCGCGTCGCGGCCGCCTACAGGCGCGCCGCCGAGATCTGCGACGAGGACGTCGAGAACTGCCGGCGCATCGGCGAGCACGGGAAGAAGCTGCTCGAGGACATCGCCAAGAAGAAGGGTGAGGGCGAGAAGGTCGAGGTCTTAACTCACTGTAACGCCGGCTGGCTCGCCTGCGTCGACTGGGGTACGGCGACCTCGCCCATCTATCAGGCGCACGATGCCGGCATCCCCCTGCATGTGTGGGTGGACGAGACGCGCCCGCGCAATCAGGGCGCCGCGCTGACGGCCTATGAGCTCGGCAGCCACGGTGTGCCGCACACTATCGTCGTCGACAATGCCGGCGGCCACCTCATGCAGCACGGTAAGGTCGATATGATCATCGTCGGCACCGACCGCGTGGCCGCCAACGGTGACGTCGCTAACAAAATCGGCACTTACCTCAAGGCCTTGGCCGCCAAGGACAATGACGTGCCGTTCTACGTCGCGTTGCCCCACTCGACCATCGATTGGACGCAGGAAGAGGGGCTCTCCATCCCCATCGAGGAGCGGTCGGCCGACGAGGTCCTGAAAATGCCGGGCCGGCTGCCCGACGGCAGCGTCGTCACCGTGGAGATCGCCGCACCTGGCTCGCCCGCCGGCAACCCGGCCTTCGACGTGACACCGGCAAGGCTCGTCACTGGCTTCATCACCGAGCGGGGCGTCTGCCCGGCAACGCGCGAGGGGCTGCTTTCGCTCTACCCTGAACGGGCCGAGAAATAGGGCGGCCACCCCCCTCTGTGACCGACGGGCGCCGATGCAACCTTTATAATCCTGCAAAAGAATCTATGGCATTGTGGGGGGCTGGGCGCCTATTGAGTGCATCGCCGTGACCGTCAAAAACAAAGATCCGGAGAAGGACGCGCGCCGCGCGGTGATCGACACTGCGTTGGCGATGAGCCAGTCCGGCCTGTCGCCCGGCCGTTCGGGAAACGTGTCCTGCCGCTGGAAAGGCGGCATGCTGATCACGCCAACCGGCATGGCATATGAAGACATACGCCCCCGCGACATCGTCTTCATCACCTCAAAAGGCACGTTGCTCGACAGGAAATCGCGCAAGCCGTCGAGCGAGTGGCGCTTTCACCTCGCCGCCTACCGCGCCCGCCCCGACATGAAGGCTGTCGTGCACACGCACTCGCTGCACGCCACGGTGCTCGCCTGCGCGCACAAGCCGATTCCGGCGTTTCATTACATGGTGGCCGTGGCGGGCGGAAAGGACATCCCGCTGGTGCCGTACGACACGTTCGGCACGCAGGAGCTGGCCGATCACGTCGCCAATGGTTTGGCCGAGCGCAATGCCTGCCTGATGGCCAACCACGGCCAGATCGCCGTCGGCGCCACCCTCGGAGCGGCGCTCGAGCTGGCGCGCGAGGTTGAGGTTCTGTCGGAGCAGTACGCGAAGGTTCTGGCATTGGGCGTGCCTCACCTCCTGCCGGATGAGGAGATGACGCGCGTGCTCGAGCGCTTCAAGAACTACGGCCAGCGCGCACAGCGCTGATCAGTTGCCGAATTCCCGCAACGTCGTTTTGCAGGTGCGCCGCCACTGCTGCTTGCTCATGTGCGTGCGCGGCTCCCAGATGGCCATGCAATCGGACATCCGCTGCTCGAATGTAGGATCGAGGTTGATGGTGCCGGTGGTCACGGCCGGCGCATCGGTCACGGTGGCGCCGGCAGCCTTGCTCGCGCCGGCCGGCGCAGGCGGCTCAGCGAATGCGGCGGCGCTCATGGCAATTGCGCCAGCGAGAACAATCGTCAGGGTCGTGGCAAATCTGCGCATGAAAATCATCCATGACCTGTTGAGCGGGAGCATCGGCCGCGACGCTGCTCCCTGCTGCGTTAGCTGAGGCGTGGGCCCTGCATGTTGCGCAGGGCAGCCTCGATCTTGCGCCAAGTCTCCGCCTGCTTTGTGTCCCCTTGTTGCTCAAAGCTGCGCGCCTTTTGCGCCGCCTGCGCCAGGGCTAGGTCGCCGCGCGCTTCGCGCAGCTTGCGGGCGTGTTCCTGGATATCCATCGCGTGCATGCCGGATCCTCCATGTCGTGGGCGATGGGAGGCATATAGGGGCGGACTTCGGGGGCGCCAACCGGCGCTCACCACAGCGATTCCTACGTCAAAGGGTTTTCCACAGCCGCACTACAATCCTTTGCGTAGCACGTTCGTACAAGCGACGGTCAACACTCCCCGATAGCATTTCCACACGTCCGGCCCCCCACAACGGCAGGGGCGGCCCTCCTAGGTGAGGGGGATGAATTGCGGGAGGGGGGGCCCAATGAGATCGCGCGTTCAGCACACCTGCTCCTTGGCCTGCTCTTGGGCGAAGCTCGCGCCAAAGCAGCTCAGTAGAGCGATGATCGCCAACAGGGTCCGACGCATACTGCACCCATTGCGGTGGTCTCTCTGTAGAGACGATTCCGAGCGCTAGTTTGCGAATCGGAAATGCATCACGTCGCCATCCTTGACGACATATTCTTTGCCCTCGAGCCGCATCTTGCCGGCGTCCTTGGCGCCCACCTCGCCGCCGAGCGAAACGTAATCCTCATAAGCGATGGTCTCGGCGCGAATAAAGCCCTTCTCGAAGTCGGTGTGGATGACGCCGGCGGCCTGCGGACCTTTGGTGCCGCGGGTGATCGTCCAGGCGCGCGCTTCCTTCGGACCGACGGTGAAATAGGTGACGAGATCCAGCAGCTGGTAGCCGGCGCGGATCAAGCGGTTGAGGCCGGGTTCGGCCAGCCCCATCTCGGCCAGGAATTCGGCACGATCGGCCGGTGGCAGCCCGGCGAACTCGGCCTCGATCTTGGCCGAGATGACGACGCTGACAGCGCCTTCCGCCTTCGCCTTTTCCTCCACCTTCTTGGAATATGCATTGCCGTTTACGGCAGCCGATTCCTCGACGTTGCACACGTAGACGACCGGTTTCGACGTAAGCAGCTGCAGCGCCGCGAAGATTGGCTTCTCCTCGGCCGCGATGTCGGCCATGCGGGCCGGCTTGCCGTCCCGCAGGGGGATCAGCGCCTTCTCCATCACGGCGAACTGCGCCTTGGCTTCCTTGTCGCCGGCCTTCGCCTTCTTCTCGGTAGCAGCGCTGCGCTTATCCAGGCTCTCCATGTCGGCGAGCATGAGCTCGGTCTCGACCACCTCGGCATCGGCCAGCGGATCGATGCGGTTCTCGACGTGGGTTATGTCGTCGTCCTCGAAGCAGCGCAGCACATAGGCGACGGCATCGACTTCGCGGATGTGGGACAGAAACTTGTTGCCGAGGCCCTCGCCCTTGGAAGCGCCGCGCACCAGGCCGGCGATGTCGACAAAGGTAAGCCGCGTTGGGATGATCTGCCCGGACTTGGCTATGGCGGCGAGTTTATCGAGGCGCTCGTCCGGTACACCGACCTCGCCAACGTTCGGCTCGATGGTGCAGAACGGGTAGTTCGCCGCCTCCGCAGCCGCGGTCTGCGTCAGCGCGTTGAAGAGGGTCGACTTGCCGACGTTCGGCAGACCCACGATGCCGCATTTGAAGCCCATGACTTAGCGCCTGCGCTGAATGGAGGAAGGGCCTCACGCCGCTGCTGCCCTGATGCTGCCCGATGCCTAGAGACTTCGGCCGCGAATGTGAAGCCTTCCGTTGCCGCAGCTGGCTGAGTGCGTGGCAAGAGGCGTACGTCCATTTCTCGCGGGTCGGTGCACCCCGAGGCATGGGCAAGCAAGGGGCTGCTGGGCGTGGAGTGCCGCGAAGCTGTTTTATTTTTTGAGCGACACTCAAGCCGCCCCGCGCAGGATTATGGGCATACCCGCGGCGTTTCAGGGGTTTCCCCCTCCTGGACTCTCACCGGGTGGGCGCGGCGAGCCTCGGATAGTCGCTCCGTACGTTGCGGCGCGTGTACCCGACCTGCAGCCCGCCCTCGATGCAGGACGCCTCGAGATCGACCCCTTAGCGGGGTCGGGATGGGAGGGAGGATACGCGCGAAGTTGGAGTCCGCTTGGGGCCAGAAGCGGACCAAGCGATTGAAGCCGATTACCGTCAGCCAGCCATACTTCGCTTTGACATAACCAGCCGGCAGCAGCCGAAAAGCGGAGAATAAAGAATGGCGGTAGTGGCGAGTAAAGCCATGTCAGCAGGAGACAAACATGAGCCTGGACAACACCTCACACCCCGGTAGGCCGGGTCGACGAGCTGGTTCCGTCGCGCTAAGCGCTGCGGGTCGGCGAGATTGACGTGATGGTGATCAGCGATGGGGTGCTATCGCTGCCAGGCGCGATGTTGGGCCACAACGTCGACCCGGCCGTTCGGGCGGCCTGGCTGAAGGATATGTTCCTGCCGCCGGACGTGCTCGAGTGGGCGCTGAACGTGGTCGTGGTGCGTAGCGGCGCCGGACCATACTCATCGACGCTGGGCTCGGCGCTGACCCGGACTTGAATTTGCCGCGGGCCGGAAAGTTGATCCAACGACTGGAGGCCGCGGGCATCGATCTTGCATCCGTGACCGAGGTGGTGCTTACCCACCTGCACATGGACCACATTGGCGGGCTGCTAGTTGACGGGGTGAGGGACCGGCTGCGTCCGGACCTGCGGGTCCACCTGGCGACCGCCGAGGCCGAGTTCTGGGGGTCGCCCGATTTCTCCCGCGTCTCCATGCCGCCGGGGTTCCCGGACGCGCTTCGGCGGGCGGCCAAGCGGTTCTTGAACGACTACAACAGACAGCTGCGGCCATTCGAGGCGGAGTACGAGGTGGCGCCGGGGGTGCTCGTCCATCGCACCGGCGGCCACACCCCCGGGCACAGCGTGGTCCGCCTGGCGTCTGGCGGCGACCGGCTGACGTTCGCCGGCGACGCCGTGTTCCAGGTCGGGTTCGAGCACCCCGACTGGTACAACGGCTACGAGCACGACCCCGAGGAGGCGGCCCGCGTCCGGGTCCGTCTTCTGCGGGAGCTGGCGGCGAACCGCCCGTGCCGCATCCTGCAACGGCGGCGCGCGGTCCTCGCAATCCTGACTCGGCCGCCGCCGGCCGGCCCTCTGTGAGTACTGACCGTGGCGGCTCAGGGTCCGGGAGCAGACCTCGTGGCGGCCGTGCTCGACGTCAGCTTCGGGTCGCGAGATGACGTCGCGACGAACCAACTAGCGGAAGCGGGTGAGGGCGAAAGCCGAGTAGCTGGCCGGGCTCGGCAGCTTGTCCTTGCCGCTCATGGCGTCGGTGAGGGCCTCGCCGATGTTGGTGCCGGGGTCGGTCTCCTTCACCGCGATGACGATGAACGGCCGCTGCCAGCTGGTGCCGCCCGTCTCGCAGTCTTTGCACGGGTCGCGGTACTGCCCGAGGTTCAGGGTCCAGATCGGTGTATCGGCAGCGACGGCGCCGGAGACCAGCGTCGCCGCCTGCTTGGCGCGGCGCTCGGCGCGCGCGACCTCTTCTGTAGCGCTGCCCTCCTGCGAGGCGGTGCCAACGGTGATCACCTCCTTGGCGTCGGAAAGCGTGCTCCGCACTTCGTCGTCGAGCACGGCAGCGGCGAGCTCGGCGCGCGGTATCATGACGCCGTCCTTCTCGAGATCCTCGGCGCTGCCGCGCACCCACAGGAAGCTCTTGTTCAAGACGACGACGTCGAAGGTGGCACGACTCCCGGCCTTGTCCCTGCCCTCGATGGCGAAGACGGTCGAGTTGCGCGTCCGGCGCACCTCGGGCTCCGGCGCAATGGCCGCCGTCTCGACCGGGGCGCGATTGGCGATGACGTTCTGCCGGATCTCGATGGCGCCGTAGGTCGCCGCGGCGCCGGTCGATGCGACGAGCATGGCGACACCGGCATTGGACTTGAACAGCGACAGGAACCAGCCGATGCGGTTGTACCAGCCCGCGCCCCTGTCATAGGCGCGATACCCGCGCCACAGCCAGCCAAGTGCACCACGGCGCCGACGCTCTTCTTCCTCCATTGGCGAGGTGTATGCCGCAGCGTCTGCATCGCCACACGTGAGCCAAGCCACCACGAAGCCAAGGGCGAATGCGCCGGCGATGTACCAGGGGAGGTTTGCGATCAGGTCTTGCACAACGATTCCCTCCCTGATGTGTCACCCGCGGCAATTTGCGGCTCGGCATCAAGTCGGCAACGCGTCGTGCGAATGGAGGTTGCACGACGCGTGCCGGCAAAGGTGGTGGCTCGTCGGCCCGGCGTATCGCTGCGTCAGAAGTTGACGTGCTGGATCACGTAGCCGGCGCCAAACGCAATCAGTCCGGCGATGACGATCTGCGGCAACACCGACACGAACTTACCGAGCAGCTCAACGAACGCGTGGAACAGGGCGACGACCCCCGACCACAGCACCATGAACGCCTTGTACAGAATGTAGGCGATGGCGCCGAGCGCGATGACGAGGATGACGATCTTCCAGATTGGCAGCGATTGCCAGTCGGACGAGAAGATCGAGACGATCTGGCCGAACGACCAGGTCCAGACGAGCTGCAGGAATTTGAAGATCGCAGCGATGCCCTGCTGCAGGAACGAAACGACGGCTTGGATGATCCCTTCCACGTGCACCTCCCCAGACGATGCGTGCCGGCCCGGTCAGCACCGCGGCCCCCGCGCCACACTGGCCCGGGTTCGCTGCCTGCGCAAGCTGCGCCGCAACACACATGTCAGGCCTTCAGCCGGTAGCCGGTGGTGAAGATGCGCCAGATAACGGCGAGGCAGACCAACAGGAACACCACCGTCATGCCGAGGCTGATGCCGACGTTGACGTCGGAAATCTCGAAGAAACTCCAGCGAAACCCACTGATCAGGTACACGACGGGGTTGAACAGCGTCACCGTCTGCCAAAACGGAGGCAGCATGTTCACCGAGTAGAAGGTGCCGCCCAAGAATGTCAGCGGTGTCACAATCAACAACGGGATGATCTGCAGCTTCTCGAAGCCGTCGGCCCAGATGCCGATGATGAAGCCGAACAGGCTGAAGGTCACTGACGTCAGCACGAGGAAGGCCAGCATCCAGAACGGGTGAGCGATGTGCAGCGGCACGAACAGGGCCGCGGTGGCGAGGATGATCAACCCGAGGATAATAGACTTCGTCGCCGCGGCACCGACGTAACCGAGCACGATCTCGAGCGGCGAGATCGGCGCCGACAGCAGCTCGTAGATGGTGCCCGTGAAGCGCGGGAAATAGATGCCGAACGAGGCGTTGGCGATGCTCTGGGTCAGCAGCTGCAGCATGATCAGCCCCGGCACGATGAAGGCGCCGTAGCTGACGCCCTCGATCTCCGAAATGCGCGAGCCGATGGCGGCGCCGAAGACGATGAAATACAGCGAAGTCGAGAGCACCGGCGAAAGAATGCTCTGCATGAACGTGCGAAAGGCGCGCGACATTTCGAACACGTAGATGGCTTTGACCGCGTGCAGGTTCATTTGGCGCTCCTGACGAGATCGACGAAGATGTCCTCGAGCGAAGACTGCGTCGTGTCGAGGTCGTTGAAGCCGATACCCGACGTGCGCATGTCGTTGAGCAGCGCCGTGATGCCGGTGCGCCCGGCGCGCGTGTCGTAGGTGAAGGTCAGTGCGCGGCCGTCGGGCGAGCGCTCCAGCGCGTGCGCGGCAAGCTCGGCGGGGATGGCATCGAGCGGCGCGTTGAGTTGCAGGACGAGCTGCTTCTTGCCGAGCTTGTGCATCAGTTCGGCCTTGTTCTCGACGAGGATCAATTCGCCCTTGGCGATGACCCCGACGCGGTCGGCCATTAATTCGGCTTCCTCGATGTAGTGCGTCGTCAGGATGATAGTGACGCCAGTGGCGCGCAGATCGCGCACCACCTGCCACATGTCCTTGCGCAATTCGACGTCGACGCCGGCCGTCGGCTCATCGAGGAAAAGGATCTGCGGCTCGTGCGCCAGCGCCTTGGCGATCAGTAGGCGGCGCTTCATGCCGCCCGACAGAGTCATGATCTTGCTGTCCTTCTTGTCCCACAGGGACAGCTCCTTGAGCACCTTCTCGATGTAGGCCGGGTTGGGCGGCTTGCCGAACAGGCCGCGGCTAAAGGAGACGGCGTTCCACACCGTCTCGAAGGCATCCGTCGTCAGTTCTTGCGGCACGAGGCCGATCATGGCCCGCACGCGGCGGTAGTCGCGCCTGATGTCGCTGCCGTCGACCGTCACGCTCCCGGTCGTCGCGTTCACAATGCCGCACACGATCGAGATCAGCGTCGTCTTGCCGGCACCATTGGGCCCGAGCAGCGCGAAGATCTCGCCGCGGCGGATCACCAGGTTGACATGCTTCAGTGCCTGGAAGCCCGTGGCATAGGTCTTCGACAGGTCTTTAATTGTGATGATTGCTGTCATGCTGGGGGAATAGGGCGTCGCGGCTTACGCTGCAAGGTGAGGGTGCGGCAGATGTGGGGCGCCCCTAGCGATTTTCCAGTCCGTTCTTCAGGCGGTCGGCACGGATGCGGTCGGCCTCAGCAAGCATCTTTGCTTTCATCGCCGTCAGCCCGTCGCGCACGTTGTTGTGAATCTTGGCGAACTAGGTGGGTGAAGTGAACTTGTCAGGGTTCGCCGTATCGTACGCTAAGACGGCGTCGATCGTCCGCGCCAAGCCAGGAATATCGCCGAACGCATATTGATTGATCGGCTTGCCGATGACCTGAGAGAGCGATGTGAAGATGGCCGGGTCGCCAGTCGGATCGCCGCCGGATTTTGCCAGCAGATGCGTGCGGAAGTGCAGCTGTCCGAGGTAGAAGACGAATACGGCGTCGTCCTTCTTGCCCTCTTGGAACAGCTTGCTCGCGCGCTTGTAGTATTCGGCGGGATGTTCGCCGGCGAGTTCCTGCACGGCGGGTGGCGCGGCTTGCGCCATTGCGGCGCCCCCAAGCGTCAGAACGATTACGGCGATTAACAGCGCGAGCACGCGGCCGAGGTTCATCGCTAACTCCAAGTCGTTATACCGAAGGCGCGACTTGAGCACCGCGAACGGGCGCTGGACGACGCACTGTGGGCTTGGGCTTACTCCTTGTCGCCGCGGCCGGCGAGCCACTTCTTGAGGTTCTCTGCGAGCGCGCCCGCGCGCTTCGATACGCGCTCCCCCGCCGGATGCGGATTGCGCGGTGCGCGTTCGGGCTTCGCTTTCGCAGGCGGCTCCTGCTCTTCTGACGCGTCGTCGTCACGGGTCTTGAGGGCAACCTGGGACAAGAAGCGCGAGCTATTGCCTTTGGCAAGAAACGGTGCCGCATAGGCCATGGCGTCGAGCAGCGGGTCGAGCCAAGCGTACTCGACCTTGGCGAAGTCGTGCAGCACGTAGTGCGCTACGGCGTCCTTCACACCCGGATGCCCGACGCCGATGCGCACGCGGTTGTACTCGTTGCCCATGTGCGCGGTGATGGAGCGCAGCCCGTTGTGGCCGGCGTTGCCGCCGCCAACTTTCACCTTCAGCTTGGCTGGCGCGAGGTCGATCTCGTCGTGAAAGACGTAGATGTCGCCGATTTCGATTTTCAGGAAGCGCGCGGCATCGCCGACCGAGCGGCCGCTGTCGTTCATGTACGTCGTTGGCTTCAACAGCACGACGCGCTCGCCGCCAAGCGTGCCTTCCGTCGTCTCGCCATGGAAGCGCTTGCGCCAGGCGCCGAGGCTATGCGCGGCGGCGATCCTGTCGAGCGCCATGCAGCCGACGTTGTGGCGGTGGCGGGCATACTGCGCGCCTGGGTTTCCCAGTCCGACGAACAGCTTCATGGGCACGCCCCGGCGAGGAGGAAATAGGGGGGCGCGCGAATACCGCGGCGCCCGCCCGCCTTCTTACTTTTTCTTGGCAGCCGGAGCCGCGGCCTTGGCCGCGGGTGCGGGAGCACCCTTGGCCGCAGCCGGAGCGGCGGCGCCCTTGGCGGGTGCCGCACCTGCCTTGGCGGCATCGCCAGCAGCGGCAGGGGCCGCGGCGGCACCTTCCGCCGGAGCGGCAGCAGCCGTCGGAGTTTCCTCTTCCTGCTTCACGGCGCCGGCAATGGTGGCGATGGTGAAGTCGCGATCCTTGATGGTCAGCTCGGCATCCTTGGGCAGCGTCACCGCCGAGATGTGGATCGAGCGGCCGATCTCGAGACCGGTTAGGTCCACCTCGAAGAAGGGCGGGATATGGTCGTAGGGGCAGATGACCTCGACGTCGTGGCGCACGATGTTGAGCACGCCGCCGCGCTTCAGGCCGGGCGAAAGCTGATCGTTGATGAAGCGAACCGGAACCTCAACGCGGATGCGGCCGTCCTTGCCGATGCGCATGAAGTCGACGTGGATCGGCTGATCCTTGATGGGATCGACCTGCAGGTCGCGCGGGATGACGCGGCTTTTTTTGCCTTCGACGACAACCTCGATGACGGTCGAGGTGAAGTGGCCCTTGAGCACCTGCTTCCAGAGGTCGTTGTAGTCGAGGGCGATGGTCTCGGGCGCTTGGCCGTCACCGTAGATGACAGCTGGAACTTTTCCTTCACGACGAGCTTGGCGTGCGGCCCCCTTGCCGGCACGTGGGCGCGCCGTGGCTTGCAGCTCGATCGGTTGCTGAGCCATGGCTGGATCTCCAAAAAAATCAGGGCCTTGCGGCCCGCTGATCGACGCGGCCTCCAAGGGTGCCGGGCGCCGTCTCATGCTGAAATGCTTGAGATGGCGCGGGTTATAGCGGTGGATCAGGAGGTTGGCAATTGCCTGGGCAGCCGCCGGTCCGCCGCGGGTTGCGGGGGCGGCCCGTAAGCGCAGAAGGCGTTCACTGGTTTGAATTCACTGCGATCTTTGCCATCACCTCTCTGCTATATTCCGCCGGATTTCACGGAGGCAGCATACCGATGGTTCGCAAGGGCACCAAACGCCGGCCGGCTCCCGAGCAGGACAAGATGATTGTCGAGGCGCTGCGCGGCGTCGGACGGCCAGTCAGCGCCTACGAGCTTATCGACGAGTTGCGCGACAAGGCGAGCCTGGCACCGCAGACCGTCTATCGCTCGCTCGATCGGCTTATCGCCGAAGGGCAAGCCCACCGGCTGGAGTCGCTCAACGCCTTTGTCGCCTGCCGGCACCCGAGCCACGAAGGTGCCGTCGTGTTTGCCATTTGCGATGACTGCGGGACGGTGACCGAGTTCGATGAGGCGGCGGCCATCGAGCGCCTCTCGGCTTGGGCGCGCAAGGCGAAGTTCGCGGTCGAGCAGATGACGCTCGAGCTGCGCGGCCGCTGCCGGGCTTGCAGCGCGCGCGCCGCTCGCTAGGTCCGTACTAGTAGAACAGGCTGGAGACGCTTTCCTCGCGCGCCGTGCGCAGGATGGCTTCGCCTATCAACGGGGCAATCGACAGGACGCGAATGTTCTTCGCGGCGAGAACGGCGGCAGTCGGCTGGATGCTGTCGGTGATTACCAGCGACTTGAGCTTGGAGTTCTGGATGCGGCTGACCGCGCCGCCCGACAATACGCCGTGCGTGATGTAGGCCATCACCTCGACGGCCCCGTGCTTCAGCAGCGCTTCGGCGGCGTTCACCAGCGTGCCGCCGGAATCGACGATATCGTCGATGAGGATGCAGCGCATGCCCTTCACTTCGCCGATGACGTGCATGACCTCGGATTCGCCCGGCCGATCGCGGCGTTTGTCGCAGATGGCGATCGGCGCTTCGATGCGTTTGGCGAGCGCCCTGGCGCGCACTACGCCGCCGACGTCCGGCGACACGACCATCAGGTTGTTGCCCCGATATTGCTCCTGGATGTCGCGCACCATGACAGGCGCGGCGAACAGGTTGTCGGTCGGGATGTCGAAGAAGCCCTGGATCTGCCCGGCGTGCAGGTCGAGCGTCATGACGCGGTCGGCGCCGGCGCGCTCGATGAGATTGGCGACGAGCTTCGCCGTGATCGGTGTGCGCGGACCGGGTTTGCGGTCCTGGCGGGCATAGCCGTAGTAGGGGATGACAGCCGTGATGCGCGCTGCCGACGCGCGCTTCAGCGCGTCGATGAGGATCAGCAGCTCCATCAAGTTGTCGTTGGCGGGGAACGAGTTCGACTGGATCACGAAGACGTCCTGGCCGCGGACGTTCTCCTGGATCTCGACGAAAATCTCCATGTCGGCAAAGCGCTTCACCTGGCCCTTGGTGGCCGGGACTTTGAGGTGAGCACAGATGGCGTCGGCAAGCGGCCGGTTGGAGTTGCCGGCGACAATCTTCATCGACCGTTGACCGCGGCCCTCAGGACGGGGATCGAAGGGCATGAGTACGCTCCACAGCCGTCGCCGGGCGCTTCTAGCAATAGGGCCCGCGCCTGTAAACGGCGGGGCCCTAAGATTGTCGTCGG